>JAIERK010000039.1 GCA_019746975.1 Candidatus Obscuribacterales bacterium
AACTGATGCCGATGGAAGAACAACCGTAGAAGGACTATACGCAATCGGCGAGTGTGCCTGTACAGGGCTTCATGGCTCTAATCGGCTTGCCAGCAACTCTTTGCTGGAAGGCGGTGTCATGGCGATGAACCTCGCTCGTCGTCTCATCTCTCACGATCGAGACTATGCGCTCTCGAATGTCCATTCAGAGTCCATGCCAAGTACTTTTCGGCGAGACATCCTGCTAGATGCGGCTATTTTTGCCAACGATTCTTCTTTGCTGGGGACACGTTTCAATCTGGAAATGTTTCGCAGTCGCCTACTGCACGACGTAGGCATAGTGAGATCGGCAGAAAAATTGAGAAATTTCATCAACGATAATCTGGCAGCATCAGATACGATATTGGATACGGTACCGACATACTGTACTTCGGATGCACCGAATTTCATACTAAGTACGGTGCCTGGACTGGAGGAAGAGGCAGAAAAGCTGCTCTGGCTGTCAAATCAGCTCGGTGCACCTCAGGCGCATACCTCCGTTTTATCAAGTAGCACCATTAGCCACGACATGACTAACGAAAGGTCGACCTCAGCCAATCTCCGCAGATATCAGATGTTGTCTGACGAATTTGCTGACAGCTCGGTCTCTCGTCGACTCGTCTCAGAGCGCAACGCCGCGTACGTCCTTGGTCTGATGGTCGCCCAGGCGGCCTTGCTACGTGCAGAATCGCGCGGGGCGCAGTGGCGCTCAGATTATCCAAACCGAGACGACCTCAAATTCAACGGACACACGTCATACCATACAAGTGGTATCACATGGATTCCGGCAGACACGACTTCTGTGGTCGCACCAGCTAGAGTCACGCTCGTATCAAGCTAGATTATCAATGATTCTGGTCCATCCGATCGGCAAGCCCGGTAAGCCAGCTACGGTTGGAACAAGCTTCTGACAGAGCTGGAGCAAACAGTCCGGAAATTTCTTCCGACGTCACAAAACCGCGGGTGGTGCGAGTCATTCGCTCGGACGTAGGAAAAGGACAGTACTTTGAAGCATTTCCTAATCAGGAAATTACAATCGGACCCGAATTGGATTTGAATGTTGGCGGTCGCGACGCCGGCGGTCCCACACTCCTGCACGCTGTGCACTGACCTAACGCTGGTGGTACTTAACCGCAGGTGACCGGCTCTCGCCGGTTAGTGCGCTTGATGGCGTGTTCGATTGCATCCGCAAAGAGCTCAGCGGTGATCGGGTAGTAGGTCAACCATAGCGACGGCTCTACAAGTTCGAGCTCAATGATCATGGGCGTCCCGTCTTCGGCATGAACCAAGTCAATCCTTGCGTACAACGGTGGCGAAAGGAAAGCCTCTTCATTCGATTCTCCCATCGTAGTCATGCCACCGCCAGCGACGGCATCCAAAGCAGGCAATCTGTTTGGGTTTTTCTCATGCTTACGAACCAAATCGCCGAGTACCAACATCGCGCGCTCGGCTAACTCCAGCTCTGCGAAAGTGACTTCGACCGGCATCTCGCCCGCCTCTCCGCCAGGCATGAGCTTTTGGAATGCCATTTTTCTTACCGTGTGACAATATCTTCCATTTACGAAGACCAGGGCTCTCTCGCCTCGCGTTTTTACCGAAGCGATGAAGGGTTGAACCATCACGTCCACCGTCCGCAACAAATCCTCCGTGTGTTTCACCGCAGCGTCGATGTTTTCTTCCTGCACAATGATCACACCACTGGTGGCGAGTCCAATGGCTGGTTTTACAACCAATTTTCCAGAGGGCTCGTTCTTGAGCATTGACATCAGTTTTTCCTTGACATCAACGCTGCCGAATCTGTACAACCACTCGGTCGGGACAATGCCGATACCTGCTTCGGATAAATCTCGAAGATAAGATTTGTGGCTGCTCCATCGTAAATAATTTGGTCGGTTGAAGAGCTCTGTGACATTAGAGACGTGATCAATCCAATCCATGAACTGGTCAAACTTTTGGATGTAATCCCAGGTCGATCGGATAACCGTGACGCCGGCTTTCGACCAGTCAATGGAAGGGTCATCCCACACCGCGATTTGACAGTCGACACCTCGACTGGTGAGGATATCGAAAACAATCTTGTCGTCGGGATCAAGATTGGGAAGTTTTGAATAAGTGACGAAGGTGCAATTTGTCATGAGATTTAGAAGTAATCTTATGGTAGAGAGTATATAGACAGAAAAGTATACAGGTTTGGCGTAATCGGATTCTCTTGATGGCCTCTGATTTAGAAAGCGAAGATCCATCCCTCAGCGATTTGTCGGAGCTCCTCGACCTAGACGATGTCTCGGTTCTGAAGCTCGGCTGCCTGTTCGCGCAACGCTATCACGTTGAAGAGCGATTGGGTTACGGAGGTATGGGATGCGTCTATCGAGCCACTGACAACCAAACAAAGCAAAAGGTAGCGCTCAAGGTGCTGCACAGTGCAATGTTATCAGACGCAGGAGCCAGAAGGCGGTTTATCCGTGAAGGTCGAGCCTCCATCGCTCTTAAGCATCCTCACATCGTCCAGGTCACGGATTTTTCAATTGCCACCGACGGACTCCCTTACATGGTCATGGAATATCTGGAAGGACAAAGTCTGGCGGATATTCTCATTAAGAGCGGTCCTTTGACGCTGGCACGATTTATTACGAGCTTTTCGCAAATTCTAAGCGCTTTGACTCACGCTCACGAACAAGGCATCGTTCATCGAGACATAAAGCCAAGCAACATTATGTTTGTTCCTACCAGTCGCGGTCGCGAGAACATAAAACTTGTCGATTTCGGCGTCGCCAAACTAGTCACGGACATGGGCGGCACACAGGAGCTGACGACTCTGGGAGAGCTCATAGGCAGCCCATGCTATATGAGCCCCGAGCAATGTCAGGGCGACGACGTGGACATCAGATCGGATCTTTACTCGCTTGGATGCGTTATGTACGAGGCGCTGACAGGCGCTCGCGCATTCCGCGGAGGCAGCTCCTTGAGGATCATGCACAAGCAAGTGCATGAGATGCCACCGTCATTCTCGAAAATTTATCCCAACCATACGATACCTTTGTGGCTTGAACAGCTCATTTTCAAAACATTAGCCAAGAACCCTGCGGATCGCTACGAAAACGCTCATGCATTGAAGATCGAACTTCTGGACGGCAGATTTCATCCAGACGAAGAAAGCACGGCTGCGCACTTCGCCGTGCTACCGTGGGAGAGTTTGAGAGGCACTCAATTTGACGATACTCTCTCGGGTTCTTTCCAGGCGCTGCCCAAGGCACCGCCAATCGGTACCACCACCAACGAACGAATCGGTGGTGCGTCGACATTAGCAGTAGGCACCATCTCGAATCCCCAAGTATTCAAGTCTTTCAATTGGGCAGTCTTGAAACTGCTCAATGACAGCGGGATATTGGCGGATGAGGATCTAAACAATGCCCGTGATTTTCAAGCGCACAACGGCGGAGACATGACGAAAATTTTGGTGCTGCTTGGAAAGATCGACAACCACATGCTTGCCACGGCTCAGAGAGCCCAGCAGCTGCTTGAGCTCGGCGAGATATCACAGGATCGGGCTTTAGCCCTGCTTGCTTATTGTCAAAAAACCGGTTTAGGATTGGATAAGGCCGCTAAGGAGCTTTTGGATAAGAAGTAAGACTGCTATCATGCTTTAATGCAGCCGATGCATGGTCCGGTCTCCAGGAAACCAAGAAATTGCAGGACTAAGAGGAGCGCTCGATGTTTAGCCGTTTAATGAATGTGATCAAGGGATTGCTAAATCAGGGAATTAGCAAAGTTGAAACTCCGGAGATCCTGGCAGAGCAAGCTCAAATGGAGCTTGAAGGCACGCAGAAGAAGCTAAAGGAAGCCTTGATCAGCTCTTTGACCGCCGAGAAGGGGTTGGAGCAAAAACTTCAAAAAGATTCTGAAGAAGTAGCGACATGGCAAAAACGCGCGGAGCTTGCCATCGGGAAAGGCGATGATGAATTAGCAAAACAGTGCCTGCAGAAGCGGCAGGAGGCTGAACAAGGGCTAGCAAATATGCGTTCTCAATTGGAAGCGCAAAAGTCCGCGACAGCAGCTTTACGAGAAAAGACGACAGAACACGATGCCAAAGTTCGCGATTTTCAAGCGAAGAAAAAAGACATTGTTGCCAGGGCTCACGCCAGCGAGGCAACGGCCAAGGCCAACGAGATTCTCTCCAGCACAGGGTCGTCTGGAGGACTCGATAAGATTGAAGAGAAGATCAGACAGACAGAACTTCGCAATGAGGCTATAGCTGATCTGAGAGGCGACAAGGGTTTAGATCAAAAGATTAAAGAGCTCGACGCAGCTTCGGATTTAGACTCAGAACTTGCAGCACTTAAGCAAAAGGTGTTGGACGGATCGTCCTCGGGTCCGAAATTGATCGAGGTCCACGAGCAGCCACTCAAGGCTTTACCCGCGCCTAAAGAACAGATTAAGGCTTTACCAGCATCGAAAGAAGACGCGGTAACCGTGGAAGAGGTCGAAGAAGAGAAATAGTAGAACCTGCGCTTTGACACGCTTATCAGCAAGTATCGACGTAATGCAAGAATCAGAGTGCGTGTGTTGTCGAATCAGTTTCAACGAATCCGTAGGAACCAGCGTTGTTGTCAAACCTGTACAGGAAGTCCCAAAATAAGATTATTGGGTACCTTCTGGCAGCGCTTATTTTCGCAGGCGTTTTTGTCCGGTGCTACGAGATTAATCGACCAATCGTCTGGCACGATGAAACCTATACTCTGATCGCTATATCCGGACACACAATCAGAGAATCTCTGTACGAATGGAAAAAGAAAAGCAAAATCAAGCCTCTAACGTTAAGTGAGGTCAAACAGAATTTCCAGGCGCCCCGAGGCACTTCCTTCCGCAGCGTCAGCCTGGCACTGAAAGCCGATCAATCCGAGCATCCGCCTGGATACTTCCAGGGTCTGTATGTGTGGTGCCGGTTGTTCGGCACCGAAACATGGATCCAGCGAATGTACTCGGTTGTTTTTGGAGTACTTGGATTGGCGGCGTTCTACTGGCTCGGGATTGAGCTGTTCAAATCCAGAGATGTAGCATTGCTAGCAGCAGCAATGCTTTCGCTTTCCCCGCTTCACATCATGTACTCGGTAGAGCTTCGAGAATATGGAGCTGGCTTCTTCTTTTTTTGCATCGTCAGCACCTGTTTTTTACGAGCATTACGACTGAAGCGATTGAGCGATTGGGCCATATATGCATGCAGTATTGCCGGTGGTGTTTACTTCTCGTATCTCCTCGTTTTATCGACTGTCGGACACTTGCTATACGCCGGAATCCTGGCTGTTGGTAAACGAGCTCCAGGCAGTGATTCGATCAAGCTCCTGCTGTACACCGGGTTGGCAGTGTCACTATCAATGGTGGCTGTGTCACCGCTCTTTTTTGGACTCTGGGAGCGCTGGGAATTCGTCAGGCAAATGACTTCCTGGGTCAATAAAAAAACAGAATTTATGTGTTTGTTAAACGCGTGGCTTTTTTCACCTTTGTTCAACTGGATTTTCCATCCGAAGTTTTGGTTCGAAGGTCGCGACCCGTCCATCTTCGATCCATATAGACCAGCACTCTGGACACTATTAAGTCTAGAGGTGTATTGCTGTTATTTTCTGTACAAAAAAGCAGCGTTGCAGTCGCTTTTCCTGTTGACTGAGGTCATAGTGCTAGCAGGTTTCTTCTGGGGGCAGGACATTTTTATCGGTGGAATGCGCTCTACGATCGTCAGATACTTTCTCCCGATTCCATTGATTGCGATTTTTCCAGTGGCATTTACGATTGCGAGATTCTGGACTTCCGGGGTACTAGTAAGGCGGACCATGGCCGCAGTTAGTCTTGCTTTCCTCCTTGCATGCCAAATAGCTGCGTCAATTAATTTGCCGGTTGAGCGAGGCAAATACAGGTACCCGATCTCTAAACTTGCGGAATTTCTGGAACAGGAGCCGAACACGGTAGTCATGGTAGATCAAACACAAAACTACGAAAGCGTTCTGTTTGTCCTCTCCTTATCGCATCTCAGACCTCAACAGCCCTTCGCCTGGATCAAGGTGCCTCCTCCTGATTGGCTCAAGCAGCAGGACCACGTTTTTGTAATGCATGCCAAGGACAATCTAATTCAGAAGTACGAGCAATACGGATTCGATGTGAAGTTGCTCGATAAGACGCTAAGACTATATCGAATGAAACCCAAGGACAAACCAACAGATTAACCAGGCAGGAATTGCAGCCCGTAATAAAATGGGTATTATTAGTCAAGACGACCTTGAGCCACAGCCCGTGACTAGGAGAAGCAAAAACTATAGCCGCGACAGGCGGGTATCAATTGATACTCGCTCGGTGCTGTCGATGTGTATCGTTGTACTCAAACTCCTATTCACCACATCTGGTGCTGAAGCCGACGGGTCCGCGATCCTTCTGCACGATGCACTCAAGGAATATCGTGCTGGACACTACGACAAAGCCGCAGCGCTTCTCGCGCAAGATCTACAGGACAACCCGGACGACGGGTTGACGCATTACTACCTCGGCATGGCAAAATCGAAAATCGGAAAAGACTCGGAGGCACTTTCCGAGCTGGAATGGGCTGCCCGCCTCTGCCCGCCCGAAGTAATTTCGAGCCTCACCAAGCAAGCTCTTTCGAGCAAGGGAAGTGAACTTCCAAAACTTCCGAAAGTGGTCGTCGAACAATCTGATTTTTTCAACATGGTCGGCAGCAGCGTGTCCCAAATGTTCGGTGGCAAGAAGCCGGAGACGATTGTCACCGCGGACGGCACTATAAAGATGCCCCCGCCCGACATGATCGCTTCTCTGCAGGGTATGTGGAAGCAGGGGAAGGATATGGTGCGGCAAGGGGGAAAACACAGCCCTCGCCAGTCGCAATACAGAAGTTGGGCTGCAGACATTATGCCGATGGGCGACATGATGATGCTGGTCGACAAAAGCAAGTGGATCAACTCCTCCGAATGGGCTAGTCATTCCGACGGACTCTCGAAATTTGTACAGGCGCCGGAGAATACTCCTGATTGGGATTTCTGGATTTCGCGGTACAAAAGAGCTTTTCAACACGTTCTTATGGGCTATTTATCGAAAGACGCAAGCAATCAAGTCCAGGGTAGTGCCGCGTGTATTTTCAGTATCGACCGAAAAGGCAACCTTCGCGGACACATTTATGCGAGCACTGCAGATGGTGTATTGAATGCGTGCCTGCTCAAGACGATTCAGTCTCTCAATCATTCTCGCGTTCTGGCTTTTCCGGCGAACTCGAGAATCTCCGGATATAACTTTCGCATGACGTGGAACTTCGGAAGGTTGCTACATTTTATTCGCGCATATCGCAGATACCAGGAAGCGATTGCAAAGCACGAGCAGGAAGAGTTGATTGCGTTAAGAACCCAAGCCGAACTCAGGAAGAAAGCGCTGGAAGAAGCCAAAGCCAAGACTGAAAAGCTCAAAGCGCAAAAAGAGCTGAAAGAAAAACTTGCACTGAAGGCCAAGCTAGCCGCCATGCAAACTGTCAAAACGAAAGTCATGGGACAAATCATGTTACCGGCTCGACCGGTAGAACTACGGGCAGTGGCGCAATCGATCGCCGATCCGAACATCAAGGAGCTACCAGAAGCGCAGCGACTCGATTACGATCCGTTCGCGGATATCTCCGATCGCGAAATTATGAGCTGGCCGGACATGAACAGATAAGGACTAAGAGTCAGATCGGCAACTGCGACAATTGAGAGATTGATCCAGGCTGAACCCAGTGCAGTCGAATGCATCCTTGCCCTTGGTCGAATCCGACTTAACCTCGGACGACGCCAAGTTCCTGCAAAGCATCGTCAACACTAATGCCGCTCTGCTGGCTGTAGTTGAAAGCGATAAAGGCCTGCTCAGTTCCCAGAATTCCTTCTCTAACCAGCGAATAACATCGCAACGCTGACTTGAGTGTGCTCTCGTCTATGCAGCCGGCCATGAGCAACATTCGTCCAAGGACCTGAGGATTCTCGACGCTCAGCTCGATTGCTTTTTTGATGTCTTCTTCTGTTACCACACCGACGAGCGAAAGAAATTTACTCAAGGAAACGGTTGTAGCAGGCGCCCTGGTAGTGTCATCTGAAATCGAGCTGGTCGACGAACTTCCAGCGCCATAGTGGTAGATCTCGGTCAGGCGATGGGCAGCCCAAAGTGGAGTGATTTCGCCGGAAGCAACCTTGGTTTGGAACTCGAGTGACGCACTCAACACGTCCTTGGAGATGTATTGCAGCTCAACGAGAACCTGACCGATAGGTTTATTGTTCAACAAGCCAATCTCGACAGCATACATTAGATCTGTTTCTGTCATGAGACCGGCAAGAACCAGCAACTCACCCAATCTGATAGTGTGCCGAGCAGGCAGCCGGTAGTAGCCTCTCTCGATCAAAGGCAACTCGACCGATACCTGTCGATCTTTAGCAGCCTTCAAGCCTTGTATCGCCTGTTCTTTTGTGACCTTGCCATCACGAATGAGAATTTGTGCATTAAGCGCTGATGATAAAAGTGCTTCAGGCAGCACCATATTTAGTACCAAGAGGCGACCGAACGGCACACCGGAAGAACGGCTTTTCACAAGGGCATCCTGAAGCTGATGCGGAGTCACGTACCCGCCTTCGACAAGCAGCTCCCCAAGCTTGTTACCACTTACCTCACCGGGATGAATCCAGCCCACCTTCCCCAGGGCTTCCTCCAGGGACATTCTTGACTGAAGCAGCATAGCTGCGACCTGTAGTGCAGTGTTTTGGTCGACGAGCTGATCCTTGAGCAAAGATTGTAGCTGGACAGCAGCCTGCAGATTCTCCTCCGAGACAAATGCAGACATCACCAGAACCCGACCGACCGGCAACCCGACTTCGCGTGCCAGGTGCAGGGCGTAGCCCAGATCGTCGTTGGAAACCATACCGATGTCGATGAGCACCTGACCGAGTCTCAGATCGGCTTTGGTTTGTTCTAACTGCTGTTGTTGTTGCGGCTCTGGCATCTCAAACTGCGACAATAGTTATCTGCTCGACGATACTCTGGAAGTTGTCACCTCCGCTGGTAGGGAAATGATCTTCCTTTGAACTAGTTTATCGATTTCATCCGAACTGTAGCCAGATTTATTAAGCAAACCAATCAGCTCCGAAAAACTTGATTTGGGACTATCTTGCCAACTGGTCCGGCGTAGCTGTTTATCGACTGGAAATAGAATTTGTGGAATGTTGCCTAGAGTCGGGTGGGGCAGATCCGCAATCATTCCCCTATCTTTCAAGGGGTACTTTTGAAATGCTTCGTTAATCGAGTTGACGGGCGATACGCAACATTTGGTTCCGTGGAACACTGCGCCCCAGTCGTCACGCGTGCGGGTCTTGACAAGCTGCGTCAGGGTAGCGATAAGCCCACCGTGCTCAGCAGGACTGTCGATCGCCCCTTCGAGATCGGGTCGCCCGATCACCTTACAGAATGTTTGCCAGAAGGGGCGCTCCAGGCACGCTACGGCCAAGTAACCACCATCCTTGCATTCATAGACATTGTAGTTCGGATACTCTTTTGGATACGAAAAACCGCCATCATGTGGCGTCTTTCCTGTATACAAGACGATCGAACCAAGTACACTCATAGCCGAGATGGCGGCATCGGCCATACTGATATCAAGCGCCCGCCCCTCACCCCCAGAACGAACCTCGACAAGTGCAGCCATTACCGACAACGTCGCCAGCATTCCCGCCATATAGTCAGAAATTGGCAGTGCAGGAATAACAGGTCTCTCATTCTCGCGGCGATTGAGGCTCAGGATGCCGGCTTCGGCGCAAAGGTTGAGATCGTGAACCGGAGTATCCTGGAGTTCGGAATCCTGACCATAACCGGTAATCGAAAGATAAATCAGTTTTGGATTGATCGCGCGTAAGTCGTTAAAGCCTAGCCCCAGCCGATCCATAACGCCAGTTCTGAAATTCTCGGTAACGACATCTGCTTCGGCAACCAGTTTTTTCACCAGCGCCAGACCTTCAGGATTCTTGAGATCTACCTTGAGACGTGTTTTGTCACGCTGCATGCTCCAGTAGAAGAGACTTTCTCCATCGACTATGGGTTCGAGTTTGTGCGCCAATCCGGGAGTAGGAGCCTCGATCCGCACAACCTCGGCACCCATATCGCTCAGAATGGCAACACAGACTTCGCCAGGAAGCAGATGGGTGAAATCAAGGACTTTAATTCCGGTCAGTGGCAGCATTGGTCGCATAATCCTTAGTCGGTTTCCCTAAGGATATCGTACTTGTTAGAGGAGCGTCTCCATCATATTACTCTTCGCATCGCTATTGGGGCTTTCGACGAATTCGATGTCTATGGGAAGATTTGGCAGCGTGTGAATGCGACTTGCATTCTCTGAAATACTGGCAACAAATTGCTTGGCTTCGTCGATTCCGAGTGTGATTACCAACACAGTGTCCTCGATTGCCAAACCGGGTGACGCACCGGACTCAAACACGACAGTGCTATCTCCGTCACTTATTGTCAAGCTGGTGCCGTCTTCAAGCCGAGATATCAGCGAATTCTTCAACTGCGGAATAATTTCACGACCGAACGCGATCGTGATTTTGTGTGTAAAAATCCATTCAGCCAGAGCGCATTTTATTTCAGAAACAGACTGCTGCTCTTTCTGAGCACCGCTCTCGACTTCCGCTTTCAAAACCGGATCTTCGAGCAGAGACCGTCTTCTCGGATTGGTGACCAGATTCTTGCTTTCTTTTTCACGAAAAACATCGATGAGTCGGTCTACCTTCAAACACTTAAGTGCATCCGACTCATCTACGTGAAGCCCAACCACCTGCAAAAACTCAACTCTGCCATTGGCGGTGTCGAGCACGGGAAGCTCGTTGTCCTTCACGATTAGTACGGCATTGAGTCTCACCCCTCCAACCATATCGATTGGTCGAGCAAGTACATGATGCTGCTTATCGTGAATTGTGCTACCAGATTCGTAGACAGCGCGCGCCAATTGATTGAGCAAAGCCACCGGCCACTCAGGTGGAACACCGTTACCGTGAGACGCAATAAGCCGAAAGCTGAGCTCAAAGCCGTAGCCGCTCAGATCGTCGACTTCTGATTCCTTTTCATATAAATCACTGAATCCGAACGTGATGTAATGCCAATGTGGTTCTGTCGTCGAGGAGCAAAACGCAAGCACTGCGTCTAAAGGATCTGCTCCGCCCTGTGCATACGGCACAGGTGGTTTAAATTCCTTGGAAGGACCTTGGTCATAGATAGCTGATAGAGCGCGACTAATCGCATTCCAGCCTGGCGCAGGGTCCTTTATGGTTGGCATCAGCTTCTCCGTGGCAGTTCGCGGAATTTTAGCATGCCCGCTGAGGCTGTGCACATTGTGCTGGATGATGATATGACATATAGTACAAACTGTGTTTAAACAATCAGGTCCTGATTTGAGTCAAAGAAATATTGTTGCTATCAGCTGCGGAATCGCGATACTGCTTACTGCTCTATCGCCGGTCGCTCTCATGGCGCAGCAACAACAAGACGTTCCCGCCAAGGACAAAGCGGTCCAAAGTCAAAGCACCGACGGCGGTGCTGAAGCCGATGCTGAAGGCGAAGTCGAGGACAAGACAGACAAGGCTGACAATGACGAGGATCTCCAGGAAGTCTCGGACATAATCGAAAAGAGCGATCGTTTCACGGCCCAGGGACAGCTGGATGCGGCGACCAACTTGCTTCGAGACGCGCTAAAAACTCAGGGACAGAATCCGCACCTGAGAGAACGACTGTCACGCACGTTATACCTCCAAGGCTCGCTTGATGAGGCGATCTCACAGTTACAACTGGCGATCACCGTTGATCCAAATGAGTTTAACTATTACGCAGAGATGGCTTGGCTTTACTCTATATCCGGCGATTATCGGGACGCGATTAAGTACTCGAGACTGGCTATACAACTGGATCCCGCAAAAGGGTATCCATACGTGGTATTAGGTTTTTCCCTGGGATGTCTTGGAAAACGCCAGCCGGCAATGGAAGCGCTTCGCAAAGCAATCGGCTTCGACCCGACAAATGCAACAGCATACACCTACCTCGCGGACGTTATGTCCAGCGGCGGCGACTACAAAGGAGCGATGCCTTTGTATGAGAAAGCCGTAAATCTGGATTCGAAGGCGGCCTCGGCATGGTTGGGATTGGGAGTCTGTTCTCAAAAATTTGGCAAGAAGGCTGATGCGTTGAAAGCGTATCAGCGCGCTGTCGACCTGTCTCCCAGGGATGCTACCGCTCGCGGGCATCTCGGATTCGCGCTGTCTCACTCGGGCGATATCGTCGGAGGACTGCGCCAGGGGATGATTGCAAATTCAATCCGCCTGAGCCAATCCTGGGGCAAATTCATGGGCATGTTCGTGGCTGTTTGGGCAGGGATTTTTCTGCTGTTTGGTGCCATGCTCGGTGCCATCTTTATGGGTTCCAGATTTGCGCCAATGCCAGGTGAATCCATCGTCAATCAATTTGTTTTAGTGTTTTATCGAGATCGTCCAGGTCGGCTGGTGATCACAGATATGAGACTGGTATTTATTCCCGAGCTGATCTCCCGCTGGTTCGGAGCAACTCGATTTATCATCTATAAAGACCAGGTACTGGCTATTACGAAAGAGACTACTTCGGATAGCGGCACATTGATAGTGGTATCATCAAGTGCCACCAGTCACACATTCAAAATGCCGGCAATGGTCCTGCAACCTGCCGTAGATCTCTTCACGAATAACGGCTGGCCGATTGGCTCTCGAGCATTTGAGATGAGTCAGGAAATGTCTTTGCCGGAAATCGATAATTCGATGTTGAACGAAGTTCTTAGTGGAAGATCCGCTAGCGCAGAACAACCGTCTTCGCCAGGTGCTTCGACAGGAGAACTGCACAGTTTCGCGGCAACGGACGACAGTGCTAGTTCGATTGACGAATCAGCCAAAGCTACCAACGAACCTACGGAAGACGAGGTCTTAGAGTTGATTCCCGAGTCAGGCATGACAGCGGAAGAGGAAGCCTCCAGCGAAATAGCTGCTAGCTTTGACTTCAGGGAGGCAGAATCGTCAAAGGGCATCGATAGCAGTTCGGCCAGTGCAGTCTAGGAATTTTCATCGGAAAAAAGCACCCTGGTTACATTTCTCTTGACCGCATCGTGCATCGCTTTCTGAGCATTTATGACGAGCGAATTCAAATCTTTGGCGTCGTGCGGAACGGAGGCAATTCCGACATAGAATGTTGGTCGAATTTCAGCGAGCTCCGGCGCATGATTGGCGAGACCGGTTGTAATCTTGTCGACTAGTTTTGCAGCTTCATGAGCATCGGAACCAGGCAGAATAATTGCGTAACCTTTATCTCCAAAGTGTCCCAGAATATCAACTTCTTGCTTTATTTTCGTGATCGCAGATGCGACCATCGATGCAATTTTGAGGGGTGTCATTGATGCTGGCACATCGCTTTTGAGTTTCAACGAAAAAACGACTAGAGAGAATGTTGAGGCGAATCGATATGATCTTGCGAACTCTCTGTCGAGGAAAAACTGCATTACGTCAGAAGTGTACACATTCGTATCAGGAGCAGATAGGGTGTGCATGACATTTTTCGAGGCCGCCCCATCAAAAGCAATCATCTCGGTTTGTACTCCGACATGGACAGAATCGATCTCTTGCGAGGTTGCCGACACAAACGCCTGCACCGCGGGCGACTGAGCTCTCTCACCGCCAGCAATACCACTGACGCCGAAGGTGTTAGATGGTGGTACAAGAGGGTGACCTGCCACGGGTGATTGCTGCGTTCCCCATGATCCAGATGGAGCCGCATGACTGCCGGTTTGCGTTGACGCATTGACTGGCTGAGTGCCCCAGCTTCCGGATGGTGCTGCTCCTGTTGATGGCTGAGTGCTCGTAGATTGAGTGCCCCAACTTCCGGATGGCGCGGCTCCTGTCGATGGCTGATTGGTTGTAGGCTGAGCTCCCCAACTCCCCGACGGTGCTGCTCCTGTCGATGGCTGATTGGTCGTAGGCTGCGTTCCCCAGCTTCCGGACGGTGCTGCTCGTGTCGATGGCTGAGTGCTCGTAGCTTGAGTGCCCCAGCTTCCCGAAGGTGCTGCGCCAGAGCTCGGACTCTGCGTAGTGAACTGTCCACTCTCTGATTGAATCATCTGTGAATGTCCCGGCTGATTGCTCGGACCGGGCGTGACGGGTCTGGAAACACCGGACAGCTGCGCATGCATCGATTCCGCCGACTGTGCCGAAGCGAAGTAGTTGCTTGTCGATGACTGACCTTGTGGTACTACCGGCGCTGCCTCGTAGTTCTGCTCCATAAGGCATCGACCATCTGGGGTAAGTATAAGTCCTAGTCTGAGTAGATTGCACACAATGGCGATCCATTGACTCGATGCCAACGAAAGCAATTTAGCTATGTCTTTTAGACGACGCTTACCATCGAGGCTTTGAAAGAATTTTTTCTGAAGCTCCAACCCAAGCGGAGGTCCATCCAAAATTCTCTTCTCAAAAGCTTGCTCAGGAATTGCGTTGGTGACTCGGTGGAGAGTGGACAAATCATCAACTGCATTGTCCTGCAAGAAGCCGATGTTCTCTATAAGTTGTGCACTCAGATAGAGAATCTGCTCGACTGAATGTCCGATCGTATTGATATCATCGCTGGTACCAGGTGCATACGAGGCTTCTCCGTTCATCCAGGTACACAACTCGAGAATTGCTTCCAAGCCATCATGAATCGAGGTGCTGGCATGAATAGGTCTACCATGCAAGAATTGCACAACAGCATCACCCTCTGGAGATGCGATTAACACACGACCAGTAGCGCTTTCTCGTGCTGCTGTTTGCAGTATCGAAGTCATAGGCAGGCTTTGCAACTCGCCACTCAACAGCTTTGCGAGCGGTGGCTTTGCTGCCTGTTGGTTAGCTGCATTCACACTACCGGGAGCCATGTGCCTCGTTCCTGGAGAAGCGTATTTGATACCACCCAAAGATTCAATCAACGTAGAAGGAATCGCCGCCGCTTCTTGTTCTACGTGCAACGGATCCGGCGCACCAACGGCTTGAAGAACCTGCGGGTACACGACTCCCAGATCATTAGTTCGATAGAACCAAATCATTCGTTCTCCTGCGCTCGTGGCTTCGTGCATCCACCACTCCATCTCATCGGTTATACCTTTCTGATGTAGTGTCAACGTGTAGCGTTTTCGATTTTTATCGACTTCCCAGTAGAAACAATGCTTGATGCCCTTGATCTTCTGAGCTTGTTGAATGAACTTGACCAGCTCAGCAATGGCTGGATGAGTATCTACTCTATACTGTTGCTTCGGAATATTGTGCTGGTTGCTGAACATGTGATCGGCGCTTTAGTTGGGGACCCACAGATAACATTGTGCACACATCATTGGATGTGAAACAACAATGTGTTTGGGATTATGTTACAGACGAGGACAGCCGGCTCGCTTCAAGCATCGCATCAGTAGTCACGACATTTGCAAACTCCTGGTGCAAACTAGCAAGCGCACAAGCATGGACTTCCTCCGCGGAAAACTGGGCACCATCGTATCCGACTCGATTGAAGGTCGCAGTCGCATCAGCGACCACGTATGTATCGAAACCAAGATTGGCAGCCATCCTCGTCGTTGTTGAGACGCAATGATCTGTCGTCAGACCTACCAACACCACTGTTTCAATACTGTTGGAGCGTAAGTAGTGCTCAAGGGAAGTTCCTACAAACGCGCTATTGACGGTCTTTTCTTCGATGTGCTCGAGGTTTAGTGGTCGGACTTCGTCTTTAAACTCGTTACCGAGCTGGTCCGGTCGCAGTGGCGACTCCAATTCCGTAGACATATGCCGCACATGAATAACCGGTCTTGAAGCGGCTCTCCAAGCATGGAGCAAGCTGACCATGTTGGTTTCGGCCTTCAGATTATTGCGAACTCCCCAGTAAGGCAGGTCGAATCCCTTCTGGACGTCGATCAAAATCAAAGCAGCACTAGCAGGCAAATCAATCATTGACTAATCCTCCGAAGAGGTAAGAGTGGCACATTCCAAGCTCATCGCGCAAGGGCTGGTGTGCCGACATTGGTCTGTTGCGCAAGGTCTGGATACCGACACGTCCTCGAATTCTCGGCAAGCGCTTAATTATGCCCCCTGGCAGAGATGAACGGAGCGCAGAGAATAGCGAAGCAGACAGCCAGAGCTAGTTGGGAAGGGGTGAACATCAATCGATCAGTTCTCCGAGTTCATATTGTCGGACATTCGCCTTGTTCACAATTTATCTTGTCGTCTTGTCCACCATTCGTCTTGCCGACAACTAATTTGGACCTTCGCACTATCCGCACTAAGATCTTCAAGCCGACTGGCGGTGAGGATCCTGGTCAAAACCGCAATGGACTCATGGAAATCCTAACTCACCGATTGTGAAAGAATGCGCTTGAGAATTTCTACGAATTGTCTGTAGTCGGCGGCACATTCCTCGCCGTTGACTGTCCCGCTTTTGTACGTTTGACTATGAGTTCTCGCTCCATTTGTGCAAGGCTAGCCATCACATGAAAGAAAAACCTGCACTGGTGGTGGTATCAATTCTATCACTCACACCCATCGACCATTCTACCAGTCAACAATACGACCAGCCCTTTGAAGCGAGAGGCACCAGTGCCGTTGTACTAATGAAATGAAAATCTTTTGATATTTCGTGCCAATGCCACAAGAATTCCACAATTGATACCTATACTCTTGACATCTTCTCCAAGGAAGAGTCCTTGAACTAAATAAATGGACGTTGCTTTAATAATGACCACACTTCCGGTCCCAGGCACCACATCCCCTGCTATGTACAGCGATGCAGATTCGCCGGCTAATCAATGCGCGGCGAATTTCGGTCAGCTTGTACAAAAGATTGTTCAATCAAATTCCGGTCAGCATCACGCTCTTGCTCCTACCCCGAGAATAGACAGAGAAGACAATTGGGCGGAATACAGAACCATGGCTGAACGCGCTACTTCAGCAGGCAACTTTGCTCACGCGGAAGGTATGTGGCTCAAAGCAATCGCTCGATCGCACGAATTCGACCGTCACGACTGGCGCAAGGCATATTCGCTAGACAGCCTGTCCATCATGTATTACGCCCAGCATCGATACGACGAAGCAGAGGTTTTGGCAATCAAAGCTCTGGAGGCATCGCAGCAGTCGTATGGAGAAGTACATTTGAAAACCGCCGAGATTGAAACTTTTGTAGCTTCGATTTCCTTCATCTTGATGAAGCCTGAAGAAGCGCTCAGTCATGCCAAAAAAGCTCTAGAGATCTATGAGAAAACCCTGGACGAAGTAGACGCCAAGATCGCAACGGCTTGCTACAACCTTGCAATCATCTATCATTCACGCGGCTCTTTCGATGAAGCTGAAACTTACTACCAAAGAGCCTTCAAATTGCGCGCTACTATTTATGGTTGGGATCATGATATGACGACTCGGGTTTCGAAGGCTTACGGCGAATTGTCAGTCGACAAAAAGAACCATCGAGAAGCGAAAGAGATGCTCGATCGATTGATCGGACCTGTGCATCCAGCACCGCACCAGCCTTAGTACTAAACTTCCGAACAACACATAGCAGCCGGATCTGGAGATCTGGAAACCTAGACGCCTTCTTGAGTTTTCCAACATCCTCAGTTTCGCTTTAACGTCCGCGTAACAACATTTATTTTATCCTTGCCGACTTTCAGCGACGTCCGATAATGTATATTATGTTTCATCGCCTCCCGGAAAGGCTGAAAACCTGGAGTGAGACGGTGATTCCGGCGACGCAATTTTTCGCCTCCACACGACGTTTTTTCACCTCCAGTAGTGTCATCAGTCCACCAAGCAAAAAATCGTCGCGTAAAACTCAGATCGAATACCTTAGATCAACTATTCGGATCATTTACGGAGAGGCTAGTCGTGGTCGAACCAGACCTCGACATTTTGGATTCTCGATCTCGAAGGTATTTCACCGCGCTCGAACAAGAGGGACTCAACACGCTCGGACTACAGAGCGTGCTCTGTGCCCGCGAGACGCAGGCGGTCCCATTGCCTCGGTGAGAACAATTCCCCTGTATTCGTCTGGACTATTTAATCTCGATGCTGAACAGAGCGTCCACGACTTCCTTGGCAATCCAGCCGTGCCTTACGCAAACGTCGTTCAAGGACACCTGCCGGTTCCATTTCATTTCCATCTGAGCGATGAGTATCATGTCAATCGTCGCGAGGTTCAACGCAATCAAGCGCTGGGCAAGCGGGTCATTGGCCTCCCCCTCGACATCAATCAAATCCTGCCCCATTAGCAAACCTTCGAGTTGTTGATGCGATAAGAACTGCTTGTCCTCCAGAATCTCGCCTAAAGGAAATCCTGACTTCAACTGCTCCTGCACAGCCTCGTCCAACTGCTCCATTGATATCATGCCTGACGCGACACACATTTGACCAAGTCGCGGGTGCATGCTGACAGCTTCCGCAGCTTTGGTGCACTGTTCCAGATAATGTGCGAGCAGCTCTTTGTTGTCTTTCAGGACGACGTGAGCAGCATCAATAACTTTCAGACACTTCCTGGCCTGCACCCGCGCACTTCCCTCAGGAAAGGACTCCGGAGCCATACGCCAGGAGAGTGAACTATATGCCTTCTCTATATCTAAATCTGACGCATTCTCGGGCAGTCCGAGCACCAGATAGGGATTGTACATATTTGGATAGCATCCAATTGAAGGTCTACAAGGCGATCGATGACCGCCAGTCAGGCTCTCAAAATACCACAATGCGGTGAATTGCAAATCTACTTATGCAAACGAGATAAAAAGTACTTCAAAGCCGACTTTCTCTTGTCTACTTCGATTACCATAGCCTGATGTTTCGCAAGCATTTCCAAGCTTGCAGGGAGCCCGCTTGCTGTTCAATAGCGCAGCCTACCTGATATTTCTGCCCATCGTCCTCGCACTCTACTGGATCATTCCCAGCAAGTGGCGCACGATGCTGCTTTTGGTTGCCAGCTATGTCTTCTATATGACCTGGAAGCCAGTCTACGGGCTGCTTATCTTCCTGCTTACCGCAGTTAACTATGGTTTAGGACTGGCAGTAAGTCGGAGCACGGAGCACAAGAAAAAGCTCTTGATATTGACAGTTGTACTTAACCTTGTTGTACTAGCCATTTTCAAGTATGCCTACTTCAGCCTGGATCTCGTAAATCAAGCCATCGCACCCTTCGGGAAGACATTGCCTAATATCCCGTGGCAAATCGTCTTGCCTCTCGGTATATCGTTTTTCGTATTTGAGTTTATACATTACATAGCTGATGTATATAAAGGCGATAAACCAATTACATCCTTTTGGAAATTCGCGCTCTTTCCAAGCTTTTTTCCCACGCAGATAGCTGGACCGATAAAACGCTACCAGGACTTTGTTCCGCAGCTTGATGAAGAAAAACACTTCAAGCTCAAGGACCTGGATGAGGGATTCAAGCTCATTGTGTTCGGACTATTTAAGAAAGTTATCTTCGCAGACAACCTTTCGACCGTCGTGGCAAGCGCCTTTGCACATCCAGAACTCTTGAGCGGATTTGATTTATGGCTTGCCGTCTACGCCTTCGCCTTTCAAATCTACTTCGATTTTTCCGGCTACACTGACATCGCTCGCGGATCCGCACAGCTGTTTGGCTTCAAGGTCCCGCTCAACTTCTCGCTGCCATATCTTGCCACCAACATCTCCGACTTCTGGCATCGGTGGCATATTTCGTTATCTACCTGGCTGCGCGACTACCTCTACATTCCACTTGGGGGCAGCCGCGGCGGAAAACTCTTCAATTATAGAAATCTCTTTCTCACTATGCTTCTAGGCGGGCTCTGGCACGGAGCCGCTATGCATTTCGTAGTTTGGGGCGCGTATCAGGGCTTACTCTTGATCGTCCATAAAGAGTTTCGCAGAATAGTGGATCCGATTGTACAGGTCAGGAGCATGCTCGACAGCTCCGCAGGGCGGCTACTGTGCACCGTCCTGACCTTCCATGCGGTATGCATTGGATGGGTTTTCTTCCGCGCAGAAACATTCTCATCGGCTTGCGCTGTCATCCAGAAGCTCCTTCTGGTACCGGATATAGTGTCCTCTCCAGCCACCGCGTTCGCGATTACGCTGCCCGCCATAACGGATCCGGTGATCTTCATGATCCTACCTATGATTATCCTCGTTCTTTTCGGCGGCCAGATTCTTAGTGGACTTTTCGCCAACAAGCACATCAAACTGCCGGAATGGCTCGACGTCGCTTACGTAGCCTCCATGGTGCTCTTTCTATTGATTTTTTCGCCCGACACGTCGCCTAAGTTTATCTATTTCCAGTTTTAGTGAGGAGCAAAACAAGACGTTAACTAATGGAAAAGCACGAAAAAACTACATTCAAGACAGTTTGTACCAGAAGTCGCGCGCTGGCTGTCATCGCTGTGGTCCTGTGCATCAACCTTTGCTTGTCGTTTGTCAATCCCTTCCGAAAAACCAACATTCAGGAACTACCGCACGATCACAGCTGGCTCTCCTGGACAACCCGCGACTTTGCAGGTCAGCAGCAAGCGTCAGACATTGTGTTTCTCGGGTCCTCGCTTTTGCTTCATCCGCTCTGCCAGCTTGACGCACACTACCTGAAGCGACCGATGGATTATGTCGATCATCATCGTCAAAATTACACAGAAGACAAAGTAAAAGAAAAATTCGGCACGAAAAGTCCGCTGTGCTTTACCTTTGCTATGCCCGGCAGCCTGATCTCTGATGATTGGATCATCATGGATTCCCTCCTCAAAGGAGAGCGCAAACCAAAGATTGTTGTTCTCGGCATAAGTGTAAGAGACTTCATTGACAACAAAGTCCGCTGTCCTGGCGCCACTCCTACATTCAAATACTTGAGCAAGCTCATCGACCTGGACTCGATTCTGGACCTTGCCCTGCCTAACCTCACCGATAGAACTGACTACGCAATTGGCAAAGTCGCTTATCTCTGGGGCGTCAAGCCTGGTGTGCAGACCTATCTGAGTGAAAAGGTAAGAAGCATAACGCCTGCGATTGGATACAAAGGTAAGAGATTTACCGATGAAGAGCTCGAGAAGCTTTTGACAGTTGATATCAATTCCGAACTAGAGCGAGGCATGCTTGTAGAGCCGCCCGACAGAGAACGTGAGTTTGAAGACAACACGGCAGAATACTCCGCGCGATATAAAACCCGCCACGAAAACTTGTTCAAACTTGAAAAGACATTCTTCGAGAAGCTGCTCGTGACCGCTGAGGAGCACAACATACGGCTGGTCGTAATCAACATGCCGTTGACCTCGCTCAACGTTAAGTTAATGCCTCCCGGCTTATATGACGAATACCTGGATACCGTGCGAGGACTGACGGAAAAGCACGGATTTCTGTTTGCAAATTTCAATGATGACACGAAATTCCCTTCGTCCTTATTCTATGACACGGCACACATGAATTCCTCCGGCGGCAAAAGATTTGTAGACGCAGTTATAGAGCTAATCTCACAAGACAAAATTTGCACGACCAGATTGAGCAATGATACCGCATCTGGTATTGCAAATTCCGGAATTATAAAGTAGCGATGCGAATGTCGCCGGTTTACGGATTTCTGATGGCGGCGGCATGTAGTGCAAGTGCAGGGCGCTTCGTATATCTGCCTTCTTACGTAAGAAGAAACTAAGGTATCAGTTAGTCCAACAACCTAAAAGCGGGGCGCGGGGTCAACTTGTCGACCATACGACTGTTACACAGGTCAAATTGTCCACTTATCGACTATTCAACGTGTCGACTGTTCAAATAGTCCACAAGTGTTATTGTCTCATTGTCTACTGTCCGTCCAGTCGCATCGTTGACAATGCATGCTATGTAAAGCGCAACCACCTCCCCTCGAACACCACGACAGCATTTCTTGTCCGTGCTGCAAAAAGCCCCCTACATAAGAAAACCCAAATCATATTGGTTAAGACCTTGGTCAAGACTCATGAGAGCTAACTCTCAACGCACTATACTTCTACTTGTCAGGTTGAGGAGCAACACTGAGATGTCACAACGGAAACTCGCTATCGGCGCGCTCATTCTAGTATTCGCGGCTGCATTGCTTTCCTATTTCTGCAAGTATTCGCCGGATCTTTCGCCGACTATCGATCCGGCCTACGAGATGAGCTCACCAGAACTCCAGATGACACCCGACCCTCAGTTCGCGCAGAAGCTACTCGCGTCGAACATCGCTATGGTCCTCACTTACTCGGATTTTTCAGACAATAACGCCGTCGCTTTAGATGCGCTTCGGACCTGGGCCAAAGAGCGCTTTAGCGAAGACGAGCAGTATCTCCATCCTGTGTCGGTCCGAGCAGTAGAGCACAACAACAACATCTTCTCCTCATTCGTCTCCAACTTATATGCTCCAGTCAGAGTCGTGCTGGAAGGAGGAATCAAAGAATTCCTTCGTTGGAGAATTGATGAATTCACAATACCGATGCCTATCAATCACTTCGTCTCGACTACTATGGCTTGTTCGGAGTAGATCCGGAAGCTGCGACGCTGCTTGCTCGCTACCAAGAAGAGCGCGCAAAGCTCGCATCTGACGCGATTATTGGGTTTCTCTTCGCTACACTAGCGGCTATATCTTGCATATCCTATTATTTCTGTTCAAAACAATGGCTGTCTAAAGGGCGCCTGGCATTGTCCTACGCCTGGCTATCCACATCATTGCTCTATCTCGGTTGCGCTTGCAGCGCCAACGAAGCCTCCATGCTGGTATCAGCGGTAGTGGCATTCGCGATTGGCATCTATTTGAGAGTTCCGATGGTTGCGTCATTCGACGAAGCTGGATATCTCGAATTTCGTCAATCAGAACTCAACGTGAAAGCGATTGCCACGATTGCGTGGATCTCGGTTTCTCTGGTTGGTATTCAGATTCTTACGTGGATTAAGAGCGGTAGTTTGATCGAACCAGATCCAGCGACACTAATCATCTCCAGCATATCTGGCAACTTCTTTCATGACCCATCCAGCCTCAAGCGAGCGCTCTCGCATGTGGTAGCACTTGCGTGGGCATTTTCGAGCCTGTCGATTCTCTGGTATCTCAAACGCGGCAGCGAATCAACCCCAGAGTTGCAAGCGCAGTTAGAAAGCCTCGATCATCCCCAACGCGTTTAAGCCTCAATTGGGTACATCAAAAGTGTCGCTGCAGATTGAGACCCCTCGTTCATGAAAAGCATCCAGGGCAGAGATCTAATTGTTATCGCGTTGGCACTCGGATCTCTTTTCTTTGCACACTTCGGAATACAATCGCTTGGTGTTTCTAACTGGCCGAAAACCCAGGGACAGATACGCAGTTGCTCGGTCGAGTCAGCAAGCAATGCTAACGGCGAATTCAATCAAAATGTCCAGGTCATGTATTCATACAATGTTGACGGTAGAGATTATTCAAATACAGAGGTGGCAGCAGCCCTGGTGACCGACAAGGAAGTGCGGAAGTACGAAGGGAAGTACCAACAAGGTTCGACTGTAGAGATCAGATACGATCCGAAGAACCCCCAGACCGCCCAACTGGCCTCTGTATCAAAAAACACCTACATCTTTTTGGTCGGAGCAATTTTACTAGGTATATTTGCAATAGGCGTGCTGATTGTCGGGAAACGCTCCGTAAGAAAATAGGTAAGTTCCACGATTTTGTCCGCTCTGCAGTTGCTTAGATCTGGCATGCCACCAGAAGAAACTTAGAGTCGTTTCCCCTTGCTGAAATCCGATGTACGGGAGGAGCAGAGCCAAAAGAAATGACTTTCTCCGAGTACAGACCGGTCTTCGATGGTAATTTTCCAAGTGAAACTTCGGTTCGCTGGTCGTTGATTCGCGATTTTATTCAGGCCTGGCATAGAGTCCAGTTTTCGCAATTGACCGAGAGTCGCAGACACAACGCGATTGTCGAGCTCGAAGACTCTGTGGGATGCCCTCTCTCTCCGTCGATTCGTGAATGGGCATTCCTCTGCTGGGATTTAGAGGATCTTTCGTCTTGGGACCTGGTCTTTAGGGACTACATGTCTATGACAATGTTTTGCGCCACGCATTCTGATTCGGTCAATAGAGACAACCTCACTGCTTTGTCGTTGATGAATCAGGCAGAGGGCGATTATCACTGGGCTGTGCTCAGTCAGCGAGTCAGCGATATTGACCCACCAACTGCCGGATTCCATTTAGACTTCGAATCCGAAAAGGATGATAGCTTCATTTATGACAGACAATGGTCTTCTTCGGTAAGCGGCTGGGCATTAAAACATATTTTGACCTACCTGCACATTTCAGCACCCGGTGGTTTTTTCACCACCAATCTGACGGATACTGAAAAATTGTACGAGTTGAGAGACTGTGCGTCATTTGAATTCGACGAGTTACGTGTTATCGAGGCACCAAATATGGTTATTACTGTCGGTCCAGCTTGGGGCAATTGGGAGACGCAGATGCTAAGCGTGCACCTCTGGAAAGAGGCGCCTCTACCAGATTTTCTTTTGCCATACATGCGGCGCTCTCATTACTATTCGCAGTCGCTCGAAGCCTATAAGTGCTGACCGCACTTGTCTATCAAAGCATCGCCGACACGATAAAATCTCCAACGGCTCAATGAAAACGGTGAGAAGGTTCAATTCACCTTCTTCTTATATGTTGAGCCGGCGGCGTTTTGGAAAAGATCCAAACCACCGCCGGTGTCAATTAGTCAAGGAACACAACTGATTCAGTTGGTCGCTCTGTGTTCATCAAAACACGGTGCCACGAGTTAAGCGTAATTGTGGCGTGATCAGCGTGGCTGATCTTGCCTTTCACGTACACCGTAGCGTCTCGCTGCATTTCGGTCCAGTTTAAGTACTGAATACGAGGGTTGATTTTGAGTTCTGCATTGAATTCTTCCTCGGTTAAACCCTTCGGAAATTCATTGCATACCTTCGCCGGCACACCTCCTACTCTGAACGCGAACTGCGCCATATGCGGCTTACTTCCACGCCCACGTGATAGGGGCTCGTTCTTTCTTACTTGGTTGGCACCAGGCTCGATATCATCAGGGATGAAGAACCATTCGCCCTGACGCTTGAACACTTTCGTCTTACGACGATTACGCTTTTTCGTGTTCAATCCTGACTCCATGTCGCGCACTTCAATAGGCTTCAATGAAGCCTTTGCTGCTGCAACGGTGGAAACCGATGTAACCGCCGCGACGAATAAATGACGTTCGTCGTGGCCACAAAGGAAATGATCTTTGCGAAGGACACGACCTTCTTTATCGGTTTGGCGCGCAAGTAAAACGAGATGTCTGTCTTCTGGTATCACCTCCAGTATCAAGAGTGTTGTAGTGTTGAGATCATCGGAAGAGCTAATGGCGATTTCGAAAGACTCCTTACCATGGTCTTCGATAATATCGAGAGTCACGGGAGCCCGTTGAGCCCGAATGAAGCGACCTCGACGGTCGCCGCCGGCAACAACTCGAACTTCCGCGCCGATCTTTTGGAACATCTTTTCTATGTTTGTATACACAAGAATTTTCTCCTGAAAAGCGCGAGCGAAAGCAGTTGCTTGCTACCAGGCAACAACGCCGAAAACCCGCGCCGACTGTACGCTATACATCAACACGTATATAGGAATTCGATCCGCTCGAACCGCACTCAACGCAAAAGAACAACAAAATCTGCGCCCTTTTTGAAGTCAGTTCCCGTAGCTGCAAGAGATTGTCGTAAGACAACCTAATCGAATCCTGCTAGCTATTTCGCCTCGGGAACATGATCTACACCTCTCAACAAAGGAACATGAGTTCGATTCTATCAACGACATCTCACACTGTCAATCGTCCTCACTGAACTGTCATGACACCACTGTCAGTGGCAGAGAATGGCATGAATAGCGATGTTTCAACATACATTACACAAGAACAGCCTGTTCCGCGAGCAAACGAAACAGGCCTTCTTCTTGGTCTCTCGGAGGAAATTCTTGGTTCCAGGTTTGTTACTGCAGTACATACTATGAGTTGTGCGTGGCTCGAACGTGGCACCGCAACCGTTTCAAAACAAAGCATAAAGGCAAAAGTCGCTAACAACGACTTCTGGATGGGATGAATGGATGGATGGATGGATTGACGGATGAGCGATTGGCTAGCGAGTAACTTCTCCACGGACTAATGCCACTGAATAACAACGACCTACCGTCGAGCTGGGAATTAGTTCGCCGTTTCTGTCGTATCCACGCACGATCGCTGTCTCTCCGGCATTCCCCAGAGGATTCACCATGAGTTCAACAGAGCCGGCGTCGGCCCGATGGTTGCCGCTTGTGACGAAGGTCACTTGCTCTTGCCCATAACTATTGTAGTCATCAACGGTCATAATGACCTTCTTATTGGTGGCAGCAGAGCATTGGAACAGCACGCCGGAAGGTCTAGTATTCATCGAATTCGAGAATTTGATCGAGTTGACCAGGCAGTGAAATTCATTAGGTGTGTGAGGGTAACGACCACGTTGGTGATAGAAGGTATTCAATTCCTTGGTTATATCGCTTATCTGAGTAACTGTGTCGAGTTCTGGAGACCCAGCTCTGTAGAGGCGGATGCCACCTTCACTCACTAAGCTTTGACCAGATGTGCGAAATGAGATATGCGACTTCTTGTCGATAGACAAATAGAGATTCGTACCGACTGTCTTGATCCCGCCCTCAGACTTGAATGAAGACTTTGAATAGATGCCTTTCTCCTTTTCGACGACTAAGGTTTCGGCTCCATCTGCCGAACTGTACAGCCCTACGTAGTTTGCAAGCGCACCTGGCGTCGTTGGCGCTATAGCAGCTCTTGCGTCGTTAACCTTTCGCTGATCCGCGGAGTGCTCGAGCAGAACACCGGACACCAGAAACCATCCACAAAGGAGAAGCGCGGCCAGGAGCGACAGATTACGACCCATCAATCGGCGCCACTTGGCGCGGCAAGTAGTCGAAAGTTGCTCATCATCTTTTGTATCGTGAAAAACATTTTTCAATCGACGTTGAGAATTGAGACATATCGGTTTATTCTCATCCGACACGGCAGAGTACTCGACCAACATACGATCGGATTCGACTCCAACCTCAGGATGTCGTCTCAGCAATGACTTGAGACTCTCTACCACTCTCATGCAGAACGAGGACGAGTCTCCATAGATTGCAATTGACTCGTTCAGCAATTTTCGATATCTGCACGCTGCGTCGTCAAAACACCCGGTTTTCTCGAGCGATTTGGCAACCTTGAAACTGATGGCCAGGTATTCTTTTTCCGTCAAAAATGTCTCTGCTTCATCAACAGCAAGTACTTGCATTAGCGAGCAAAGCACATCTGCGTACTTTCGCTGTTGATAGTTGATGTCGGCCAGGTCAATCAGGCAGTAGCAAGATTTCAAACTGCCGGCACCCCAAAACTGGACAAGGCTCGTGAGAGCCCGTCGACAAAGGTCTTCAGCTTGCTCGAGTTGGCCCTTTCCAGCCAACTCTTTCGCGCGTGTTAGAAGCTCATCGGTCGCTTCCAATTGTTTGAACGTATTATCGAATTTCACAGGTCTAACCCCTTGCGTGCGGCTGGGTCAACGGGTCCGCTATTGGAATTGGCTTATCTTGAGGGAGCTGGACAGGGGGGACAGTCCGAGCTGTTGTCTTAAATAGAGTACGCGCTGGCTTAATTCAGCCATTCTGGTTGAATCACGAGATGCGACAGATGCGATATCTTCAGTATGCTTGTGATAGGTCAGGAATCCATCAATTCTATCGCCGTGCTTTCTCAGCTCATTGATACGCTGAAGATTTCTGAATCTCTCCAGGAGGAATGGTCCCTGCACTGGTGCGTTCAATCCGCCCAGTTCTCTGGAGATGACATCTTTAGCCACTGCGGCAATGTAATCCTCTGCAGATCCGCTGAAGCTCGAATAACTTTTCTGCGAACCGCCATTTTGCTCCATTGATTTTGCATAGTTGGCGATCGTGCTGCGGACACGCGAATCGTTGAGAATTTGAGCCATCTCAGACCCTTTATGTACTGTCTGTGGAGGCACTGAAGCGACGGCTGCCGGCTTCTTCGCTCTTAAAGCAGTAATCGCTTCGAGCTGCTTATCGACCTGCTGAGATAGATTCTTTAGCAGTTCTAGCGATTCGGTAGTTTTTCCGGCGGAATAAGATTCATCGATTGAAGCGAGTCGGAGCTCGAACGGCTTAATGCCACCACCGAGCTTTTCGAGACGCTCTAACTTCTGCGCGAATTCCGTGGTCAAACTTTTGTATTCAACGTCGTGATTGGAGACTTCAACGACTCCACTGACGGGGGATGCTTGGGCTTGGGCTTGGTCTAGTAAAGAAGAAAGAAAGAAGGATGAAACTAGTAAGGCGATTGAGGTTATCCAGGATATACAGCGTTGCCTCATGGCAGACCTCCTCTAATCGGGTGCAGATTTAGTCATCTTCATTCAATCAGGTAATTGTGTACAAAATGTGGAATCAAGCAGTTTTCAACAACATTTTTGCACCATATACGACACCGCGAAATGGCGTAAGCATTTTCGCTTTCGCATAACAGCGTTAGCAATTGCGCGTACGCGGTTTCGTTAGTAAATTGACCAACTGCCAGGATTCATTGGTGTCTCGATAGATCATAACGTGCGCATTCTGATAGAAATAGCAATTGTCGCTTCGAGATCAGATGTGGATCCATATTAGATCATGTTGACATATTCCACTAACATTTCCTGGAGCTGAAACTCATGAAGAGATCGCCGCGATACCGAATCAGATCTTGACTTCCGGTGGTGCGACGGCTTTGTTGTATCAAAGCTGTGTCAGCCAAAGATCTCCAGCGAGCAAGCTGATATTATTATGGTTGACTTATGCCCTTGTGTCGGAACTGGTATACGAGTCGCACTTAAAATGCGATGCCCGTAAGGGATTGAGGGTTCGAATCCCTCC
>JAIERK010000135.1 GCA_019746975.1 Candidatus Obscuribacterales bacterium
CGGTCAGGGCATACGGACCTGACCCCCGAAGAAGAGTCTTCGGAGCTGAGCCACTTCGCGTGACCGTCGAGCAGCTACCCGAGCTGGACAGCTAACCTTCTTTAGGTCCGCGACAAACGATACACCGGTGCTTTAACGGTACACCAAAGCATCGTGGTGAAAACAGCGATGGACGAGCCCGCATTTTTGGACAACGCACCTGTTCATCTTCCGCATGTTCCACTTCAACGATGCACCTGGACTTGCCTACCGCCTGAACAAAATCAGACCACCGCTTTCCCTAGCGAAACTCCGGACGTCCCCGTCTCAGAACTTAAAACGCGACTCGCGCCTAACCCTAGCGAACTCGATCAACTCCATTTGTTTGGAGCAGAGTGATCACGTTCTTATAATCGGACACGCCCCAGAAGCCATCGTAACTTGATCTGTTTCCATCCTCATCAACCGAGCTCATGAACATAACGTCAGCTCGATCGGTCGTGGACGAGCCTGGGCTCATGTACTCGGTTACTTTTAGCGGACCAAAGCTTTTCGAATCGAAGCGGGCCAAATTAAAAGCCCGACTGCCTATGATCTGAATTGCAGCTCGGTCAGTCACTACGTATATCGTTTCCAACTCGTCTTTGTAAGTAAAATACGGAAGGAGGAGCAATGTGAATCCAATACCTACAAAAGGAAGTCCGAACAGGAGCATTAGTGCATGAAATGGATGCACAATATTCTTCCACTTGAACCCAATGGCCGCGAAGCACCAGAAGATACTGAACAACGTCCAGATGTACGCGAACCCCATAGTCCACCCGCCCTTCACCTCTCCTTCTCGACCAAGTTGCGGTTGACCGACCCAGAGCACTTTCTCATCCGATTCGAGGATACCAGCGGCCTTTTCCCGCACTAGATTCACAGCGTCGGAAGTCGGCACTCCAGTTGCCACCGTAATTCGGGGAAGGTTTCCCAATCGTGAATACGCGTGGGCACCGAATGGAGTGGCAAGAACAAAGAATACAACAATCAATACGGTAAGCGGTGTCGCATCTGCCTTTTTCTTCTGCATCAGAAGCCGCTCTAAATTCTTGGCGCTCCCGTAAATAACTTCGCGTAGGATCTCCGTCTTTTGGGACAGTGATTCGGAAGTGTAGACGTATGCTGTCGTAAGAGGAACACAGCTCCGGTCCTCGAGCTCCAGCTGCAACTGATACATTTTGTCGAAATCAGAATCCATCTTTTCATCTACTATGATTTGCCTGATACTGCGAGTGTTGTATCGTTCCGTTTTTGTATCACGAAAAAACGTCGACCTTTCCACTATCAACATGTCAGCAAAGACGTCGAAGGATACGCCGATCGCACGACTCTTCTTCAGGATAATAAACGCGAGATACAACAACGCTACAGCCGGAATGTCGAAGAGCAATACGTTCGGATCAAATCTTTTGATAGAGTTGTTGAAGAGAGGGAATGCAATCATCACCATTCCCAAGATCGCAATAACTTGCGCGAAGGACCAGCCTATTGGCTTGTCTATGAACAGCTGGACACTGCTTGTAAATTGTGTTTTGTCTTTAGCATTTCGCTCATACTCTTGTTCTTTCATGCCACCATCATCTCAAAGTCTGATTAAGGTGTGGTAAACGAACAACCTAGAAGCTTGAAGGAGACACCGCTAAAGGTGCATGGATCAAACATCTTCGAACATCCGGAATTATTTATTAAACTGATTATACCGGATGATCGAACCCAGATCCATGATCTTCCGAGCTTCTATAGACTGCGTCGCTTCGATGATAGTGGAGTCTCTATGCGTGGCTTCAATTAGTATCGTTCTAGACATTTAGTATGTCGACCAGCTCAATGCGCGGGGAAAGAGACAATTCCACGCCGATGACCATTGGAAGATGGTGACACCGTCAGCGACAGTCTCATTTCAACTGGCTCTTGGACGTTGATTACCTAACGCGCCAAAAAGCTGCGCAACTGTGAATGAACGATTAAACATCGGGTCATCGCAAAGTACAGATCTGCACTTAGTGTTGATAACGCAATCGATTACGTGGACTTTCGGTATGTCAATAATAACGTCTCTGACACTGGCGGACCTTGTGAACAAGTGCGCTCTTACCGCGTGGTCTCTGAGTCGTCGAATTCCACTGATAATTCTGAACAGTGCCCTGTCGATCTCGATGCTCCCGCTCTTTTTCAAGACGGGCCGACTCGAGCAACTCCTTCTTCTGATGGGTACGCTCTGCCATATTGGCCCTTTGCTGACGGCCGATTTCTTGAGCATCGTACCGATAGGATCTGAACCACCGGGCCTCTGCCTGCTCACAAAACAGTACGCTTATCACCGTCACCAGAATCAAACAACCGGCTAATCTCATCGACTTTCCCCCAAGAATTTTTACTGGGATATTTGGGGCGGCGAACCCCTTCTATTCTGTACAACGAAATTGGCCGGCAAAAAGTTCAATTTAATTGCAACATTTAATATTCAGCTCAACGGCAGGCAAAATACTTCGCATTATCCTGGAGCAACGCATCCAATCGGAACAAATTCCAACCGACTTGCCTAACGCAGTCGATCTCTCATCCTGACAGAGTCCTTCTGTGCATTTGTTAAACTTAGAACGATGTACTATGAAGCCCAATCTGAAAAATTCGGAGCAGACCTCGAAAGAGTGCAAGTCTGGGATTCTCTGTCGGAGTTTTACCTCGACACATACCATACTGAAGAAGAGTTGCAACGCATGGGAGAATTTTTGTCTTCGACTCGGTTCTCAATCGAAGAGATGCGGCACATTGCGCTTTTCGAGGTGACACCGGTGTGCCTTTCCAATCTTTTCTGTATGCCCGGTGGCGAATGGGCAGGCTTTGCACTCGATTGGCTAATTCCAAAATGCATGGTACAACAGCAGAAGCATCCGTTTAGTGCAGATGAGAGCAGCAACAACCCTCCGATTGGGATTCGTTTGCTCGCACCATTTTGCAAGGAATGCTACTCAATGGTCGATCGGATAGATCGAATCCGAAAGTCGGCAACCCAAAATGGCGAGTCCAAAATTGTATGAAGAGAAGCTCATTGCTGGTTCAACCATTTTCGATTTTAGCAGCGCTGGTGCTCACGCTTATGCAGGCACCGCTGGTCTCCGGTTCAATTCCAGCACTTCCGCCTGGAGTGACAACAGATCATCCCATGATGTACAGAGTGCGGCAGCGGACTAAGGTAATGGCCCCGCGAAGCGGCCCTGCCTGCAACAAGATTCGAGTGTGGCACGCACTGCCGAACACAAGACCATGGAGCCGTGTTACAACAAATGTCGGTATTACGGCGCTCAGCTATGTCCCGAAGACAGGAAAGGTCGAAGTCGGAGACGTCGAGGAAGGCGGACACATTGTCTTCAGTTCCGACAATATAAGACCTGGCACACAACTGGTCTACGAATCAGACTTCCAGGTGATCTCCGTCAATAGAACCTTCAATCCACACAGCCGTACCATCTTCTGGAATCAGTACAGTAAGAAAGACTTGGAGTTGGGTGAAGACATTGGCGAAATTCATCCAACCTTAGCAGCAGTCGCTAACGATCTTAAGCGAGACAACCAGCCGATTATGTTCGTCATGAAGGCCTCGGAATGGGTACGTGAAAACATAAAATATGATGCGAGCGTTGCATATGGCAACGACGACATCGATCAAATCATGACTAACCGAAGGGGACACTGCGGTCATGCGCAAAACGTTTTGAAGCAGCTTCTCGGGCAGGCCCGAATTCCCTATAAGCCTGTATTTGGATTGAATCTCGTCGATCGCTACGGCGGACTTAACGAAGACAGAATCCGTCTCGACTATTCAAATAACCATATGTGGGCTCAAGTCTACTTCCCGTCAATCGGTTGGGTGGAAGTCGATTCCTTCCAGGGAGACAAGTGCTACTTCATCCCAGCTTGCATGATTCAGAATAATACCGGCTTCCAGAATTACTCAGTCTGGGTAGACGAAGAGGGGCAAGAGTCGAGGATGCCAAATTGGTCCTGCGTCAACGGTAGGTTCGTGTGCGACTACGGCGTCGACAATGCAATCACATACTCAGAGCAGGCCATGTAGATCGGCTGCTTCCTGCGCGGGGTTTGCCGAGCACAAATATACGGGGCAGCGTACATTCAACACACCAGGGCGACGTCTGCAAAACGCGATGCGATGTTGTCCAGAATACAGTAACTCAGCCCCACGCAATCGTTCGCCACTCACTGAAGCCGCGGTTGTCTAATCGCCAAGCCAATAGTCGAGCCGGTGGAAGAAAAAGTGCGGATATTCGCCGTCTTCGGTCTTTACTTCGATTGTGCTAACCCTTGGTTTGCAATTCCTTTGGGTGAAATTGAACCGGAAGTTCGGTTGAACAGCGAACTATTTTTTGAATTGATACCGATGACGGTGCGAGCAGTTTTATCCAGATTGGAGTTGCCGGATAGATAATTCATTACGAGGCGATGATCTAGCGGGCGGCCGAACATCGCAAAAAATCATCGCAATCGAAACAGCGCATAAAACGATTAGACGCAAGTTGATCTCATCTGTCATTCGAGGCTGTACAATACAGAGCAACTATGCCTCAAATCGAAGTCATCAGGTTACGCATCTCTCTATGGTGACAGCCATTCCGAAAGCACAGCAAATCAACTCCAAAGCTCTTGCCAAGCACAAGAAGCGATTTCTCCGTTTTTTTCCGAAGGCTTTCAAAGATCCTCTCTACATTGACTGGGAGGGGACATACAAATGGGAAGCACACAAACTATTCGATAATTTGCTCAATAAAGCTGAGTTCGAACAACTTCTTCGGAAGCGCGAGTATCTGGATATTGCCAATCGTGCTCTGCAAGTCGAGTCGAAAACCACGTTTCTATTTTCCTTCGAGAAAATGGCTTTAAGGGATGCGTTGCGCACCAGTGACGGTGCTGCAACATTCGCGGAAGGGCTGCACAGTGCCCTCTACGAGAGCGGGTCCCGAAAGGAAAAGTTTATTGCCTGGATCGTTGCTGTTTCGGAACTACCAAGAAAAAAATCTCGGGTCCTATCTTGGCCGATTCTTACGTTTTTCCCTTACATTGCCCAGCCCAAGAAATTCATGATCATGAAGCCCACTGCCATGATGAGGGCTGCAGCAGAGCTAGGGTTTGATTTAGAGTATTCCTCGAAGCCTAACTACCGTACCTACGAAAGACTGGTTGAGCTTGCCGATCTGGTTGGAGAAGCCATCAAGGATCTTAAACCCGAGAATTACCACGATCTGCAGACATTCCTCTGGATCATAGGATCTTCGGAATATGATCGGCTGGAAGAAGAGTATCTATAGGTTCGCTTGCTCCTCTAAGAGTTCTGGAGCAGAGGAAGCCAGTATTCGAGCGAGTGCGCCCAGGACCAGCAGAGATCCCAGCAGAGTCTGCATCGACAGCGCCTCTGCAAAAATAAGAGCGGCAAGAATAGCAGCGAAGACCGGTTCTAGCAGAGTCGTGAATGCCACCGCGCTTGGTGAGAACCAACGTAGCGACGCATTGAGGCCGGTGTGCCCTAACATCTGTGAAACCAGGGCCATAGCTAAGATTCCGCCCCACGAGACGAGATCGTCACCAGGCGGCATTTGGTTGAGAAAAACAGAAACGAAACACAACACAACCGCAGCCCAGGAATATGTCCTACTCACTAAAACGATCGTTGGATATGTATGACTAACAGAACGGATAGCGATCAGATATCCAGCGAAAGAGATGCTTCCGATCACTGCAAGCGTGTCTCCCAGAAGCTCCATTCCAGAAACTGGAGCAACACCTCCGCTTGACGTAACAATGAGCGCGATGCCTATGCCGGCAATGAGAAGAGCCCACCAGAAGGCAGCGCCCATTTCCTTCTTTTTGACCAGCCAGTCGAAAACTGCGGTCCATACAGGAACTGTGCATACCAACAAAGTCGACACCGCCACCGAGGTATATAACAAAGAAGCAACCCACGTGGCGAAATGCACTGCCAGTGCCACTCCGCAGAAGCCAAACATAATCTCATGCTTGCGCTCTACTGCAACTCCTTTATTCTTCCAAGTAGCAATGGTGACGATCGGTACCGCAGCGATGGTCAATCGCAAAGCGGACGCGGCTACAGGACCAGTTCCGTGCAAGGCATAACGCGCAAAGATCGCCGCCGCACCTATGGCTAGTTGAGCGCCCAGCAGGACAACAAAGGCCCGCGAGGAGGGGCGAGCGGACATCGGATTCGTAATATCCTTATTGTTTGGTTGCATGGATTTGAAGAAGCTTCGGAGCCCCCGAAAGGGTTTCAAACATTGGAAGAATATATAGAAGATCGCTCTCCCGCAGCCATTATTTCAGCGCCCGACCGCGATTTGCTGTTTGTTTACCAAACGTTCATTCAATTCAAAATAGACACAATTCAGCCACTTGGCAGCTTTCACGTAGTATTACCTGTTATGATTTCAAGCGAAGGTACTTGGAGTCACTAATGGAAATCTTTTTAATCGCCTTTGTGCTCTCGTACACATACGGCGTTCTGGGCATATCGATAGGTTATCACCGCGGGCTGTCACATCGCTCGTTCAAACTGCCTCGACTGCTCGAGTACTTCTTCGTCATGGGTGGCTACCTTGTCTTCGAAGGTGGACCAATTTTCTGGGTCGCTTCCCACAGGCTTCATCACCGATATTCTGACGTGCCGGGCAAAGACCCGCACACACCATTAGATGGCGCTTGGCACTCTTTCCTCGGATGGATGTCCAAGCCAATCGTGAAAATTTCCGAAGATCAATACCGGCTTATCGTGCCCGATCTCTACAGAGATCCATTTTATCGTTTTCTTCATGCAGGCGGTGGCAACAACGATGGTTACTTGTGCCTCGCAATCAACGTAGCTCTCCGATTGGGGATTCTGACGGCTTTCGGACCCTGGGCACTTTTGGGTAACGTACTCGGTTCTGTTGGTGCATTCATAGCACCACTGCTGGTGAACTCGATTTGCCACATGCCGAAATACGGCTACCAGAACTACAAAACCAACGACCTCAGTCAGAATGTCTGGTTCGTGGCGATAGCTTCGTTCGGAGAAGGTTGGCACAACAACCACCATAAGTTCCCACAATCGGCCAGGCATGGCTTGAGACCGATTGAGTACGATTTCTCCTGGTCGGTTCTGAGTTTGCTGAAGCTTTTCGGTCTGGTCCAGAACATTAGACTTCCGCGCGAGACAGCGCTGCAAGGTAATGAGGTAGCCGTCGCCAACACGGTCGATCCTGTTGTTCTGGCACGCACTTCGAAGGAAGTCTCGGATGAGACGCTTGCAGACCGCTATTCCGCAGAGCTTCTCGATGAACAACCAGCTTTTGAAGACCAAACACTTCCACTCAAGGCTACTTCAGAAGAAGCCGCAGCTAAGCACAGGAAGTCCCAGAAAGATCGCGTAGTCGCGATAACCAAACGCTAACCGGCGAGCTGACTATAATCTCGGAATTAGGTTTTCGACGGATAGACGGCCATGTTCATCTGAAGAAGTCGCTAAATCCTGTAACTCCGGTCAGCCCGTAGTTACAGACGGAACGCCCTTCTCTTGCTGCATTGTTGAGACCGAAACCGCTCGTTTACTTAAGCACCACCGCCAGTGGTACCAGCAACTTACAACGGCGGTTCGCTGCGATCGTCGTCGAATGGATTGCTGGCATCTTCTTTGTCGGATCCAATCGTATCCTCGAAGATATCCCAGTCGTCAGGAATCTCGAAATTACTATGTGGCAAAGCCTGCGGACTGAAGCTCGTCATTTTCACCGACCAGCTACTCACACCTTTGACCTTGCAGTTGGCGGAGACCACACAACCTGAGCCCTGGTCGAACCAATACTCAATAACAGTTGGTTGACTCGATCGAAGTTGGAAGTTATATCCACGACAATTTCTGCCGTTGATGTTTTTCTCTCCAGTTGGAGTGAGCTTGCCAAGCCACCCATCAGCTTTCAACCAGGCTTCGTCGAGATTCCAGTTGTTGGTGTTCTTCAACAAAGTGTATGTCGCTTGCTTCTCCTTCGCATCCAACCAGTATTCCTTGCCAAGGTTGTGATCATCTATTCGTCTGTAATTCCCGGCCGGTAGAAATCGAGTGTCGTCGACGTAGCATTTTCTACCCACGCCATCCGATGACATCCGGAATGAATTCTTCGTGGCGCCCTTGCCAGGCGTCCTGATTTGCTCGTACGTCGCCGTGAACGCTGACTTCGTGAATGGCGTCGAGTTCGGTCCGCCGCCGCCGCAAGAGGCAAGAAGTGGTATGGACAGACACCACGCGAGACGCGCGACTAATCTGCTGCGACTTACGACCTGATGACCTTTTCTTGCTTGTTCGGGACGTCTGACCATTGATTTACACGATCTCCTGGCGTTGCAGTTCTCATCGACTAATATGCCATTCTAGCCTGGCAAATCAAACTGAGCCATCGTTTTGCTGGTCTTGAATCGGGTTGATGGTTGCAAATACAGAACCAGACTGGTAAGAGGCAAACGATCACATTTCATCTTCTGGGCATTTTATCCGACTTTGTTCGTGGAATAAAGCACAAAGTGGATTTTGAACCTGATGGAGAGTTGCCGTGAGTTCAGACGATAAGAAGCAAAAAACGATCGGATCCGACAATGATGAACTTTTGAGCCAGCTCATGAGTAAAACCGAGGTGGACAAGGATCAGGTCGTTTCGATGATTGGAAATCTGATAGGAACGATCGGACAGATGGGTGGTGCGAGTGGCTTTGCAGCACCTAAGCCCAGTACCCAAGCACACCCTGCACAGAAAGAGCCGCAGAAAAATATTCGGCACATCAAAGAAATGACTGCCGCTGCGCAGCACAGCAACGATCCGAGTATCTTGCTCAAGGACGATGGTTTTCGAGACTGGCTAAAGCACGAGGGATGCAAACTGAAGAATTTCCCCGAGGAGTTGATTGTCGCTCGCCAGGTCATCGATCTATCCGGAGAGAATTTTGAGCACGAATTGGGAGTGTTGACCGCACAAAAGGCGATAGGAATGGCCAAGTTACATGCTCGCCGAGATAAGGAGCTGTTATCGGAACTCTACTGGATTGAGGCGGAGTTTCACGCTATGTCAGGTGACATGGGCAAGGCCACCGAAAGCCTGGCGAGCTGCATCCAAAACTCGACTGGAGAATCTGTGGACCGAGACTCCCAGGCATTCAAGGAGCTGTACGAGGAGCTCGAGTCGACACGAGAAAAAGCGAAAGTCGGTTTGAAAAAACAGTCCTAGATCCCGTCATGTATGATTCAGCAATGCAAGAGCTGAACCATCAAATTCGATTAGAACTACCGCACGACTCTATGACAGTGGCCGATATCATCGGACGCGCAGCGCGATTCACGAGGATGCACTATCGGATCTTCGGGAAAATCTTCCTTATTCCATTGACACTATATTGCATTGGCTGGCAGATGCTCTACTGGCTCATGGAGATGACAGACAGCTTGGTGGTTCGCGCAGTCGTAGTGGTATTGTGTTTTTTCGTCATTCTGTCCGTGTTCTATTGGATGCGGGTTGGATCCGTGGCATTCTGGCTCATGGTCGCGGGCAAGGAAGACGACTTCGGTAGAGCGACAAAGAAGGCAAATCGTCTCAGTACTCTCCTTGTTTTTCTCCCGAATCTAATCCTCGAGCTGATTATGACTTCCTGGATGACTGTACTCATAGTCTGGCTGGATGAGGTATCGAACGTTTCTTCCGGAACGGATAAAACCTACAAAGCGGTCGCAATCTTCGTATCCTACTTTGCACTTTTGCTCATCAGCATTTTGCCGATTCGCATTTTTCAACTGGTCAATCTATTCTTCGCTTATCACATGCTGGTTTCCGAAAAGACTCTAAAAGCCGGGTTGAAGCAGACATTACAGCTACTCAGGCGAGAGGGCTGGCTTATATTCTGGGCATTCAATTTCTTCGTCGTTGTGGAGAATCTGATCGAAACACCTAATTGGCTTGGACTAATGTTAGAGAGCAGTCTGGTATCAACCGCTCAGACAAACAAAGCGCTGACGGCATTCCTTGCCTTTCTTCCCAGGCTCGTTCTCGAAGTCTTTACAGGCGTCATCACCTGGTCTGTATCGACAGTGCTCATCCCGCTTTTTGACAACGAGTTGCGGGTGAGAATAGAAGCAAAAGATGTCACAGACTCACTTTCCAGGCTGCGTCAAAATTCGACGTGACCGCTGATTGTCATTAGAGCTGATTACTTGAAACTCCAAGACGGCCGTCTCGTTCTGAAGTAAAGTTATAGACTTGCCCTGAAGCGCTTGGCAATACAGAAGCATACCGACAAAGCGACGATGCGATTCTTTTCAGAACCACTGAACGTTGATACTAGATCACGCAACTTGCCGAAGGAGAAGCGAACGCCTCTCGATCCCAGTCGGCACGCTGGACATACGCATGGTGGAGAAGAGGTGACCGGATCAATTGAATCCGAGACGAAAGTAGCAACTGCGGATCTGACATCGCATCCGGTGCTCGAAGCGTACGCTAGTTCTAACAATGAACAGCGGCTACTGGAATCGACAATCGCTCATCAACAATTGCTCAGAAGCAAAGAACCACAGATGGTACTGGTTGGACGAAGGATCAGATCCCTTTTCTTGAATGTTTGGTGCACTATGTTTTGTCGCGATGTGGAAGTCGGAAGTGAGCTTGAACGCACCTATCAATTACGCTATCAGCGCAGTGCTCAGCACATTAGCCGCAAACTTCTGAAAGTCGGATTGCTGCCATGCCGATACAGGCTCTAAGCGTCCAGTCTCTGTTTCCTTCATTCTATATGTCGTCGATGTCATTTTATCTCAGCTCTTCTGACTCCTGGGCTCTAAATTTATTGGAGTCGTGCAACGAGACGACGGAATGCGTATTCGGTTCCAACATTGCAAAACAATACGACTTATAGGTCGGAGATCGGCTTCGACTGACCTCCTCCATGCTATGACTAATATTGCAGAACTCGAAGTTGAAGGTATCCGAAAATGCTATGTGCCGGCGAGACGCCGGCGCTCCGAGTGGCGCATTCTGCCTTGATGCTAGCCCTACTCAGGCGACGACAAGGCTCCGCCTGTAACACCGACAGAACCCACCCTCACCGAGTGCCTGTTGAGGTGTTCTGGATCGAGTGCCACTTCCATGTCCGCGGATATGTGCACCGCGGGTGGTATGAACTCTTGGATATTATTGATGTTCTTGCCGCCAAGCATAATCGAAGTAAATGGTTTAAACACTTCTGGATTGGCTACTCTTGGTGGCGAACAGGTTGCATCGATATAAGCGGGGAGAGCTGCAAACGTGAATCTTAAGCGTTCGTCGGGAGCTGGCAAACGAACGTTGATGTTCGATTTGAACAAGTTGCTTCGAGCCTGGACAAATCCCTGCCCGCGCTCGAACTCGGCTAGTTCTGGGAATGTGGTCAAGCTCTGTACGTTAGACTCGACATCTCGAATACACCCGACGTCAATTCGCATCACCTTGGGTTCGAACGTTCCCATGTATGGCAGCCATGAATTGTTTTCACTACTTCTGTGCTTCTCGTATTCATGCGCCATTTGCCTGACTTCGTTAGATATGATGCCGATTTGATTCTTACGCTCGTGCTCGACTAGGGAATTGGCACTGTATGCTTCATCCATGAGCTGATCGCACAACGGTGCCAGATGGCTCAATCCCTGCCTCTCGCATTCTTTGTAGTTTTCCCGATACATGTACACTAACTCGCGATTACGCGCGACCAGTTGATTCATTTGAGCAACGCGATCGCCAGAGTTAATCGACTTCGCCATCGATAGGGCCAATCCGTCGACCAGGTATTGAGATCGCGAATGTTGCGAGAAGAGCGTTACGAAGATAAGCCCGACAATAAAGATCGCCGAGATGAGCACCAATACGAGCGCCACCAGCACCGTCATTTTGCCGGTCGCTCGTCTGTGCCTATTCATGGTAACTTATCATGGAGCAGCAAACACATCGCAACTCAGTATCGCACGAATAATGCCATCGCGACTCAACCTTAACGTGAAGCGCCGTCGCAGACGGTCTGTCGGCAGTCAGATCGTTGAATTCGCAGCGGCTTTGACGATATTGGTATTAGTTGTGTTCGTGCCTTTTCTCGATCTAACTATTTTGCCAGTCAGATGGAAGTTGGCGCAGGAGATAGTCGATGGTTACATGCGGAAATTGGCGTTATGCGAGACCTTTAGCGAATCATTCCGCACAGTAGAGCAGGATCCATCCCTTGCAACAAAACTGGTCAGGCTCGGAGGCGTCTCCTACGAATCGATCAACTTGAGGATGCGCATTTCGCGGATTTTTAATACTCCGCATCCGGAAGAGTCCATCAGCATAGGAAAACCCGGTGGAATACCCCCAGAGTGGTTGCCGGATGGGAAAAAGTCTCCGTGTATGTATTCGCTCGAGTTGGAGGTTCGAACATTAATTTCTCCGGCAATCATGATGCCAAATCGGGGAGTTTCTATTCCCGGTCTCACCACACCGGTACCTATCACGATTCGAGCTTCGCGCACCTGGGAAAACCTTGGCCGCAATCCGGTGACCAGGAAGTTTTTCCTCAATGAATGAAGGGCAGATCTGATATAGTTTTGAATCTCTTTCCTGGGGGAGTTCAAAACCCCTTGGCGTGTAGTGTTTTGGGGGAGCTTTAATGAAATTCAAAAAATTCGTGATGGCGCTTTTTGCAGCTGCGCTTCTCGCAGCGCCTACGCCAGCTCTTGCAGCAAACCAAACCCAGATTAAGCTTGTCAATTCTAGTCAAGCTCCTGTTTTGATTTTTATAACGCTTGGCGCGTTTCCAGCTTTTTATGGCACAAATCCAGGTTTCATCCAGAATGTGGCGACCATGGGAAGCATGTTCAACCCACCTCAATCGATTAGTGGCTCTGGACTTCAGGGTTCCTTCACTCTAGCTAAAGGAGCCGCCACTGTCCTCTCGATGCCAGCCGGCACAGCGATCAGCGGCAACTTCTGTTTTGGCGGACCGCCTCTTAACTGCCCGACCACTCAGAATCCCAACGGACAAAATCTTGCGGAGTTTACGCTCAATAACAACACTCCAGCGTACGTCCACCCACCAGAAGCTACAACTCCGCAAGAAGCCATCGACATCAGCTGCGTCAATGGCGTCAATTGCATTATGGAATACGACCTCAAAGCATCTCCCGGCGGTAACTGGCAGACGACAGGCAAGCCTAATGTCACAGCCTTCCAGAACTATCCAATCGGCATCAAGCCAAACAGCCCAAACATCAACAAAGTTGGCGTTTTCTCTATCGGATGCGACAACTGTACTTCCAGTGTTGATCCTGGTTGCGGCACCGCATGGTCAGGATGGAACGTGAACTCCCAGGCTGTTTGCAATGTGCAGCGTGTAGCTACTAAGTCCGGCGGCGTCGTTCAGATTCAGTTTGATCGATTCATCGCAGGTACTCCGCTTAAGTAAATTAGGCAACCATTTGTGAAACGCAAGAATGCACTGAATATTAGCTTTTGCATTCTTGCGTTTTTTCATAGCATCGCATTTGCAGAGCCTGAAGAGGAATTCAGCGACAGCTATCTCGACAAATTCAACGACTATGTAGTGTTCATCGATGTTAGTAAGAAGAAGCAATTCTTGACCTACAAAGGTTCTCAGCTCAGTTCAATAACCAATTTAAAGGTCACCTACAGAAAGTCGCCTCGTTATAACATTGGTCACGAGGTCGATGTGAAGTCGTTCAAATATGAAGACCTCTGGTATCACGACGGACGCCCAGTCGGCAGTCGCAGGTATGCGCAACTGGAAATTGCCAAAATGAAACAGGGCTCGATCCTCGTAAGACCATCTGAAGAGGCTCTTCGCGAGCCATACGCCCTGGCTAACGCTATTGTGAAACTGACAGTAGAGTTGTCTTTGAAAGACGTCTGCTTGACGGGAGCCTATGTTCCCAAAGAGATGTTCCGCGACGTAGTGTCGGCTATGGCAAAGTACGATTTCTTACAGCGCAGAGAGACGTTAAAGCTCGGTCCCATGCAGACGAGCGTTATGATTCTTTCCAATCCGAGCGGATTGGAGTCAGTTCTTTATTATCAGAGGCGATGGTAGCTAACCTCTTCGAAACGTCGTGTCAATTAACGATGTTTGCTGCGAAGTACCAGTGGTATTCTTTCGATGGAATTAAAACGGCATCCAGCTTATTCCCCCACGGAATGACGCCGACGATTATTCTCTCGACGAAATACAAACGGCATCCAGACCCTACGGAATGACGCCAACGAATTCCCTCGAAGGACCGACTAAACTGGTGCGAGTTTGACTTCTACTCTTTACTTAGCCTTAGATTTGGGCTTGGCCTTTGACTTGGCTGCAGGCTTCTTCTTTGTCGTTGTTTTCGTTGTGGTCGACTTGGTGGCAGTAGGCGCTTCGCCACCAGCTACGGTGTCAACCGGTTTGGCCGTGGAAGAGCGTGAGCTGGTGCTCGCTGATGCCGGCTTTTTGTTGGATGCGTTAGACAAGTCTATATTGAATGTAGTGAAGACCTTTTCAACCTTGTCGACCTCAGCCTTTGGCCAACCATTTGCCGCACCTTGCGCTTCCAATGTTTTCATCTCTTCGAGTCGACGCTTGAACTCAGCGCCTTCGTTTGCAGTGAGCCAACCTTTGTTTAACCCCATTTCAATCTGCTCACCGTAAGTACCGATTCGCTCTTTATACTTAGGATTATATACATTGGCACCCTTGAAGCCGACACCACGAGTCTCTTGCGTAGAACTAGAGGACGAGCTGCCCTCTCCATCCGGAGCTTGAGTAGTGCTCTCAATAACGGTTCTACTTTGAGTGATACTATCGCCGTCCTGTGCCAGGGCACCACTACCGGTACCACTGCAAAAAAACATCAAAAATCCAACTGATACCCAAAATTCAAATCGAGATAGACTCATATAAACCTCTGCTAAATCAAGAAATGCCTGATCATAATACAATCATTTGCGATACTAGATCTGGTTGCCGCCTCAGTGAACGGTTTAACGTCGGTACAAAATCAAGAGCTCGCGAACATGCCAAGCAAATACTTTCCCTGTCCTTGCAGCAGCAAAACTCTCTATCACAAATGCTGCAAAGCTTTTCACGACGGTCAATTACCAACGAAAGCCGTCGACCTGATGAAGTCTCGCTACTCCGCCTATGCGCTGAATCTGCCGGAATACATCATCTCGACCACACATAAGGACAATCCCAATTGCAAAGCCGATCACGAAGAGTGGAAGGCAGATCTGCAGAACTTCTCATCAACAACACAGTTCGATAGTCTTCAAATCGAAGAGTTCGTTGACGGAGAAGAGACTGCTACCGTCATGTTTAAGGCCTCACTGCGCCAAGCCGGACAAGATGCTTCGTTCCGAGAGAAAAGCACGTTCGTGAAGCAAGACGAAAGGTGGTTGTACCGATCGGGAGAAATTCTCAAGGACGTCGGTGGCGGAAATGCCAACAGTTGGCGAACGGACGATGCGTGGCATAGCCCTTGCAATACTTAACGCATGACGACCAATTTACCAGAACTCATTTACGGAGTCTGCAGTGATCGGTGGTCGGCAGCATCTTCAGGGCTTGTGAGCCGATGGTCTAAGGCGTGGCTAAAGTCCAACTTACCAGAGTCTGCAGCGATCCGTAGTCGGTAGCATCATCACGGCTTGTGCTCCGGTCGTCGGGAAGGTCTGCTCGAAAGCATCCATGTTGGCGAGCGTTCCATTCACCCTGAGACGAGGCGTCGGGTGAGGGTCAGTCGCTGCCATCAGCCGTTCCTTTTCCGGTCGTACATTAGTCGCCCATGCTTGTGCAAAGGAGATGAAGAAGCGCTGCTCCGGAGTAAATCCATTCTTATCCTTCTCCCGGGGTTTATCACCAAGAATCTTCTCCAAGGTCTTGTATGCGATGGTCAAACCACCAAGATCAGCGGCGGCTTCCCCTGCGACCAGCTTGCCTTTCAGATGAATGTCACCATTGACGGTGTAGGCTTCATACTGTTTTTCAATTAAAGCGACGCGCTCTTTGAAGCGCTTTTCGTCTTCAGCCGACCACCAGTTTTTCAAGTTGCCATTACCATCGAACTTGCTGCCCTGGTCATCGAAGCCATGAGTCAATTCGTGACCGATGATCATGCCCATGGCACCAAGATTAGTGGCATCATCAGCTTTCGGATCGAATATCGGAGGCTGTAGGATCCCGGCAGGAAAGACGATTTCGTTCTGTTCTGCCCAGTAATACGCATTAACGGTCTGAGGGGTCATGAGCCACTCATCCTTGTCCACCGGCTTACCGATTTTGTCCAACTGCCTATGCAGGTCGAACTTCTCAGCATTAGCTACATTCTTCCAATACGATTGACGATCGATTTCGAGACTTCCATAGTCTCGCCATTTGTCAGGATAGCCAATCTTCATGCCCAATGCATCGAGCTTAGCAATTGCGTTTGATCTTGTTTCCTTACTCATCCAATCAAGTTGTGAGAGATCGTCGCGAAGGACTGACTTGATCTGTTTCACCAGACTCAGTGCCTTTGCTTTTGCATCCGGAGTGAAGGTCACATCGACATAGGCTTGGCCGACAGCCTCACCCATAGCTCGATCGGAAGCGGCAACAACTCTCTTCCAACGCGGCAGATTTTCCTTTTTGCCGGTCAAGATTTTTATGAACGCAAAGTCTTGATCGACAAAGCGACTGGAGAGATATGGTGAAGCTTTGTCAATGAGATGCCACTTGAGATAAGTCTTCCAGTCAGCAAGCGAAACATTGGAAAGCTGTTTATTCAACGCTTTGAAGAAGTCAGGTTGGCCGACGTTGATATCTTTGCAATCAGTGTCGAGAGCTTTCAAATATTTCGACATGGAGAAATTCGGCATCAACTCATCGACCTGAGTGAGCGTCATTTTATGGTAAACCTTGTCCGGGTCGCGCATGTCTGTATTCTTCATTGAGTCTTGCGCAAGTGCCGTTTCGATCGCCATGATTTTCTTGGCTTTGCTGGAAGCATCCGTCTGTTCCAATCCGAGCAAACTCAGCATTTTACCGACGTGTTCTACATATTGTTCGCGAAGTTTTTTCGAGTGTTCGTCATCATTCGTGTAATAGTCGCGGTCAGGAAGTCCGAGACCGGCTTGTCCAGCCTGTCCAATTACCTGAGTGCTGTCCTTGAAATCTTGACCGGAGCTGAAGCCGAATAGAGCATTTACGCCTTGTTCGTGCAAACGAGCGACTTCGACACGAAGTTCATCCAGATTCTTGATGTCATCTATGCGCTTGAGCTCATCTGTAATCGGCGCAACATCGGCTTTATTAGCCTTCTCTTCATCCATTCCAATGAAGAAGAAATCGCCAATCTTCTTCTGATTACTGCCTGCTGCAGCGGTTTTATCATTAGATGCTTTTTCGAGAATACCCTTAACCAGCTCTAAATTTTTATCGTGAATGATATTGAGAACACCCCATTTATCATACGCGTTGGGGATCGCCGTATTCTTCAACCAGGTGCCGTTGGCGTACTGGAAGAAGTCCCCTGCAGGCGTAGTGGACTTGTCCATGCTGGTTACGTCGATACCGGTGAGCCCTGCAGAACCACCAACAGACGAAGCGGCCGCCGACTGAGGTTGAGTCAGACAGAGCGTGCCCGCCAAGATCGCTATAGACGCCAGGCTGCTCGACAATACGAAAAACTTTGTAGACCGTAGCATAATCTTCAAATACTCCCTCACTTAGGATAAAAGTTTATCAGCTAATTGATGGTTGAACCGCGGAGTTTGCAACTTCAGAGCAAATTTGGCTTGCCGAGAAGCGGGCACGATTTCAAGAGAATCCTTGCAAAGAGAGTCTCAAAGAATGGCTAGAACCAAGTCATTTAAGCCGTCGCGGCTCCTTTTCTAAAAACGGCGGGAGTCGCGTGTGTCAAGGACTCTTGACGATTGCCTGGGGTTCAGGTTCCTTGAACCTGGGCGCAAAAGAATCCTAAGCCCTTATTCATTGTAAAGATGTCAATCTCAGGGCATTTCAGTCATTCTGGAAAACGCTATAATCCCCCATAGACGCGCTCAGCGCGTCTTTTTTACTGATAGGAAACCTGGTCATGATTGTCGTCAACGAAGTTTCAAAGGGTTACGGGTCAAGAACGCTGTTCGACAGCGTCTCTGTCAAATTTAGTCCTGGACATCGATATGGTCTAACCGGCCCCAATGGAGCCGGGAAATCGACGTTCATGAAAATCCTCACCGGCGAGCTGGAGCCGTCCAACCGGGGCACAGTCCATCGCCCTCGACAGGTAGGGGTATTGAAGCAAGATCAGTTCGCCTATGATAACGAACGCATCATCGATACGGTCGTTATGGGAAATGACACGCTCTGGAGTGCTTTTAAAGAGCGTGACCATCTTTGCGAACTGCCTGACCTGACTGAAGAACAGATGCATCGACTCGGCGAATTGGAATCCATAATCGCCGATGAGAATGGTTATGTAGCCGAATTCGAAGCCGGTGAAATTCTTCGCGGTATCGGCATTCCGGACGATCAGCATGAGAACAAAATGACCACGTTGGCGACGGATTACAAATTCCGTGTCCTTCTAGCTCAAGCCCTGTTCGGTGGACCACAAGCTCTGATGCTGGACGAACCTACCAACCACCTTGATCTCGAATCGATTCACTGGCTGGAAGACTTCCTTAGACAGTACGAGGGCGTTCTTATCGTGATCTCTCACGATCGCCATTTCTTGAATTCGGTTTGCACCCATATAGCCGACATCGACTATGACACTATCATTGTCTATACCGGCAATTACGATGACATGATCGAGCAAAAGATGCAGGCTCGGCAGACTGTTGAAAATGAGAACAAAGACAAAGCAAAGAAGATAGCCCAACTCCAAGAATTCGTCGCCAGATTCGCTGCCGGTCAGCGTTCTAGCCAAGTTCAATCTCGAAAGAAAGAGATGGCGCGTCTTGCGCCGCAGGAGCTTAAAAGGTCCAATATCCAGAGACCTTATATTCGATTTGAACAAGAGAAGGCGCTTGGGCGCGAGATTCTGAAAGTGGAAGGATTGACCAAAGAGTTTGCCGGCAAGACTCTGTTCAAAGACCTGAAGCTTGATATCAATCGAGGTGACAGAATCGCCATAATCGGCGCCAACGGCGTCGGGAAGACCACGCTACTCAGATGTCTCATCGGTGATTTGGAGCCGGACGCAGGCACTGTGAAGTGGGGCGACAACGCCGCCTGGAGCTACTATCCGCAGGACTTTCACAGCGAGATCAAACCTGGTTCGACGGCGCTAGAGTGGCTTATGCAATACATGGAAGAGGAAGGCGACCAGCTAGTGAGAAGCGTGCTTGGCAGAATGCTCTTTTCGGGTGACGAAAGTCTCAAAGCCACGGAAGCACTCTCCGGCGGAGAGACGGCGCGATTACTTATGGCTCGAATGATGATGCTCAAGAATCCGATCCTCGTATTCGACGAACCGACCAACCACCTGGATTTGGAGGCAGTGTCGGCACTTGGTGACGGACTGACTCAATTCCCAGGCACCGTGCTACTCGTTTCCCACGATAGAGATCTGATCTCGGATGTAGCGACAAGAGTGATATCGTTCACCGCTGATGGTGTCATCGACTTCGCCTATCCCTACGCAGAGTATCTGCAATCTTATAAGTTCAAAGAATTTTCGAGAGCCGGTAAGAGATAGCCCAATCTTCGATGACCAGGCGCGTTCAACTTAGTTACGACCCTCAGCGTTTTAAAACGATGTTCGATCGCGCACAAGTCGGCACACGAAAAAAATGACCAGCCACTCTAATATTGAAATCCGAGAAGAGTCAATTTCAACCCTGAGCGACCATGCGCTAGTTTCCATAGCATACGAGTTTGATCGCATCCTGGAGGTGACTCTAGTGGATCAAGGCATGCGTGGACTCAACCTGAAAGAGGTGCAGTTAGACGCTCCGGTGCTGAAAGACTACGACGCAATTAAAGGAGAGGGTCCATCGAATTGGAGCAAACGATTCGACGTTTCAAACTGGGGACTGATAACTGCACGAGATAATGGTGTCCGAATCGGAGGAGCCGTGATTGCATTCAATACCAAGAGACTTCATCTATTGAACGGACGTCGTGACATTGCGCTGCTTTGGGACATTCGAATAAGTCCAGAATATCGAGGTCGTGGTGTCGGAGCGTTACTCTTTCGCGCAACCGAATCCTGGGCAATCGAACGCGAGTGCAAGCAACTCAAAATTGAGACCCAAAATATTAATCTAGCAGCTTGCAAATTCTACTCGAGCCAGGGTTGCCACTTGGGCGCCATTGATCGATTCGCATATCCGAATTTTCCTGATGAGGTTCAACTACTCTGGTACAAGAACTTGTCCTAACACCAGGTGTCGGTAATTGATGGTGAAACTACCTGAGCCGGTCTTTGCGGCTATAACGGCGAGTTTTGTACGGAGTCAACCTGTTCAAGTCGAAACAACCGGTGTCCTGGTCGCGTAAGACGTACCTCTTAACTGCGCCACCGGTTCGCCCTTCTGGTTAGTCACTGAAATGTCATACACACCGGTCTTCCTACTCGAAGACACTTCACGCGCTGCCGCCGTAAGAACATCGCCGACAGCTACAGGAGCGATAAAGTTGATCGTACAGGTCAGTGCCACGGTTTTCACATTTCTCGAGTTGCACGCATATGCGAACGCGGTGTCAGCTAGCGTGAATGTTATGCCACCATGACAGATACCATGTCCATTAAGCATGTCTTCACGCACACCCATTGTTAGAACTGCGGACCCAGGACGCACCTCAACCAGAGAAATTCCAAGCAACTTGGCCGCCTTATCGTCTGCATTCATGACGGCGGCCACGCGAGCGGCGAGTTGTTCAGGGTTTGTGTCTGTAGACATTACTTTCCTCGATTTTTCGATTAACGACCATTATACGCCTTCTCCTTCATACGCGGCGCGCTTCGCCGAGCTATTCAGAAACACGATGTGTCGATAATAGAACCGCGATGTTATCTTGCATTTGCCAATCCGCACGACTTGGTTTATCTTGAACTGACAAGGGAAATAGCAAATGTACCCGGTGAGCCCTACCGTCAATATTCCTGAAAGCGAACTGAATTTCACGTTCGCCCGGAGTGGTGGGCCCGGCGGTCAGAACGTCAACAAAGTCAACAGCAAGGCAATTATGCGATGGGCGGTGGTATCAAGCACATGCTTGCCTCATGGCGTTCACACGAGATTCATAGCAAAATATGGTAATAGACTCACCACGGAAGGAGAGCTCGTCATCGCCAGTCAAAGGTACCGCGATCAAAATTCCAATATGGAAGATTGTTGGAAAAACTGAGAGAGATGATCGCAGCCGTGTGGAATCCTCCAGTAATTCGCCGCCCGACGAAACCTTCGAAAGGCGCCAAGATGCGCCGAGCACAGGCAAAGACTGAGCAATCCGCCAAGAAGCAGCAGCGCAGAGCCCCTAGATTCGACGATTAGTCAACGCTCCCTGTAGCCCATAACCACAAGCAGGCACGGTCCGCCGGAAATCACATTGAGACCAGCCTCGGTAGCCGTCTTGATTGCGGATCGACTTTCCGCCCCAGGCTGCATCCATATGTTTTTAACACCAGCAGCAATGGCATCGTTGACCACCTGCTCAGTCACATTCGGCGGCGTAATTATCGAGAGAGACTCTATCGGCTCGGGCAAAGCCCTCACAGTCGCATACGCAGTATTTCCAAGCACTGTCTTCACATTGGGATTGATCGGGTATGCCTTGTGCTCGTGCTGGAGGTAACACACATAGACCTTGTGTCCGTACTTGTGCCGATCGTCGCTTGCACCGGCAACACCAAAGGCCGGAGCAGCTAAGAACTTATCGATCTGTTCGTCAATTGACATTAGGTGCCTCCATCGATTCCGTCGGACTAGTGAAGAATGCAATCCAAACCATAATAATCAAATTGCCGCTTTCAGCCTCGGCAAAACTTGCTCGTTCCAAATGTACTCAGACACATGCAGTAAGAAGGAAACATTGCTGATCACACCATACTGCGGATCTGACCTGGTATCCGGCGGCAACAACTTCTGCAAGTTAATTTCGCTTTGATGAGATCTTACTACCGTGAGACTGTACTGTATTCCATGGAGCGCCGCAATTGGACCTAGCGATTTTCGCAATACGCTGATTCTGCAGGACGGGCGCTGTTCTAGCAGTGAGTTGAGTGTTCCAACATCATATACAGGTTGATCGGCGCAATCGACCAGCACCACCCCTGGTAGCACTTCTCGGGCAGTGGTCGCTAATTCTCTAGCAACTTCCACCGCAACATCATAGGCGGCCACACCCTTCATCAGCCTCTCTTTGGCGCGCGCATTGCCTTCCACCGCCTCCATCCAATCGGAAAACAACTTTTGAGTCGCTTTCTCGCGCAAGAGTGGATTTTTGATATCGAACGAGGGAAGTGTGGCAACGCCCTTTGCCAGCAATTGTGAGATTGGACTGCCGTTAACCTGGAAGTACGGCTCTCCATCAAGAAGAGCGGCGTCATCATCCAGCTCGGGATAAAATATGCCAGACGCTTTCATTGCAGCTGTCAAACCGTCCGCATCGGGATCAGCAATAATTGCCACGGCATTGCTGAATTCACCTGGCGATACCAGCGTACTACAAGCAGGATGCAGACGCCTAACCGTGATCAAACAATCAGCCCCCAGAAGTTCCTCTAACTTTGCTGTACCGGATTGAACCTGCATATCCCTGTGATTGGCAGGTTCTCCGTCTATACCATGATGATCGCGGAAAAATACTCGATAACCTTCTTCTTTGAGTTTGACCACAGCCTCGATTGTGTGCATTGTGATCGGTGTGTCAATGAACAGAACACTTCGACCATCTTCGGACTTCATCGCATGAGCGTCTCGGACAAACTCCAAAATCGCTTCTACATCGCCGGCAGTGAAGGCCTTGATGAAAAGGGTAGGAACTTTGTTGACAGTGAGAGAAATCAAGTTAAGGCGGTCCTGGGCTTGGAACAGTTACTATTGTACATTTTTTGCTTCCAGCAACTCCCACCGTTCATAAAGCTTTTCGAGATCCTTCTCCAGGGTTTCCTGCAGCCCGTGTAGCTCTTCTAGCTTGGCAAAGTTGGATGCAATCTCAGGTTTGTTCATTTGCGCTTGAGTACTGGCGAGACTAGCTTCGGCTTCTTCGATCTTCTTCGGCAGAGCGTTCAGCTCTCGTTTTTCCGGACCGGTCAAGCCTGACTCCGGCTTCTTCCTCGTGTCGACTTTCTTTTCGCGGCTAGCCGACTTGCCCGAGTCATCCGAATAGAAGCTTGGCATCACCTTCTCGAACTGATCGAATCCTACAAAGTACTCGAAGCCGCCCTGTCCATTCAACGCAAGTATCTGGTCGGAGATAGTATCGAGCATCATTCGATCGTGGGTTACAAGGACTACAGCACCAGAAAACTCTTCGAGACTTTCCTCCAGCACTTCGAGCGATGGGATATCAAGATCGTTGGTAGGTTCGTCCAGAATAATGATGTCGGCAGGTTTCAGCATCAGATTGGCGATCAGTATGCGAGACTGCTCACCACCCGAGAGATACGACAACGGCATCTTTAGCTGCTCGGATCGAAAGAGGAATTTCTTGGCCCACGTCACCACGTGAAGTGACCGTCCCTGATACACGACCGACTCACCGTCAGAACTCAGAGATTCCTGCAAGGTCTTCGATTGATCGAGTTGCTTGCGATTCTGATCGAACCAGACTATTCGCAAATCATCCGCTCGTTTGATCGTGCCACTATCTGGTTTGATGTCACCAATAATGGTTCTAAGCAGAGTCGTCTTCCCGCTTCCATTTCGCCCTACCAGACCCAATCTCGTGCGATTGGTAATGAGCAGCTCCAGATTGGAAAACAATATTCTCTCGCCAAATGACTTCTTAATCGACTTGGCATCGATCAATTCTCTGGTCTTTCGCCCTGACGCCTGGAAATTCACTTCAATTTGCGAGGTAGTATTTCGCTGTTTTACGTCAGCCAACTCCTCGATCAACTTACCAGCCTGTTCTATGCGCGCGCTTGACTTAGTCTGCCTGGCCCGCGCGCCACGCTGCAGCCAGGCGATCTCTCTGCGCACTTTGCTCGCGAGAGCGTGCTCAAGATTCACCTGCTCAGCAACCTTTTCTTCCCGGCTGATGAGGAATTGGGTGTAGGGACCGCTGACACTCAGAAATCCTTTCGGATACTGCTTGTTGAGCTCGATGATTCGATTGGTCACCGATTCGAGAAACAGTCGATCGTGTGTGACGACGATGAACGATTTGTCGAACGACTTAAGCTGTTTTTCCAACCACAATACAGACTCGAGATCCAGGTGATTGGTAGGTTCGTCGAGGATCAAGACATCAGGCCTTTTGACAAATCCTCGTGCCAGCGAAAGGCGCTTTTTCCAGCCACCCGATAAGCTTGTGGCTACGGCAGTGCGATCCGGAAAACCAAACATCTTGATCGTGGAGTCAATCGATGCAGCCCGCAAGTGCTCTTCGAAAGGCACTTCTAAAGCAGCCTTCGCGATTGTGTCCTCGATAGTATCACCTTCGCCGAATTGATCTTCCTGTTCGACGTAGGCAACGCGCAAGTCCTTTCGTCTGACGACTTCACCTTCGTCCGGCTGAGTTATGTCAGCTAAAATTTTTACCAGAGTAGACTTTCCTGATCCGTTAGGTCCGATGAGCCCAACTTTATCTCCCTCTTCTAAGCCGATCGACAGCTCATCAAAAAGGGTCCTTCCTGCGTAGGACTTACTGATCGATTGACAGCTGAGCAAAATAGCCATGGGCGCCCGATTTCGTTATATCTGGGTGGGCAAAAACCAGGTTTGCGCTTTGGCAGTGAAGGCCAGAGAGGAGTGTTTGCCGACAACCCAACACGGTTGAGACACTAGTTATATCGGGTGGCTGTAGAGAAGGTCAACCATTCGATCGATAATTGAGACTATTGGTCAAACAGTTGCTTGAGCATCAGGTACTCGCAGTTGTGCGAGTTTACTTTCCTGTGAATTTGTGAGAAACATGTTAATGTGACTCGCGAAACGTATCGGAATTTGGTCTATCCACAGCCTTGCTGGCGATAGCGAGAATCGAGGGCACTTCGCCTGATTTCCCTTGTGTTTTCAGACTATCTGCACATTGGTTGCATACGGCGTCAATTCGCTGTTTTTCCGGCTCCAACTCAGACTCTGCAAGAGCGAGCCGATAGAAATGCTCAGACTGTTGCAGATCTCCTCAAGCCTGAAATATTTGCGCGAGATGGGCATGACTGCAGAACTTGTCCGCACGCCAATCTATATCTTCACCACTACTGCAACGCTCGTCAGCATCCTTGAAAAGCGGAATCGCTGCATCCGACTTTCCGTTTGCTACATAGGCAATTGCGAGACGATAACAGACCGATCCGTAGTAAGCGTGGAAAGGAATTCTGGACAATCTGTCGTAGGCCTCTTGGGCGCTTTCCTCCGCCTGCTTTTAATCCTGGCGAAACTACTCAAGATCACATTTCTCCACCAACAGCAGCCGTGAAACTGAGTTTCAATGCCACTCTCATAAATTATTGGGGTTATTCCACTTACTTGTGGTAGACCCCATTGGTTTAATGGTTTTGCCATCGGTATGTGTGTGTGGTTGCAAAAATGACTACGAAAATAAAAGCCTCCGTCAATATTAACGAGTCGAGTCACTCTCATGAGCTTGAAGCAAATGAGATTGACAGGGCGGAAACGCCCGAACTTGTGTCTCCCGAAGCGCTCAACGAGCCTGAGGAGCGACCTGATTTCGGGTGCAGGTATGAAGTGCTGGATCTAATTGGACACGGAGGTATGGGCTCGGTCTACAAAGTCAGAGATCGTCAATTGGACAGCGTTTTTGCTATCAAAACACTGAATCGCGAACTAGTGAAGGATCAGGTTGCACAAAAACGGTTTGAGAAGGAAGTCGAGGCCACGACAAGGCTTAATCACCCGTCACTTGCCACTGTATACGGTTATGGGGTAGACGCAAGCGGCGCCCCATATATGGTGATGGATTTTGTAGATGGTAGAAGCCTGGATGAAATCATCGAAGAGGTCGGCGCGCTAGAACCTGAGCGAGCCTGCAACATTCTCATCCAGATTGCAGAGGGACTTCAATCTGCTCACTTACAAGGACTAGTGCACCGAGACATTAAGCCGACCAACGTGATCATCACCGGAGAAGGCAAACTAGAAACTGCGAAACTAGTCGATTTCGGTATTGCAGTGGCACTACCCACGGAGTCACGGGCAACCCGAGACTTGACGCAAACCGGCGAAGTCTTCGGTAGTCCTCACTATATGAGTCCGGAGCAATGCCTGGGTTTTATGATCGACAATCGGTCTGACATCTATTCATTCGGTTGCATGATGTACGAGACACTAACGGGGAAACCACCTTTCTCAGGAAGTACGCCGGTCCAATTGATTATCGATCACATCAACACAGACCCAAAATCATTTCCGAGATCGGTTATCTGCAATAGGCTTCTCACTATGATGCAGCGCATAACCATGAAATGCCTGCTAAAAGAGCAATCAATCCGCTATCAGACTATGGAAGAGCTACTCAAAGATCTGAGGCTAGCGCAAAACGGAAAATCTGTTCAAAAAATCTCTCGCGCCCTGAAAATCAAATTTTCGCTTACGAAGGAGAAAGCCACAGCGATAGCTGGACTTGGTTTGCTAATGTCACTGTATTCGGTGTCGTTTGATTATTCGGGTAAAGAAGAGCTCGCAAATGCGGTCAGCTCGATTGGTCCAATAATACTAGCTGCCTATTGCGCGTCTCATGCATTCATTCAGGGTTTCTCGCAAATAAAACGCCTGAACAACGGAAAGACTACAGCCAGGTCCTGGCTAACCATAATCATGCTTCTAACTGGAGGCAGCGCAGCTGCGCTCGCGATTCCATCATTGATTTGCGCAATTGGAGAATCGAAGCCTGACGTCATCCATGCAATCGCAATAGTTTGTCGCATACTCGGAGAGGGTTGTGCTTCCATACTGGGCTTCTCGGTACTTGCCTACTGCATATTTGGAAAGCAGAATCTCGTTCGATTTAAGTCTGTAGGTTTAAGAGTACTTTCTTTAGCACTTATTTGGTTTTTCGTAGCTACAGTTGCGCTACCGTGGATCGGTGCCAGTACACTAACGCACTTAGCAGATAAGTGCAGATCCCAGTTTCCAAAGACTTCAATAACGTTGTGGAAGGCATCTCACCAACTCTACCGACATCCATATGCCTTCAATACTGCGCTTCACCAGGCAAGCAAGCAGGAGGAAAGACTGGGTCTATATCAGGACGCAATCGACACAATTTCTATTCTCATCAATCAGATTACGAAGGTGGAATTCGTCAACGTCAATCTCTACATGGAACGAGCAGAACTATTCATCCGTACTAACCAGCTCGACAAAGCAGAAAAAGACGTGCGCACATATTCGGAACTGGTGCGAAATGAAAACGAAGAGGTGAGGTTGAAGGATCCGGTTCTAGAGTCTCCGTATTCCTCAGCCTACATGGGTTTGATTCGAAGTCGTCAGGGCAAGTTCGATGAAGCTCTGAGCTGCTACGAACATGCTCTCAAAATGGAACCCAGTTACCACAGTACGGCATACAATTTCAGAATCGGAACCTATGCCCGATACAGACAGTATGAAAGGGCGATCGCGGAGATCAATCGTTCACTTCAAGCGCGCTCGCATTCATTCATTGGCTATCTGAAGAGGGCTATCATCTATGAGAATATGGGAGAAAAGGAGTTGGCCAGAAAAGACTACGAGCTGGTCTGCAGACTTACTCAAGATACAAAACAATTCAGAGTTCCATACGGAGTGGCGATGTTGTCCGAAGGCAGCGAAAGTCATTTGATAAAGGCTTTTGCCAATTACAAAGTCGGGAAAATGGATATTTACAAGTCAGAGATGAAGAAAGCCGCGTACGAATCTCGCGGCAACACTCACCTCAAAGCCGATTTACCATATGCTCTCCATCTAGGACAGTCTAACCTGAAATGGGAGTGGTAGCTGAAGTTATTGAATAGGTTGAATCCACTGAGCGACCTGCTCGTACGCTGGTCTACCATGAGCACATATTTCCTGGGCGGGATCATAAATCTCGAAGTAAGGAAGGGACTGAATCCGCAGCTCCTGAACAATCGGTGACTCCCAATCAACGGCTTTGAACTCCGGTCTATTGACATCGACGATACGCACTGCGAGGTCATTTCTCTGCTCGGTGAGCCTTAACAATTTCGGCTCTATGTCGAGGCTATGATCATCGTACGCGCTGAGGTAGCCGACAATAGTATGCTTGCCGGGCACAAGGTATTCGCGCACCTCGACCGGCGTGCCGGGTTTGTCTTCATTGAGCTGGACGAATGCCGTAGCTTGCAGCTCACTCTTTGGGATGCGAGCAACTTCCAGATCAGACCTCACGGACTCAGCGCTAGAACACGCCGAAAGCATGATGGTAACGAGGCAAATCATCGACAAAACTGGACACGATGAATACTTATTCCCGACCGCTCGATTAAGAATTTGCATAGAACTTTAATTTCAGATTAGAGAGAGCCTTCGATCCTAGCACATGGAATCCAGATATTGATTAGCAGTCGCAAACCGTTAAATGCGTGTGTCGTTGAAAACCAGTCTGAATCAGCTATCCGTTGCAATTGTCGCAACGCAACATATTGCTTGCTAGAGGAGAATTCGACAAGTACAATCACCAGGCAATGCAGCGTGCGAGGGAAAAGTGGTGGGAAAGATACTGGTGGTGGGTTGTGTATCACTCGACACCATTCATCTCAGTAGCGGCCAAACTGTATCGACTATAGGAGGCGCCGGGCTATATACCGCGCTCGCCGCACACAATGCCGGTGCCAGCGTCACATTGTT
>JAIERK010000197.1 GCA_019746975.1 Candidatus Obscuribacterales bacterium
TTACTTCTACAATCACTCGACCATTCTCGAGCAGAGCTTCCAGTCTCTCGCCAGGCTTTACGCTGTCGAAATTGCGAACGACAGTGCCATCTTCCTTGCGAATCACGGAAAAACCTCTGGACAAAACCTGCTTTGGACCCAAGACATTGAGCTTTTCTGCGTACTGTCTCCACAGTTGCCGATTGGCAGATAGTCTGTAACTGACTTTGTCCGTAATTCGATTTCGAGAAAAAACAACTCGCTCTCTGAGATGCCTCAGTCGATCTTGATAGCGAAGCAACGATTTCTCTGGGCTAGACTGTGCCACTCGACTTTGAGCCTTGGCTACGCGCTCATCAATGGCCACAACAAGATGCCGACGCAAAAAACTCCATTTTTCGTTGAGCTCAGTGTATCCTTTCGCGACCAACTCCGCCGCGGCGGTCGGCGTCGGGGCCCGAAGATCAGCAACAAGATCGCAGATCGTCACATCGGTCTCGTGACCTACACCGGATATGACTGGAACTCTCGAACCCAGTACTGCCCGTGCCACCATTTCAGTGTTGAAGGACCATAGATCCTCGATCGAACCTCCCCCTCTGGCCACGATAATAACGTCCAGATCGTCTATCTCTTGCAGCATCTGCAGCGCCTGACAGACGCTCTCGGCAGAACCTTCCCCTTGAACGCGAGCAGGAGCGATCAAAAGATCAACTGAACTGTTCCGCCGTTTGATTGTATTCAGGATGTCGTGAAGTGCAGCACCAGATGGGCTTGTCACGATACCAACCTTCTTAGGAAGGATCGGTATTGGTCGCTTGCGCTCCGGCGCGAGAAGTCCCTCTTGCGCAAGACGCGTCTTTAGCTGCTCAAAGGCCAGCTGCCATTCTCCTATGCCGACCGGCTCAAGCGCGGTAACGATCATTTGATACCCGCCGCGCGGAGGGTAGACGCTCAACTTTCCTCGTGCAACAACCATCAAGCCGTCTTCAAGCTTGAATTTGATGTGCTGATTGGCATTCTTGAACGCCACGCAGGACAGCGTGGCGTCCTGATCCTTCAAGGAAAAATACCAGTGCCCAGAAGAATAGACCTTTGCATTGCTTATCTCACCAGCCACGTAGACGAAATCAAACGTTGATTCCAAGAGGTCTTTGATCTGTTCGGTAAGCTCTCCGACAGTCAGAACCGGGCGGAGAGGATGACTGGGCTTGGTACTATACATAGTGAACCTCAATCATATATAGGGATCGCCCAGCGAGGCATATAACCGCTTCGGCAAAAAAGTCTTTGTATGAACGATAGTTGGAATCGCGCAAAAAATTCTGTTTATCGCGACAAATTAATGTGCGAAAGCCGCTCTGGTTGTCAGATATATAAGACACATCTAGTATATCGACAAGAGGGGCAGTAACAGATCCGCGAAGACATTCCATCAGATACGGATGAGTCGATTTAAGCCAATGTTTTTTCATGTGATGAAAGGGCAAATTGATCCCGAACGGCGAATTTCATTTGACTGATTTTGCAGCCGTGCCATATATTAGTATGACATACAAAAGTTTGGTATCACAACGGGAAGGGGGTTCTAATATGGACCGCACGCTGTTTTCGCCTTCAATGATTGACACATACAGAGCCTGCCAGAAGGCCTACGAGACGGCTCTTACTGCTTACTCATCGCCAAGTGGGCAGAGGAGTGTCTCCTCTATTTGCAGACAATTCATTAGAAAGGGAATTGCCGAGATCAATCGCGGCAAGGTTTCCAATCCAAATGAAGTCCAGACCTTTATGGGTAGGCACTGGCCACTCGAGCAGATAGAGGCTTCCGGCGCAGATTCCGATTCTGTCGCTCGTGCTTTTCTGTATTGCTATAAGGGGCTGATGACATATGCCCGCCATCCTTATAGACCAGCGGGAGCGGAGGTTGTGTCAGTGGCACTCAGGGCCAGGTCTCGTGTCGCACACGTACGCGTATATTTGGAAGACACATTCGATCTGATTCTCTGGTATCCGCAGAAGCGTCATTTAGAAATCGTCGAATACGACCTTCGCAACAAAAAATACTTTTCCTCGGCGTGGCCTACGGTATCCGCATTGGTTAAGCGTTTTCTCTGCGAGCGCTTGCGCGTGCGCTGGCCATTTGATTCGATCTCACTAACTACGGTGCGGATTAATACTCAGTCAATCAGCTCTAGCAACATGGTGATCGATGACTCTATATTTAAGGTTCATTTCGAGGAGATTGTGAAAGATCTGGAGTCGATGAAATGTCCACAAGAGCGAAGTAAGCACGGACCAGATGACAACTGCAAATACTGCAAGATGCTATCTGAGCGCACCGTGCAAGAGTCCACCTCTGTACTGTCACTAAGCGCCTGATAGCTATATTCACTTCAAATTGCTCTGCGGATCCAAGTCCGTGCTTCTAACGACCTTGATCACCGTATGTGATACCACGGTGGACTCTGCGATCTGAGACTTCAGTCATACGATTATTAGACAACCCGGTATCGATTGGATATAATTCACCCTTCCCCCGATATGGAAGAGTGAAGATGGCCGAAGCTGCAAGTGGCACCAAAGTGCTCGTAGACGTGCTTGTCAGTCCGATAGGAGAACTTGCGACTCCAGACATAGAGTCTGGTTGTGCCCGCGGTGCTCAGATGGGCGATGTTCGAAAAGTGAAAAATGCAGCTGTGGCCATCAAAGACGGAAAGATCGTCTTTGCCGGTCCCAAGGATGAGGTGCTCAAGAAAGTCGACGCGGACCAGGCCGATGTGATCGATGCGTCTAATCAACTTGTGACACCAGGGCTGGTTGATCCTCATACGCATATCATTTTCGGCGGCAACAGACATAACGAATTCGCGATGCGCTGCCAGGGCAAGACTTACAAGGAAATTGCCGAGCAGGGTGGCGGCATCGTCGCCAGCATGAGAGGCACGCGAGATGCGACACAAGACGAACTAACGCGACTCGGTCGGCAAAGACTGGAGCGCATGCTTCAACATGGCACCACGAGCTGCGAAGTGAAGACTGGTTATGGTCTAGATCGTAAGAGCGAGCTTTCAATGCTCGATGCGATCTTGTCGCTTGATGAAACACAACCAGTCGAGTTGACACCGACATTCCTTCCCGCACATGCGGTTCCGCCGGGAGTGAAGAGAGAGGTATATGTCAATGAAGTTGTAGAGGATATGCTTCCCGCGGCGCTCGCCTTACTCACCAAAAGAGGCGTGCCGGCCAGCCGTTTGTACGTGGATGTATTTTGCGACGAAGGTTATTTCACACTGGAAGATACGAAAAGAATTTTCGAAAAGGCTCGTGAGCTTGGAATGAAATTGAAGGTTCACTCTGATGAGTTTGCAAGCCTCGGTGCCACATCTCTCGCCTGTGCGATGCATGCGCACAGCGCAGATCATTTGCTCGCTGTCACCGAGGACGATATCGGCCGATTGTCGAAGTCCGACTGTGTCGCGGTGCTATTGCCCGGTACCTCATTCTTTCTCAACTTGAGTCAGCACGCACCTGCGCGCACGATGATCGAGAAAGGCGTTGCAGTCGCACTGGGCTCTGATTTCAATCCAGGTAGCTGTCATATATTCTCTTTGCCATTCATCATGGGTCTGGCGTGTCTCAAATTGAAGATGACTGCCGATGAGGCACTAACTGCGATGACAATCAATGCAGCTCATGCCATCGGGCGTGGTGAGTCTATCGGTCAACTACGCAGTGGTTATCAGGCAGATATGGTCTTGTGGAACGTCTCTACCCTCGCCGAAATTCCCTACAATATGGGCTGGAATCCGGTATCGAAAGTGCTGAAGAAAGGCGCATTGGTGTAGCGGATCACAGCGATACCAACTAATAATTATTTCTTGCGCTTCGCACTTGTTTTATTATCGGCTTTAGTTATAATTCTATGAACGCCACCAACTATGGGGGCGGTTGGTAGAAACATATGGCGAGAGCAAGCACTAAGTCCGGTGCAAGCATCTGTTATTCTGATAATCTTAGGAGCTGAGTCCATGGCTGAAGCGAAGCGAGTACCAGAAGAAAATCAAGACAAGAATCTGGAGATGGAAGGTTTCGAAAATTTCTTCGAGGGTGAAGCAGCCACCACCGAAGGTGCCACCACCCATGGTGATACATTCATCAACCAGCAAATGGAAAAATTACTAGACCGCCTCTCTGAATTGATCACGTTGAGCGTCGACCAGAGAATGGAGACCAGCAAAGTCGCCAATCAGCTCATCGACAATCAGCGCCAGCTGATCGCAACTCAGCAGATTCTGATCAAACTCATGGAGCGATCGATCGAGCTTACCCGTCACGTCACTTCGATAGAAGAGAGACTGCCCGGAGTATTCGAGCTTCCACGCATCGTCGAAAGTCTTCGCCATCGCGTCGCGCAGCTAGAAGGCATCGAGACCACCTAAAGTTCGCAAGTTGTCGGGTTAAGATCAAGTTCGAAGACTTCCATTCGCCTATAGAATCAGAAGTCAGCTTCCGCCTCAAGGAAGAGGTTTTGCTCTGCGTTGAGACGCTGCAAACTTTTCCTGGTGGTCAGAAAATACCCTGCTCGGAAGTGCACGGTGAGACGATTCTGTCCAGGATATAGCGGCAGTTGGTCGGGTTAGACAACTCGAAGAATATTGGCTAGGATATTTTCAACAACACCGGCTGTGCGTGCGGCGCTCAAGAAGTGCCGTATCGAGCGCCGATGTTGCTCGGGGCGAGCGAGACACTGGCGGCGCCGGCGTCCCCAGTGGCCGGTTGCTAGTAACTCTGTGATGCAGTGTTTTTGAAGCACTCTGGGCCGCCCTGGAGTTCACTGCGATCGCCGTGTTTCAAACAGCTTGCAGGTCGGATCCAGTGCTCACTCGCGAAATTAACCAGTTGCAATTCCAATATCGCAGGTTACATTGATCTAAAATTACCGCTTTTTGTTTTTGAGAGCAGAGGTCTGTCCACGCGCGTGATATGAATTTATATACAAGTAATATAGATCCAAACCGTAATTTCACCATTTACACTGCCTCGTCAGGTAATATAATGCCCGCATAGGCTCCCCAACTGCCGCGAGAGGATTCCAGGTGAGCGAGTTCTCCTTCACGGAAGGTGCATTCGAAGGTCATGAACATGGCTCTGAAAGCCATGGCCATCATCAATCCGTTCACCATCATGAAGCGGCGCAGGAGGGCAATGCCTCGACGACTGCCGCATACAATGCCGGCATCAAGCTTTCGGATATCTTCTCCGGCATCAAGATAACTCCCAACGGCATCACAGCCCTCTTCTTCATCGGCTACGCCGCATGGCTGTTCGTTATTTACTTCATCCGTCACAACGAGCCACTGGCTAACCATGTGCTCGGAACGCCCACGGCCGGATCACCGACATCTCACGATGACCGCATCATCGTAGGAGCCACTAAGAATGCGCTTCCCATCCAGGCGGTCGGTAACAACGGTTTTTACACCCCAGACAAAAAGCACTATGCTGCCTCGAAGCTCAATTCGCTTCAAGAGCCATTGCCCAACCTGGGAGACCCAAGCAACTTTTCCGCGCAATCAGAGCTGGCCAGATCGGGAAGTACAACGGAACCCATGACTCAAGGCACTTTCGGTTCCGCCGCGTTTGGATACAAGCCGATCGCGTCACAGGGCAACAATCATTCACGAGTCATTCATGTCGGTCGCGAACGAATCGTTGTTCATCATCCGGAGCCGCTTCCCGGCGAGTTAGAGCAATCGCGCAATAACATGTCGCCGCGACAAACCTACGCTCCTCAACAATCGTATTCACAGCCACAAGCGTATGCGCCTCCATATCCTAATTCGGCTCAACCGCTGGATATGACGGCACCGCAAGCAAACTTCAATCAGTATCCCGCGCAACAAGCCTACCCGATGACCTCATCGAACGGAAATTACCATATGCCGGTACATACTCAGGAAGGTATGAAACTGAGGACTGTCGTGAATCGTTAGCTGCCGGACATTTTTACAAACGAACCACCACTTCTAAAAAACTGCAATCGATCCAATTCATCTTCAGTGCTATTTCAGCCCGAATTTGTGTCGCTTCAAGACTTCGATTTCGCGAAGCTCCGACTTAGTGAGCGCGGGCCGATCCGGCGCGCTGAAATCTTCTAGAGCCTGGTCTGCGGTCTTCACACCTGGGATAACAACAGAAACATCTTTCCGAATTAACGTCCACTGAATCGCCGCCTGTGCCATCGTCCTCTTGCCGTCGGCAAGGAATTGCAGCATCTCACACGCTTTCACCCTTGCAGCAATGAAATCACGCGGCCAATTTTTTCGAATATCACCACTCTCAAAAGTAGATTCAATACCATACTTGCCACAGAGGAAGCCGTTAGAAAGCGGCTCACGGGCGATAACTGCACACCCGAGTTGCATAGCGAGCGGAAAAAGATCGACATCGGGACCGGTCGTAAATAGATTGTATGGAACCTGAATGCTATCCGGTTTTGCCACCATCAAGGCAATCTGACCGTCGCGAGAATTACGCACCGACAGACCCCAGGCTCGAATTTTGCCCTCAATCTTTAGCTTCTGGAGCACTTCGTAGGTCTCTTCGTTTTCAATAACAGAAACCGGAGGATTGTGAAGTTGATATAGATCGATATAATCCGTCTTTAGTCTTTCTAGACTTTTGTCAAGCGCAAACCTTATGTACTCTTCATTGAACGTCTGAAAACCGAACCCTTGATAGAAGTCAGAGCCACCCTTCGTAGCTATGACGATTCGGTCACGTTTACCCTTGATCGCCTTGCTGAGCAACTCTTCACTATGGCCCCAGCCATAAACATCAGCTGTATCGAAAAAGTTGCAACCCAAATCAAGAGCCTTCTCAATTGCTTCAAGAGAGACCTTATCATCAGTAGGTCCGTAGCTGTTTCCGTGCCTATTGCCTCCGATCGCCCAGGCGCCGAAGCCAACTTCCGACACCTTAATTCCTGTTCGACCGAGATCCCGATACTTCATGCCTGTTAGTCGTTTTTGCCCCCGTCTTGTTAATAAAGCTGTTGCGACTCCTTCATCATTCGTGAGGAGCTACGCCATATAGCTCATTTAGTGTATTACAATAACCAATCGGCTACGTTGGATATCCTGGAGACCAAGATAAAGGCATGGATGTTTACGACATTACGATTATAGGCGGCGGCCCAACAGGCTTATTTGGTTGCTTCTACGCAGGACTGAGAGGTCTGAAGACGAAAGTCATCGATGTGCTCCCAGAGCTCGGTGGGCAGTTAACCGCACTGTATCCGGAAAAATACGTCTATGACGTTGCAGGTCATCCCAAAATTTTGGCTAAAGATCTTGCTAAAAATCTGGCTACACAAGCGGCAATATTCAAACCCGCACTGTGTCTCGGTGAGAAAGTTCAACTCATCGAGCGCATTGAGCACGAAGGTGAAATGACCTGGAAAGTTTCCAGCGACAAAAATGAAAATCACCTGAGCAAGACAGTCTTGTTGGCGCTCGGGGCAGGCGCTTGCGTTCCCAAGCGGCTCGATCTGGAAGTTCCTGCGGAATGGGAAGACGAATCAATATTCTATGCAGTGAGAAGCAAAGAGCGCTTCCGTGACAAAGATGTACTAATCATCGGCGGCGGCGACTCGGCGGTGGACTGGGCTAACGAATTTTCGGTTTTAGCCAACAAAGTCACTCTCATCCACAGAAGAGATCAGTTCCGCGCGGTGCAGAGCTCGGTGGAAGAGATGAAGCGTAACAAGGTCAACATCAAGACCTTCTACGAACTCAAAGACCTTCATGGCAACGGTCAAGTCAATGAAGCCGTTATCTTCGACAACCGCACTGGCAAAGAAGAGACATTAAAGGTTGATGCCCTGTTGATCAACATCGGCTTCGTCATCAACCTCGACTTCCTTCGGCAGTGGGGTCTGGAGATGGATAAAAACGCCATCACAGTCAACGAAAAGATGGAAACCAATCTTCCGGGAGTTTATTCCGCTGGAGATATTGCTGCACACGCAGCGAAGCTGAAGCTGATTGCAACGGGCGCCGCAGAGGCCGCTACTGCAGTCAACTTCGCGGTTACTTTCATCAATCCGCAAGCCAAGCTCTACCCGGGACATTCGTCCAACCTCAATCTCAGCATTTAGCTTTCAAGATTCACGAAGGCAAGAGCAATAGCTTGGTGCGTTTAGTTTGAAAAGCCAGCCAAACTGATTGGCTGGCTTTTCCCTTCAGCTCCTCGGCACGTTGAGCATGAGTCTGGCATTGACTGAGGCTACTTCCACGAACCCGTTGGCGTCCCACAAGCAAAGCCGCCGACAATCGGAAAAGTCCTGATACCGGCGATGGTGCCGGGGTCGACAAAGGGCTTGAGATATCCCACCGGATCCTGGTTTTCCTTCTCAACGGAAGCGGAGATCGAGACCCAATCTCCTACTGATTGTGTCATCTCAATGATATTTGTGGAGTCAAAGAGCGGTTCGATAGAGTCAGCTATGAATGTTTGTAAATTGGAGACCTTGTCATCTTCTCCGAATAGTTGATGTTATCGGGAGATTGGAGGAGAATCTGGCAAGCCTTTAACCTTGAAAACGTCAAAAGAGCGGCTAAAGCACTGTATATTGTGCACCCGGTCACAACCGACGCTAGATATAGCGCCATACAAATGTAGTATAATAGTTTTCAGTGGTCCCCCGCTGGAGGGTTCAACGTGTTCTCAGACAATGCCATTAAGGTTCTGGAGAGAAGATACTTTCTCAAGGATGCTAACGGGCAGCCAACGGAAGACGCCCGAACATTGTTTCAGCGCGTTGCTTCTCATGTGGCACAATCCGAAGCAAAGCGAGTTTCGGCCGTCGAAGTCGAGCATCTCACGACAGACTTCTTCAACCTCATGTACGAGAGAGACTTTCTACCTAACTCTCCGACATTGATGAATGCTGGAAAGAAAGGCGGGCAGTTATCCGCGTGTTTTGTCCTGCCGGTTCCGGATTCGCTGGAGGGTATTTTCGAGACCTGCAAGCATGCCGCACTGATTCACAAGACAGGGGGCGGCACAGGCTTTTCATTTAGCCGGCTAAGACCAGCCAACGACCCGGTCGCCTCATCTACAGGCGTCGCTTCTGGTCCGGTTAGCTTCATGTCGGTCTATGACGCAGCGACAGAAGCGATACGTCAGGGTGGCACCAGACGTGGTGCCAATATGGGCATGCTCCGCGTCGACCATCCCGATATCGAGCTATTCATTTCTTGTAAGCGCGACACAAATAAGCTCAATAATTTCAATATCTCGGTAGCCGTGACCAACGAATTTATGAAGGCTGTCCAGGAAGAGCGAGAATATGATCTGATCCATCCTCGAAGCGGTCAGAGTGTTAAGCGCGTTGAAGCACGAAAAATTTTCGATCTTATAGTCGACAATGCTCATGCAACAGGCGAGCCCGGCGTCATATTTATCGACCGCATCAACGCCCACGATCCAATTCGCACACAAGTTACTTCCGATGGACAGATTGTAGCCGGCACCGAAGACATTGAAGCCACCAATCCGTGCGGAGAGCAGCCACTCGGTCCCGGCGACGCTTGCAACCTGGGCTCTATCAACGTTGCTAATTTCGTCAATCCTGAAAAAGCGGAATTCGATTGGCAAAGATTAGGCGCAACCATCAAACTATCAGTACGATTTCTAGACAACGTCATCGAATGTAATAGTTATCCTCTTCCTTTTATTGAAGAAGCGACGCTCAATAATCGCCGTATCGGACTCGGAATCATGGGTTGGGCCGAGGCGTTGATTATGCTCGGCATTCCTTATAACTCGGAAGAAGCAATCTCGCTTGCTGAGTCGTTCATGCAATTTTTCCAGACGACAGCACACGAAGCGTCTCGTGAGCTAGCTGCTTCACGCGGGCTATTTCCAAATTGGCCGTACTCGACCTGGCACGACAAAGGCATCAAGCTTCGCAATGCCACCGTTACGACAATCGCACCTACAGGTACCATATCGATCATCGCCGGCACATCATCTGGGATCGAGCCCATTTTTGCTATCTCGTATATTCGCCGAGTGATGGGTGGTACGGAGCTAATAGAGGTCAATCCGCTGTTCGAGAAGGTAGCTAGAGAGCGAGGTTTTTACAGCAAAGAGCTAATGCAAGAGATTGCTCTCAAAGGCACATTGAAAGACGTAGACGGCATTCCGGAAGACATCAAAAGGGTGTTCGTCTCCTCCCACGACATCGCATTCAATTGGCATGTTCGAATGCAGGCAGCATTCCAAAGATTTACGGACAACGCTGTCTCCAAGACAATAAATTTCCCAACCGAAGCCAGCCCCGAAGATATTCGACGGGCATATCTTCTCGCCTGGGACATCGGCTTGAAAGGCATAACCGTCTATCGGGATGCTTCGAGACAATCGCAGGTCCTCAATATTGCTCGCACGGATCCTCTGATGCAAGACAAGGCCAAGACGGAGCTCGCAAGCGTGCCTCTACAACCAAGTTGTCAGGCAGATCATCAAGAGCGCAATGGAGCACCAGAAAAGCAAAAAAAGTCCTCTTCGAAGACCGCTGTGGGGACTGCTACTAGTCCCCGACTTCCTGACGAAGAAAATAGCGATATAGCGACCAGACATGCTCGTCATGATACAAAATTAGTTGGCTCAAGAGCGTCTCGCGAGTCGCAGTCTGGCACGTCATTTCGCGGATCGCCGCGGCAGTTTCATTCGCCGGAATGCCCGGAATGCGGCTTCCGCAGCGGTGCCTTGATCAAGTACGAGGCCTGCCTCGTGTGCGTTTCCTGCGGTTATACTAAGTGTTGAACAGGTTACCATGGGGTTGCTACAGCTCACATTGTCGACGCAATACAGCTGTGCAGCCCAGCTGAGGAGATGTCATGTCTATACTTGTTGACCATGAGATTCGAAGTGAAGTACGCTCGGGCCGCCTGGTGATAGAACCTTTTGACGATACGCTTATCCAGCCCAACTCCATCGATGTGAGACTGGCCGACAGATTCTCCTGGCACGAAGCCGGAAGCGACGTCATTGATCCGTACAAATCGGAAAGTGTGCTGGAAGGGCTTGTCCACATAGTCGACGATTCGATAGTCATACAACCAAAAGAATTTGTTCTCGGCGCTACGCTCGAGCGCCTCTGCCTACCGGACGACATTGTCGGGCAGCTCACCGGCAAGTCAAGCCTGGCAAGACTCGGCGTGATGGTGCATGTCACCGCGGGCTTCATAGACGCGGGATTCAGCAATCCACCCGCCCAGATCACACTAGAAATTGTAAATGTAGGCAATCGCCCAGTCCGACTACACGCTGGCATGTCGATTGCGCAAATGGTCTTCACGCGTACAGCTCGGTGCGAAGTCCCATACAACCTCAAGCCCTCAGCGAAATACAATGGACAGCCGGCAGCGGCACACAGCCGCTATTACCTCAACAGTACCGGCTAGGCAACAGGCCAAATCAGCAAGACGTGCAGCCAAAATCGGGTTAATTTCTGCGGAAGAATAAGCTATCGAATCGGTTTGAATACGCGCCGATAGATGGCGGGCCACCGCTCCTGTCATATCACACCGTTAATTAGCACAGAAGCACGGCAACTGCTCGCACAACACTAAAAATATCTAAGATTTTTGTTCGATTTACGCCCGCAATATCACTAATTCGACAAGTCGCTCGTGACAGTCAGGGCAACGCTTTTGAACAATCCTGCAAAAATGTTAATTAAGCATGAGTGGGAAAAATCCCATGACCCCCGTACATACACGCATTTACCATCGGCTCAGCCAGCTTTACCATTTGAGTACCGCTAAGGCACAGTTCCTGCATTCCCGTGCCAGTTTTTATGTCGGAGGAAGTGGATTTTATGAGCGATGGCCCGTTCGGTAAACCTAAAGAGCCAGATTCGACCCCAGGACGGGGCAGATACGGTGGCGTCTCCCCTCTAATCGAGGGAATGGGCGATGACAAAGACAAAAAGCCCAAGACAAGCGATCCTTACTTCAAGCCGCCGGACAACGGGCAACCAGGACGTGGGAAACCATTTTTGGAGCCACCTGCGATTCCCGGTGCGCCGAAAGATCCGCCCAAGGAGCCGGGCAAAGAACCGGGCAAAGAACCGGGCAAAGAACCGGGCAAAGAACCGGGCAAAGGTCCAACTCTACCCGACACGCCTCAATTCAAGGTGCCGCCTAATACACCTGACTGGGGCTCGCCTCAACCCTATGGGGGCAAAGAGAATTTCGGACTTGGAAAGGGTGCCGGTCAGACAGATTTAGAACGAAATCTGGGTAGTAAATCAAAGGCTCTTTTAAGCGCAAGAGATCGTCAGAACGGCAGCGATGCCGGAAAAGCCCTGATCGCAGGAGTGACAACTCCGCTACTTGCAGAACCCACAACTAAGCTGATGGGCCTCGGCGCCGACAAGCTCACTCGCCTCGAAGGCACCGGGTTGCTCTACCGCACCGGTCGTGGTGCTGGAAATCTGTGGATGAACAACTACGATCCAGTTGGAATTCATGCCTCGCAAGTCGCCAAGGAAGAAAGCCTGGTGACGAAATCATTTGAAGGCATCAAGACCAGCTACGAATTGGACCAGAAAGTGTTGACGCAATTGCGAGCTGGGACCAAGACTGAAGCCTTGGTCGGTGCAGAGCTCAAGCATGCAGTCGAGCTGAAGCTACAACTCAAGATTTCCGAAGACACGCAGTTAATTAAGGTCCTGGTGGAACGCGAAGGACATTTGAATCCCGAACTCCTCAAGCCCATGACTGCGGAAAAAACAATTGAACACATCAATCGCGTAAGAGCATCAGAACTCTCAGCAGGCGGTCGAATACTGACGAAGGCCGAACTTGGATATCTTGAAACTCGCGGTATCGCATTGTCCAAAATTGGTCAACATGATGCGCTCGCCAAAGGCGCTCAGGCAGATACACACTGGATGACGCAAGGCGGCGCATGGAACAACTTCAAGAAAGGTGTGTTTTACACACTCGGTACAGGTGCCGCACTCAACGGCGACCACTCTTTGCGTGACCGCATCTACGGTAAAGATGCCACATCGTGGGAGACATCGAGCATGACGGTACCTCTCGCAATGGCATTAGGCAAAGGTTTTGGAGGCAAAACGCTTCTCACTGTCGGCGCACTAGGTCTCGGTCACCTTGCCGACAATGGAGTAACAGCACCGAAATGGATACCGGAGCCGCTCAAGCATTTCACGGTATATGATGCTGTTCCCATGGGTCTTGCATTCGCTGTGCCAGCAAAAGGGAAGTGGGCTCGCGCAGGTCTTGTCGGTTTAGCCTGGTTGGGCGGAAACAGCGCCGAATGGGCTCTGTCCAAACCTACTGCAGGCAACATAGAAGAAAACGCTGTCGAAGCGGCGACCAGAGACAGGTCAGAACGATCTTACGATTCCATGGAAGGCGCAGTCAAAGCCTTCAAAGAGCTCGGCAAGAAGTACGAAATCATCATGGAGCAAAATTTGGCCAACCTGGTCGTGCGCGCCCGCAGAGACTACGGCAGTATGAATGACGAGCAAAAACTGGGCTCGCATAGAGCTACCATCGCATTGGCAAGATCAGTCGGCGAGCACAGATTGGAAAATGGAACCAGACTAAGCGCTCTAGCCACTGACCATCCGACCTATGTACTTAAAGGACTGGATCTTGATCTCGGTGCTGAAAGCCTGATGAACTTGCAAATGGCGCGCGACAGCACCAAAGCCGCCAGAGTCTTCACCAACCGACTTATGGGTAACCAAGCTTTCGGAAGTGTTGTCACCGGACAAGAACTTGACGATCTGGACAAGATTGGAGTCAAAATAGACGGCAATATTCAAAAAATTGTTGGCAAACACGACATCCAGGAAGCCTATGACCAGCTGAAGAAATTCATTGACTTTGGTACAACCAGCAATGGTGCCACGTTCCAAAAGGAGCTCGGCTTCCACAAGACATTCATCGAAGAGATGAACGTCAAGATTGCTCGAAATGTTGTTCGCCTAAAGAATCCGGATGGTACGCCCAACGCTGACGCTGTCACCATAACGGCCAAGCTGTTCCGTGACCAGGCCTTAGCGAAAATGGCAGAGGCAGGTTACAAGCTCGACCACGGCAACGATCCAGGCGGCGCCGCCGCAATCGTGATGGGAACGCCGGAAGGTCGCAACGAACAGCTTCCCGGACTCAACGGTCCGAAGAAGTACGATGGAGTAATGGACATGCTCGGCATAGCTGAGCAGTTGGATCCGAAAAACCCAGACCTTCCTGAGCTGAAGGCACTGGCAAACCGGCTCGAAGAACAATGCAAACTGAGAGCCCCGGAACAATACAAAAACTACAAGTCCAATCCACTTGGAGTAAAACCCTAATATTGCATCTTGTCAAAACGATGCTCTTTTCAGATCGAGACTCAATCTACCTGAATTAAAGGTCTGAAAAATCTAACCAGATCCAATTGAACTCCTTTCGGTTCAAAGCCGTTAAAGAGATCGTAGGGTCTGGTTAGGTTTTTTATGAAATCCCAGTCGGTAACAGTTGTAGCTTCGTTATCGTTCGCCATTGGCTGCTTTCTGGTTGTGGACCAAACGGTCAGACTCCAGTTCGGCGACTTCATTGGTCTGCTTCAGCAATGCTTTCACAATGCACTTCTTGCGTTGATTTCCGTTTCCAGCCTGATCTGGCTGCTCTTGCGCTTAGGCGGCAAAAAATCTTCCGCATGGATTGTTGCCTGCCTGCCCACGCTCGGAATGGTTTATACGACCATGCATCTGTCTACGACTGCAGACTTGGCTCGACTAACCAAGAAAGGCTACATCGAATGTGTTTGCATCGTAGACTCACCAACCAACTCCAACTCCTACATATGCCGCCCCCTGAGTCTGGTTCACCCTTCGCGAAAGAAGCTGTGCGGACAGTCGCTTCTAATCGTGTCCGGGTCGAAGAGTCCGACAATTGGGTCTGGACAATACGTCAAGGTCTTCGGAAAAGTCTCGCGAATTGTAGTCTCGCCCAATCGCTGGCATTTCGACGCCAACAGGAGGCTGATTGGCAAAGGCATCGTCACGATAATCAGATCGTACGGATCTGATATCCGCTTGCTTGGGTCGGACGGCTCGCGAAGCACTCTCGAAAGTGCCAGACATACCGTCATCAGCGCACACGAAAGAGCTTTGGGCGTCGAGAAAGGAGATCTTCTTTCCGCCATGGTGCTTGGTGATCGAGTCGTGCACTTGTCTCGCGACCTCAAAGAGAAGTTTCGCGTGGTTGGACTCTCGCATCTTCTTGCAGCATCAGGACTTAACTTGTCGATTGTCGTTGCCGCCAGCTACTTCATAGCCCGGATGGCACGACTGCCTGCGATCCTCCGAATCGGTATAGCGGCAATCTCTACGATTTCATTTGTCTGCCTTGCCGGACCGTCACCATCGGTACTGAGGGCCGCTATTCTATGTGGACTCTTCCTGACGGCCAAACTGTTCGCCAGGAGATTGCATTCAGCGGCGGCGCTATCCATCACACTTTGGATTGCACTCCTTGCAGATCCACTCTCGCTCTCGGACATTGGGCTCCAGCTATCCTATGCCGCTACCGGTAGTATCATCATCGGAGCGCGGCGATTGTCGAGCAACAAAGAGAACTCCTGGATCGAAAAAATCATCATCTGGCTGCGAGACACCGTCATGGTGATTGTGCTCGCTCAGCTCGCGGTTCTACCGCTACAACTACTCCACTTTCAAAGCGCCGGGTTGTTGTTTTTGCCAGCCAATTTGATGGTCGATCCGGTGGTGGCACCGATAACCCTGCTAGCTTTCGTTTCATCGATTTCCACGCTTCTGTTCAAGCTCATACCATCGTCTAGCGCCGTCTGCAACTGGATCACACAGTCGATAGACTCGTTGACCTCATGGCCGCTCGATTACATGATCCAATGCGCGTCAGCGTTTGCGTCGATTAAGGGTGCCATGCTCCACCTTCCCCCACCTGTCGCCGGCGCGGTTCCAATCTACTACGGCTGCCTACTCTCCTACTTTCACCTTTCGTCGAAAGCAACGCTGCGCCTCCTCGGTTTCGTAATACTGCTCGTCGGAATTGCCATTCTTTTTTTTCGCCCGAGCACTCCCGGACAATTGACTTTTGTCTCACGCACTTCAGTAATGACGATACAACATCGAACGGTGCTAGCCGCCAACGTCGAAGGTCTTGACTGGCTATCTCGTCAATTCCTCTCCTTCGCCGGGAGCACGGAGACCGTCCCACAGCCGATGCAATCATTCAGTCAACTGACTTTGCCGTCCACGGAGGAACAACGTACGGGCAGACATAGGAGAAAGAGGCGAAGAGACGCCTTCAAGCGATTTGACACCAGATATAGTTCCAGCGCCTATCGCTTGCTGGAACAAACGAATGACCGGCTTAACGGAACGTGCGCACTGAAGCAGGTTCGCAAACGGTCGCACACAGCCTTAAGCGAAGAAACTGCCGCCAATACAGTTATAGACGCCGTTGATGCCGGCGATTTCGTAGTCGTTGGACGGCGTCACTTAGGACTTTTGTCCGCGCTAGACAGTTCCCAATTAACTCAACTTGAAAAGCTGATCGCAGACACGGAGATCAAGCTGGGTCCGGATAACTTGCAGCATGCACCGGTTTCGACCTGGTCGAAAGCAATCAAGGACAAGGGGAAGCCAATCCTGGTCTGGTCAACGGGCCGCAGTAACGCAATCATACAAAGCCCCTGGCTACCTGAGACATACCTCGCTTACGCAGGTCCTGGCAATGCGCTGATTCTCGCACAGGCACCACCGTATATAGTGGCACACCAGCCGAAAGAGCAATCCGGTTCGATATCGGCAATCAGGACGCCTCCGCTCTCAGCGCCATCCGACAGAGCCGGCTCTCTAACGGACACCAGACTCGACCTGGGAGCGATTGTAAGATCCGCCATCGGAGTACCTCGTCGAACAACTTTCTACTACCCGTTTCTGGTTAAGAACCGAATCGGTAAAATCGGCATTCTTTACTGAGCCTTCAGTCTGAGAAATCTGACCTTCACTCGGACAAACGTGTCCAAAATAGGCGCTGGCATAACTCGCGTTGAGCATCTCCGTTTTTCGGGCATATGCGTACTAGTTCGCCAGCCAGAAGGATACCGATGTCGGAGCCCAGTCACACGTACCAGGTCAACGCATCCGTGTCGGCGGTAGACCAACCGGATCTTAAGGTTCAAGCCGAAGTCCAGCGGCGCCGAGCACTGAAGCTCAGCGTGCTCATTCCGGTATACAACGAGCGGCGCACACTGAAGACGATTTTCAGCCGCGTGCTTCAAGCGCCTTTGCCCGTCGCCATCGAGCTTGTCGCAGTCGATGACGGATCCACAGACGGGTCTTTCGAGATTTTGGAGGAGCTGGCCCTTACCGACGATCGTATCAAGATTTTTCGACACGCCCAAAATCAGGGAAAGGGTGCCGCAATACACACCGCCATTAGAGAAATGACCGGTGACATAGCAATTGTGCAAGACGCAGACCTCGAATATGATCCTGCCGAAATCGCTAAGGTGATCGAACCGATTTTGGATGGACGTGCCGAGGCGGTTTTCGGTACTCGCTTCGGCGGAAGCGAATGCCATCGTGTGCTCTATTACTGGCATAGCGTCGGCAACCGTTTGCTCACATGGCTGACAAATGTAGTCTGCGACGTCAATCTGTCCGACATGGAGACATGCTATAAGGCGGTGAAAGCCGATATCTTGAAGCAAACACCGCTGCGCTGCAAGCGCTTCGGAATAGAGCCAGAACTGACAGTACGCCTGGCTCAATGGGGCGCACGCATTTACGAAGTTCCGATCAGCTACTCGGGTCGCACCTATGCCGAAGGCAAGAAGATCACGTGGAAAGACGCTGTTGACGCGCTTCGCGTGCTTCTCTGGGCAGGTTTTATCAACAAGCAATTCACCACCCATGATGGCTATTACGTTTTGAGTGCCATCAGAGGGAGCGGATTGAATCGTTGGATGTTCGAACAATTTTCAAAGCATGTCGGCAACAGAGTGCTTGAAGCTGGCTGCGGAATCGGCAATTTGACGAGCCTCATGTTGAATCGAGATGGTCTGTTATGCGTAGATATCGACCCGCTCTATGTAGAGATGATCTCTCGACGCTTCGGTCACCTGGAGAATTTCGAAGCCTCGCTAATGGACCTCTGTGATAACGGCCGATACGACGAGTTTGAGAAAAACAAGTTTGACACCATAATATGCTTGAATGTGCTCGAGCATCTGCCCGACGACGAGCTGGTTTTGCGCAACTTCTATCGCAGCCTGGCTCCCGGCGGCCATGCCATAGTGCTTGTTCCTCAGCATCCCTGGCTGTTTAGCGCAGTAGATGAGACCGTCGGTCACTATCGGCGATATACCAAGGATGAATTGGCCAACAAGATGAAGGCAGCAGGTTTTACCATTGTAAGTATGCAGGATTTCAACAAGCTTGGCGTCCCAGGCTGGTGGTACAACAAAATCTTAGGTAAGAAATATTTGTCGCCGAACCAGATGTGGTGCTTCAATTTGGTCCTCCCGATTGCCAAAGTAATCGAGCGAATAGGAGGACTTCCTGCATTGTCGGCTATAGCCATCGTCAAGAAGCCCTAGCCATGTAAGTTTGAGACATGGACTTGCGGTAAAAGTTTCGGGAAAACGTTTTACTTCGTTCTAAACATAACTCGAAAACCTTGCAGGTTCGAAACACGGTCACCGCACCCTTTTACTCAACTTCCAACATAGCTCGGGACAAGCCGGTCTTTGCACTTGATGTTCGACCTTCTCGGACGAAGTTCGAAACCTGACTCCGGTCAAAGAAAAATGCGCCCTCGATGGAGAGCGCATTTGAATCTTCTCGATACGGATTGATTCTTTACTTGCCCATAGCGGCAAAGTACACCGCGCAAGCGTGGTCGAGGTATTCACGGGAGAGCCGTGGATCCGTCTGAAGGAAGGCGCAGAGGTTGATGACCTGGTCGACAATATCGCGAGGGTGGCAGCATCGCATTGGACGCTTACCGGAACGATATTGTGATTCGATCAGATAGTTGACTGCTTCTTCGTTGTACGGTACGCCAGTACGCTGACAATACTGGAGGAAGATCCACTTGAACTCGTCTTCAGTTGGACTTGTAATGTTGATCTTGTACGGAATTCTTCGGAGGAACGCTTCGTCAACCAGATCGGACGGGTTGAGGTTGGTTGAGAAGACGAGCAGCTGCTCGAATGGGACTTCCAACTTCTTGCCGGTATGCAAGGTCAAGTAATCGACCCTCTTTTCTAGAGGCACAATCCATCTGTTAAGGAGCGATTTGTGGTCAATCCTCTGACGACCAAAGTCATCGATCAGTAGCAGGCCACAATTGGACTTCAACTGGATCGGCGCTTCGTAAAGCTTGGTACCGTAGTCGAATTGAAGCTCGAGCATGTCGATCGTCAACTCACCGCCGACGACCACGCACGGTCTTTGAATGCGGACCCATCGGTGATCGTAGTCACGAGGGTAGTTGGCTGCTGATACGGGGTCGTGGTTGTGGCTGTCGAATACGCGGATAATCTGTCCATCGCACTCAACGGCGTACGGAATAAAGATGTGTCCTTTGAAGCTTCGGACGATACGCTCAGCGATCGAGGTCTTACCGTTGCCGGGTTCTCCGAAAAGGAACATCCCGCGTCCGGAGTTGATTGCCGGACCGACCGAGTTGATCGTCCTTCGGTTGACCATGATGTCTGAAAATGCGACCTCAAGGTCCCTTGGAGTCACCGACTCACGACGAATCGTCTGATATTTGAGCGAATCGATGTAACGATTCCACGGTACGGGACAGGGTCCAACGTACGCATTATGATCGAAATAGGCGCGGGCTCTGTCTCTCCCTTTTTCAGTGGGGCAGTATTCATAGTCTGCCAGACCGCCCGAACTCCTCACTTCGATGAGAAGTTGCTTCTTCAATACCTCGAGGATCTCCTCGACAATTTTGAAGGGAAGCATTGTACGCGCAGCGATTTCACGACCAAGCGCGAAGTTGACGAGATAAATGTCTTTGAGAATCAGCTCCTCGAGGAAACCTTCCTTCAAGCCTGTCTCGGCAATTGAGCCTGGATAGGGAGGAACAAACTCCTGTTGCTGCTGAATACCGGTTGTCGTTCTGACCTGTTGAACCATATGCCTTATGCCTTCTGTTGTCTACCTGTTCACGACAGTAATTACATTCTATTGTACGTTGTTAGTTTTACCAATCGGCAAATCATCTTAATCGCCGAAATTGTGATAAATCCAGGACCTTTTGGGACTGTAGTAAACCCATGTCAAGAAAAACAGGGCTGTATAACCACTTTATCGCGTGACAACCCGATCGGCCAATGATTTTCGCCGTTTTCCTCAATTATTTGCTTGAATTGACCAGCTTTCTAATCTCGTCGCTCATCGATTCCAGTTCGGTTGCTCGGTCGCTTCGGCCAAATCGATCCAGCGTGTAGGCTTCGAAAAAGCTCGTTAGAAGCGGCTCTAGCTCAGCCGGAATGTGCCTGCCGTCCTGTCGGTGGATCTCGAACGACTCGTGAATTCGGTCGACCAGATCGAGCGGTGTATCGGTCGGTAATCGAACAATCTTGTATTTTCTCAAGTCTCTCAATACCTCGAAGAACAAAATTGTTGACTTCCTTGCATCGCTCGGAATGGCAATACTGTTCTTAGATCGCCGACTCTCGAAGTATAGGTATGCAACCACACCGCCGCTCAGGAGGATACAGACGATTGCAATGGGCTCCCATCGCAACTGCTTGGAGAGGCGCTTCCAGAAGTCCTCCTCCGGCAACGGTTCCTTGCCTTCTTCCTCTCGTTTCTTGGCTTCCAACTCCCGTTGCATTTCGCTGCCGACTATTCCTTCACCCATGCCGGCACCCGGCGTGCCGGCCTGCCCCATGAATGCGCCGCCGAACGGATTTGCCAGACCGGACTCCGCTAATCTAGAGAACAAATTCTCATCCTTGTCGAACTCAGGCAAGGTTCCATCCGGCGTCGTGTCAAATGGAATCCAACACCAGTTGGGCAAATAGACCTCGCCCCAGGCATGGCCATCCTTGACCTTGACCTCATAAAATCCAGTCGACTTATTGAATTTTCCTGGCAGATAGCCTCCCACCAGGCGAGCAGGAATTCCAGCAGCTCGACACATGACTACGAAGCTGGAAGCAAACTCAATGCAGTTTCCTTCTTTCGTCTGGAACAGGAAGTTATCGACGAAGTCTCCATTTTTGACCCGGAATATGTCCTTGGTTTTATACTTGAAATTCTTCTTCGTGCGCATGTAATCGCAGATGCGCTCGGCTTTGACGAACCAGTTGCCGTCCTTGCCTGCAATCTTCAAAGCTTTTTGTTTGATCCGATCCGGCAATCCTTCAGGAAGTTGAAGATATTTTTTGTAGAGCTCGTCCTCGAGCGCTTCCATCTCTTCCACCGGCGGCAGTAGAATCGATTTCTTGAAGTCGGAGTGTGCCTTGGCAGGCAAGCTGCGCATTATGCCAGGTCGGTAAACCGGCACATAAGATTTGACTTCGTAAGAAAGCTCGGCGCCCAATTTTTTCGCAGACTTCAGGGTGCCATCCTGCTCTACGGTAACGGTGCCGAGTTGGCCAGCGACCTCCTGCGGCACCCACATAGCAGGAAGTGAAGTGCCGCTCAGATCCATATTGAGCGTAACCTGTTGCTTGATCTCGACGATTGGGCAATCACGCGGAATGGCGAGCGCATTGGCATTGCCGACCGGGAAGAAGTTGTCTTTCAGGGGAAACTCCACACCTTTGATCGGCAACGCTCGGCCCCAGCCGGAGCCGTCGTAAGTGTCAAAAGCCAGCCGCCTCAGATAGCTCATTCGCGGCGCATTGATCCGCATAACCACCTCGTCGGAGAGCTCCGGAGGTGTCAGCTTATCGTCTTTGTCGACTCTGTCGCGCACTGTCTCTTTGAACGGCGTTCCTTCATTGCCGTCGCCGACTCCTTTCGGCGCTTCGCCCTCAGTACGCTTGTCGAGGGGGTTGAGTGATTTGTTGTTGCTACCGCCACCACCTGTGCCACCATCACCACCCTGACCTCCAGGCGCGCCATCCGTCGGGCCGGGTGACCCTTTGGGACCAAGACGAGAGCCCGCGCCACCAGGCGCGTCCGAATGCCCGCGAGCGCGCTGAGATCGGGACACTGCCACATTGGGGCGAATGATATTTTCCAAGAACCAGGTAATCAAGCTTGTCGTCCGGGGCATGAACAAGAACATGAAGACAGTGGCTATCGGCAGACTCAATACGGGCACGAGAATGATCTGCGTCGCGGCCCGAGCATGACGACGAGTTTGTCGCGGCAAAGAAGCTGGACGACCTTCGCCAATTGGTCTGGAAGGTCCGACATCGCGACTTCGTGACACGCCGTCGAAATAGAGAATGACTGCCACGCAAGTGATGTAGCCGATGATACAGACGACAAACAACGTGCTATCAGCAAGACCTGCGGTGCAGACAAGCAATCCGAGCCCGATAAGAGCGGCAATACTGAAATCGGCTCTGGTTCTTAGATCGAAACAATGAAGAGCCTGCAAGACAGCAAGTATTTGGATGAACGAAAAAAGAAAATTGACCTTTCCTAGAGTGAACTGATTGGCGCAATCGAAGAACAAGTAGGTGAGAGCGGCTGCAGCACCAATGGTGGGAATGATGTTGACCCACAACGGTCGCTTTTCGCGAAAAACATACGCGAGAAACGTGCCGATGAATACCAACCAGATCAAAAGAAACGTAATCAGAAAGGGGGTTCCGACATACGAAGAAGAGACGGTGATAAGAAGGCTGGCCATGCCCACCACGGCGATGCGAAGAGGAATCGATTCTTCCGGTCGGACAGCCACCTTCTTAGATTCCGGCTTGGGAGCCACATTTGCGGATGGAACATTGACCACCGCTCGAGCCAAAGCCTTTCCATCGCGCTCTTGCGGATTTCTCAAATTAGTGATCGCGCCTGGAGCTCGATTCGGTGCCTGCGGAACATTGGTGGCCGGTTTGACCACACTCGAGTCGTCCGGGCTCGCCTTCACCGGCTCTCCCGGGTTGCCCGAGGCCGGTTTTGCAGAATCACCCGGCGTACCGCCTGGAGGTAACTCTCCAGCATCCTTTCGCTTGTTATCGTCTGGCTTGTCTGTAGTCATACTCTGGTGATATCTTCAAACCTCTCGAGTGTGGCGAGGATACGACCTGGGCTCGGCGCAGTCAGACCGCGTCGTTCTGAGAATCCTGCCGACGCTGGTAGAACTCTTCGCGAACCCATGTACGATTCGGCTTTTTCCGCTTCGGTAGAGGGTTCTCGATAGGCACGAGACATAACCCACAGTTCGACGGTGTCCTCAACTAGAGGGGTTATCTCCGGGTTGGTCTCTTGAAACGGACGGACAGTAAGCAACGCCAGCTTTTGATCGGCTCCAAATTTCGGTACCGGAGCATCGAAATTCGGATCTTTCGTGTTGACCGCTTCGACACGAGCTAGAAGCTGAGCCCATCTCGCGATGCCAGGCGGGGAAGCGGGCAGGTCGAGAAGACAGCTCGGCACTGTCGCGACTGGTGCCTGAGGATCCGGAATAATGTAGAGCTCGGGCGCTCCTCCCATTCGGAATCCGAGATTCAACAAGGAGTTGGCTAACGACACGGCGAGCTCGAATTGCTGCTCGCTCGCCCATGGAGAAAGGAGATCCAGCAAGACATCGTAGCCGGGCAAGCCCTCGGACTCAAATTCCCGAACAAGCAGTTTGCCGGTCTTAGCAGAGGACGCCCAGTGAATCATCCTTGGACTATCGCCTGTAACGAACTCTCGCAGACTTCGCACCGAAGATGATGGCATAGCCGTAATAGAACGGGTGGCCGAAAATATCAGGGCGCTGGATCCGGCGGCCCGCAAGCGCCAGAGAAAGTTACCTTCCACACCGACCGTTTTCGCATAAACAGTGACGACAGGATTGTCCACGTTGGCAGATGAGCTGCTGTCAAAGCTGCGCGACCACCACGCCAAGCCGAATGGAAAACATGAATAGGTCTCGAGTTCTTCCAACCGGTAGACACCACGAGTGAGAGGCGGACTCTGTGCCACCACCCACGCCTCGTTGATGACCGTGTCAACAGTAATCGGTCTCAGAACACTCTCCACCTCGCGCATACCGACGAGTTTGGTTCGCACCACTACCCACTTAATGGGAAAGAGCCTGGAGAATCTCAGATTTCGAATCTTTCTGGTTAGCCTAACCCGGACCTTCAACTTGTCGCCTGCGACGGCATCAGGAGGAATGGCGCAAGATGCATCCAGATCGAGAATCTGAGTCATCGGCAAAACCACACCCAAGACGATGGCAGCGATACCGCCGGCAGCAATAAGATAAATCCAGTCATTACCTGTCTCTATCGCGAAGAAATAGAGAATGGCGACGACGCCCACCAGGTACCAGAAGCGCTTTTCCAGAATTAAGCTGTAGGATTTGCCGAAGCGAATCCGCATACCTTTCAGTTCAAACTCCCGGCTGAGCTTGGGAGCTGGAAATCTAGACAGGTACGGGGACTTCTTCGAGGACTCTTTCAATAAGCTCAGCATGACTAACGCGACTCTCTCTAACTTTTGGAATCACCCTGTGTCCAAGCACGTAAGGCGCCAGGAGCTTAACGTCATCAGGTTTGACATAGTCACGCCCGTCGACGAATGCAGACGCTTGTGCCGCACGCATCAACAGCTGGCTGCCGCGAGGACTGACTCCAAGCACGATTCCAGGATGTTTGCGGGTAGCATTGACGATGGAGACGATGTAATTCTTGATTGAAGGATCAACAAAAACCGCCTTGACCGCTTGCCTAGCTTCAAGCACCTCGGCTTCGGTGAGGACTGCGTCGACTTCGAATGCGCGGTCCTCTAGAGTCTTGTCGAGTATCTCGACTTCCTGGTGGGGCTTCGGATAACCGAGAGACAACGAGATCATGAATCGGTCAAGCTGCGCTTCCGGTAGCGGGAACGTTCCGTGGTATTCAATCGGGTTTTCTGTCGCTATGACGAAGAAGAGTTCAGGCAACTTTCGAGTGGCACCATCGGTGGTGACCTGGTGCTCTTCCATGGCTTCCAGGAGAGCGGATTGAGTTCTTGGTGTGGCCCGGTTGATTTCGTCCGCGAGAAGAATGTTAGTAAAAATCGGACCAGGCACGAATTTGAAAACGCCTTCTTTCGACTCGAATACGCTCACACCGCAAACGTCCGATGGCAACAAGTCAGGCGTGCACTGAATACGCTTGAACTTCGCATGCACTGACATAGCCAGCGACTTGGCAAGCAATGTTTTTCCAACACCGGGAACGTCTTCGATGAGCGCGTGACCACCCGATAAGAGGCAGATAATAGACAGACGAGTGGCCTCGGCCTGCCCGATAAGTACACTGTTGACATTGTCGAGAAGACGCTTGGCTTTGGGAGCGTTGAGCTCCACCACCGTAGCCTCACTGTAGGCTTCCTCTGGGTCGGCGCCGTCGTCGTCTTCATCCATATCCGATTCGTAGACTTGCTCGTCCCGTTCGTCTTCGTCAGTTCCCACAATAAACCTCCCGGTTCTGTTTCAATCGTCAATGATTGCGATATTTATCAGCCCGTCCTGGTTGATGGTGCGGGCGATTCACGCAATACCATTCCCCAGGCTACTGTACCCGGAAATGTGCGTGTTAAACTAATTCCTCATCTAATACCTCTAGCTCTCACGTGCGGGTGGACCCTACTATGCTGACCTTCCAGCAGGCTATACAGACGCTCAACCAATTCTGGGATCAACGCGGTTGCTTGATTCTACAGGCATACGACATGGAGAAGGGTGCTTCGACGATGAGCCCAGGAACTTTTCTCCGAGTGCTCGGACCCGAACCATGGAAGATGGCTTGCACAGACCCGTGCCGCCGTCCGACGGACGGGCGATATGGTGACAACCCGAATCGCTTGCAGCACTACTTCCAGTACCAGGTCATCCTGAAACCGTCACCGGACAATGTGCAAGACATCTATCTCGACAGCTTGAGGGCACTTGGAATCAATCCGCTCGAGCACGACATTCGATTCGTCGAAGATAACTGGGCAGCTCCCACTCTCGACGCCTGGGGCGTCGGCTGGGAAGTCTGGCTCGATGGTCTTGAGATCACACAATTCACGTACTTTCAGCAAGCCGGCGGGCTCGAGGTCAAACCTGTCGCAGCGGAAATTACATATGGGTTGGAAAGACTCTGCATGTACCTGCAGAATGTCGACAGCGTCTACGATATGAAGTGGAACGACACGATCAAATACGGTGAGCTGTACCACCAGAACGAGGTCGAACAGTCCCGCTATAACTTCGAAGAAAGCGATCCAGCCACACTGGTCGAGCTCTTCCAGCACGCCCAAAAGCAAGCGCTGAGGCTGATTGAAATGAAGCTGGTCATGCCGGCTTACGAGCAAGTTTTGAAATGCTCCCACAATTTCAACCTCATGGATGCTCGAGGAATCCTCGGCAAGGACGAGCGCATGGAGCACATTCTCAAGATCAGAAAGTTGGCGTTACAAGTTGCACTCGCCTATCTGGAACAACGCATCGACATGGGCTTTCCTCTACTTCCTGAAGCACAACGCGAAGAACAGGTTAAAATTTACAGAGAACGCTACCTGACATCCAAGAAAAGCTAAACGGCGATGACACCATAACTGGTGTCACCTAATTTCGCAACAATTGCCGTATTCGATCCAGTCATTGTGAGGAGGCCTAATGCGAAAAATCGGTCTATCTGCCGCTCTCTGTACTCTCATCTTCGCTAAACAAGCAGTATCCGCTCAGAATTACAGTCAACAGAATCCGGCGCCCAATAGTAGCTCCGGCAATTCCACTTACTTCCAACCGAACCCGGGCTTCGGCCCGCATTACTCCGGGCAGCCTTACGGTCAAACGCCACAATCAAGCACGAACTCCTCTCTGGGACGCCTGCTCAACGATGTGAAGGGAATGGTCAAAGATTTCGTCCAGGTCAACGTCACGCCGGACGGCACTCAGGCAGTCCACGTCAAGGCTCCCTTCGTGGATGTCGGCGTCAATCAAGGTCAAGGCGGAGTGCAGGTGAAGGCCCCCTTCGTCAATGTCAATAAGCCAAGCAATGCGCCGATATCCGTGCAAGCACCGCTCACCAACATTCAAGCACCCGGCATCAACACGCCTTCGGTCGATGTGAAGGCACCTTTCACCAACATCCATTCCGGCGACGTTCGAGTCAAAGCGCCCTTCGCCGATATGCAGACAGGTTCAGGTTCCGGCGTAACGCACATTCACGCACCGTTTGCAGACATTCAGACGGGAGACGCGGTCCAGACGCAGATCCAAGCCCCCTTCACCAACGTTCAAACCGGCATGCCAATCCAGGGGCAAACATCGCCGTAGTCCGGAATACCCAATTCGCAAGCTTCCAGGCGATCTGCAGATTCGAATCAGAGTAGCCTCTCACGCAAGTACAGACAAAGACAACCGTCACAAGGTTCTCTCTGGCGACGCACCTGGGCAGACCAAGTGTTGCCAGCCACGAAGCTTGCTACTGTAAAATTTTTCCGACTGGCGGCAGACGGGTTCGACTTGTGTTTAAATCAAAATGTGGGTTGATCGAACTCGACCGCCAAGACGACCATTGCAACTCATTGAAAGCCAAATGATTTTCCGGTTCGATCGCCGCCTTTCCCTTTCTGATCGATAACGCACCGCCCTCGACACCATTACTGGGTGACATTGCGTCGCCTTCCGGCTGACCGACCAGTTTCAAAGCGATCATGCGGCCAACCTTTCATCTTCACCACTTGGCTTTCAATGTTAATCAGTCACCGCCAAACGGCTCGGAATATGCGTTCTATATACACTTGAGCGATTTCTTTCAAAAAAATTTTTGCAATATTTTTGCAGTAGACTGCGGCGACAGCATAGAAACAGGGATAAAGAGCGGCTTTTCGTGAAGAATGTTTTGATTAAACCGATTTGTTTTTTGATCGATTTGGGTACATAATTTTTACATGGAATTATCCTGTTTCTCTCTCAATTAGTACGCGAGGTAACCCAGTGGCAGATCGAAGCTTGCTTTCCCCGGGAAAGCTTCTTCCAGTATTGTCCCTTCTCCTGTTTGCAACTTTGCCAGTCAGCTTAGCCCAACCTCCGGCGGAAGCTGCCATGATGGGCTCGCCTTCGCATCATTATGCTCGTACCGCGAGAACTGTCAGTCGCAAGCGATCGGTGAGCCGCGTCACGCCATTAGGTAGACGCAACAGCCGCCCCACGACAAAGCTGGCACGCAAAGCAGCCGCTAAGAAAATCGCTCAGGCCAGCAAGCGCGGGAAATCGCACAAAGTGGCTCAAGTGTATCGCGTCGCGCCAAAAGCAATTCCACCGCAACTTTACCTGGAGAAGCTCAATCAACTCACGCTCAGACCAGGCGTGGTCCACAAGTATTGTCACGGTGGATTGAATGTCAACGTCGTGGAAGTCGACACGACTCGAGCCGACGTGAAGGTCAGACCATATCTCGCCAGCGACAGCTTCGACCGGTTGAAGACCGTAGAACAGCATGCCAAAGATAGCGGCGCACTAGTTGCAGTCAATGCCAATTATTTCAAGAAAGACGGCACGCCGTTGGGCACGATCAAGGTCGATGGCGAGTGGGTCGCAGGCTCTCTATTCGATCGAGTCGCGATGGGAATCACCAACGACGGTGACATGCAGTTTGCACGAGTCAATCTCCATGGAATTTTGAACACCTCCAATCCGAATGTTCCACAGCTCTGGGTCAATAATATGAACCAACCCAGACGATCCGGAGCTCGCTTGATCCTCTACACCCGTCGCTGGGGCGCTGACGTTCGTCTGGCATACGATGGTACTCTCGTCGCGGTGAGCAACCGCGGAGAGGTTGTAGACACCAGCAACCGTGTGCTGACGATACCTTACGGCGGCTACGTCCTGACGGACCGCAAGCAGAGCGAATTAGCTAGTTTGAAGCGCGGTGACTTTGTCGATCTGGAGTGGCAGACCAATCCTCGCAATTGGAATCAGGTCGCGCACGCAGTCAGCGGTGGGCCAACTCTAATCAAAGACGGAAATCTGTGGGTCGGTCTCAAAGAAG
>JAIERK010000173.1 GCA_019746975.1 Candidatus Obscuribacterales bacterium
TGGAAGATGACGCGGGGCTGTGGCTTGCGAAATTTGGAAGGCACGATGATCGTTGGAATAATCCCCGTGTTGAACATGCAATGCTGGAACTTGCGCGAGCATGCGGTATTAACGCAGCGAGAAGCCGGATCGAAAACGTCGGAGACAACGACGTACTGCTGGTACAACGATTTGATCGCGAAAGAACTTCACGCGGCTACGTCAGGGCGCGAATGATTAGCGGACTGACGCTGCTTAGAGCAGATGAATCACCACTATCTCGCGAACCATGGTCATATATATCTTTGGCCGAGCAACTGCGACGGGTCGTTGAGGAGCCCCGAAAAGACACCGAAGAGTTATTCCGTCGCATATGCTTCAATGCTCTCATCTCAAACACTGATGATCATCCTCGAAATCATGCAGTGGTCGCCTTCGACAACAAATGGAATCTATCACCCGCATATGATCTTACGCCATCACCCGCGGTATCTATTGAGCGTCGCGACTTGGCTATGGTTTGCGGAGATCAAGGGCGATTTGCCAATGAGAAGAATTTATTGAGTCAGTGCTCTCGGTTCTTGCTGGAAAAAGATCAAGCCCAAAATATCATTCTCAAAATGAAGAATCAAATTCGAGCAAACTGGTACAGCGTTGCACGCGCAGTAGGTGTGAGCGAGAAGGACGCCGAGGCAATCAAAGGTGCATTCTTATACGATGGGTTTGATCTATAGTTCCTTCGAGCAAGCATCAGAGAAAACACAGGAAAGCGCGACGGCAATTAAGGTTAGCCGCTCGCGCTCTCGTCATCACTTCCTTCATCAGACAAGCTTACTCCGGGAAATTTTTCCTTTACCCGAGCGCCGAGAGACCTTTGTGCATCGAGTGTGAGCGGCAAGCACAGAAGGAAGCTGAGTAGACCTAGCAGTGCACAACCTTTGAACATGGTGAGCGTGTCCGGGAATGGAAGCTGACTGCGATAGAAGAACGAAAGAATTGCAAGGGATATCGGCGGTCCGATGCACGGCGCCAGAGACATCATCCACCGTGATAATGAGCTCGCGAAGAACTTCTCGGCGAGATTGGTTCGATCGAGCCGTTGTCCTTCAAGGTCTTTGCACATCCTCACAACGACGACGACTATTGTCGCAATCATCGTAGTCCCGATTATAAGCGAAGACAAAAACCAGACTATCAGGACAAACAGAACTTCGTCCCAGGTCGAGCCTTGCCACGAGACGTTAAGTAGATATGGAAAGACGAATCTCTCTGAAAAGAAAACAGAGCTCGCTATCAAAACGGCAAACAATAGTCGATATGTCGATTTCCAATAGCGAATTTCGGAACTCTTGCCTGTCAACTGTATCTCTCCGACGGAAATAACCGAGCGTGTCATCCAATGACTTTGGAATCAGTTTAGTGTTTTTCTCAGGATTTAGCGAGGACGTACGGATTCGTCTATCTTAGTCAACGGCGGCAAATACTCGCCCAGCCGCTCCCGACGCCACCAGTTACCAGTTTGAAACAACGTGGATAAATCTGTCATATGGTAGTCATACACTACGGCTCGAATGTACTTAGGCGGCTTCGACGCGAACGGATTTTTTTCAATCAAGGAGAGCGCTTCAGGAGAGTTGCTCATTAGCATCTGGCAGAATCTGACAAACCATAAATTTTCACCAACGCTCCCAAGCGCCGCGAACCACATCTGCCAGTCCAGGCGCGGTTGGTGCGGCGCGACAATCGCGGGAGCGCGATTTAGCGGTCCAGGTTTAAACCGAAATACATATTCTTCCCAGACTTTACCGTCCATGCTGCCTTCTACGGAAATCTCCAAACGTTTTGTAGTCATAACGGCAAACAATCCATAACTGCTCACGATGTGCCACGGTATAGCCTGGCTCGCCACCATATATAGCGGTCCCTGCGCGGAGCCGGTAAAACGCGCGACGCTGCTGACACTCAACCCGACCACCAGTAATGCCACCAAGACAACTAAGGCTTTACTGATTCTCGAAGGAATTCGTCGAACGACCGAAGACTCGTTTCGAGTGCCCTCGATTTGGTTGCTTTCGTTGTTGTCCATCTCTGAGACTTGTGAGCTATAAGCTTTGTTCGACTTAACAAAGACTCTCGTAAAAGCGCGCGCAACGCCGCAAATCATGCGGTCATCCAATAGTAAGAGACACAAAGAGATAGTCAATAGATTGAAAAAACAATAACTACCGGTCAACAAAATGAGAATCTGCAGGAAGATCAAAAAACATCCAGAAATGGCGCGCACCTTCCGCGGTGCGAAAATTAAGAACGGAACAACCAGTTCGATAAAAAATACGGACACCGTAGTCGCCATCAACAGGACGTTTGGCAACTGCTGTGCAAGCCAGCCTATGGGAGTCGGCAAGGGTTGAGTCTCAAAGTGATACGTCATAGCAGTGAGATTTCGCCATGTCTGATCACCACTTAGTAGTTTTACAAGGCCAGATTCAAACATCAGTCGAAACAAGAGCAAGCGATAGAGCCAGATCATGACTATAGACGGCTCGCACGAATCTGCCATCCGCTGAAAAGCCTTGCGCGTGGATACCAGATAGTCGAAAGGTCGCCATGACGCGAAAAATATAGATAAAAAGCCGGTTTCCAACAGTAAGATATCCCACTGAAATGACATGAATTCCTGTCCGACAGTAACGATAGAAAGATAGAAAAACCACGCTACCAAAAGTGATGGTCCGCAAAGAACGCCGAAAAGCGCCAGCAAGGACGCGAACGCTCCTACTATCGCGACAACGGTCAAGGCAGCATCCGACGAGTTGAACCAAAACACTGTCGGATAGCTCAAAAACAGAGGAAGGATAGGCTCTCCAACGGCCGGCTCCAGCAGTTTAGTCACTGGAGAAATGCCCTGCTGCCCGTATAACGCCACAATCTGACTGTTGATCGACAGAAACGCAGATAGATAAATCGCGGCGATTGCACGGACGAACAGGGATCGAATCAATTTAAAACCACAAGCGCTCATAGCACCGAAACGCGTAGGATAGCTCTCAAAAGACGCATAAGGAGCGCTTAAACAACGGCTGTCCCATGTTGCATCCACGCCCGCCAAAGTCGTCTGAATAGATGAACAAACTTCCTAACCAGCGAAAGCGACGTGACGCAAACGACCGCGCAGAAACTTCCCATATCGACGAAGGCCACAAATATAGTATACGCTCGGTCCAGAGCACCGACTAATTTCACAGGAAGCGTATCCAGGTAGTTTAATCCGAGGATCGAAAATGCGATTCCGCCAAGAATAAACGGAATCACGATCATATATAGCGAAAGCCGGTCAATACAGTTGTTTGTCTCCTGGCACATCTCAATGGTCTACTGCTGGGGATCTACAGATTTAATACCCTATGTGGGGAAAACCACAACTTCCCCGGATTAAACAGTTGGGGAGCCGGGCATACAAAGTCTGAGGCGGCGAAGAGGCATAATTGCGCCAACTCAATGACCGTTCTGCTACTACAGGCCTCACCAGTGCATGCGCGATAAAGATACTAACATTCAAGCACTGTGACTTAAGGTTCATCTTTATGATGGTTCTACGGTTTGAGGTGCTGATGGTTAAACTAATATCCTTTCACTAATCTTTTTGCTTCTAGATCTAAACGAAGCATGGAGGTTGGTTGTTGCTGTTTGAAAGGAGAACGACGGCAACAGACGAAATAGAAAAACCTTCTTGTCAGTATACGCATGATGAGATTAGTAGTGAGCTATGTTGCAACAAAAGGTAGAGGAGACCTGCCCAATGAAAGTTCCGATTCAGATTGTCTTCAGAAACATGGAACGCTCGGATCTGATTGAGACCCAGATCCTGGACAAAACGGAAAAACTAGATAAGGTGTACGACCGAATCACGAGCTGTCGCGTTACGGTTGAGATACCGCACAAGCATCATTCTAAGGGAAATGAACATGGGGTCACGATTGACATCGCAGTCCCCGAGAAAAAAATTGTAGTGAACCGAACCGCCAGCGGTTCGAATGGCAGCTCTGAAGTTGCTCTCATCGCATTCAAGGATGCTCTAGAGGCAGCAAAACGGCAATTGGAGGATTACGCAAGGAAGCGACGCGGACATGTGAAACTGCATGAACAGCCACAACCCGCAGCTCGTATTACACAGCTATTTTCCAATGACGGCTATGGATTTCTAGAAACAATCGATGGTCGCGAAATCTACTTTCACTCCAACAGCGTAGTCAACGATAAATTCGACCGATTGGAAGTAGGCACCGAAGTCACCTATGTAGAACAACTGGGTGTCGATGGACCTCAAGCTAGCACTGTAAAAGTAAAAGCCTGAGAGACACATACAAAGTTTCTTAACGCACATCCACCTCGGACAGTATTGCCCGAGGTGTTTTTTTGGAATCTTATTTTTCATCGATCGACGATTGTCTTCGTGCGCGGAGTATTTGAATTGGTATCCGTCATGGCAAATTGCACATGAGGGTTGGCCCCTCCGGCTGGTGCTGCTGACGGTGCCACACTCGCGGGCGTGGCTACTGCAGATGGAGCCGATGGAAAATCCGGTCTGATCTGCGACGACGCGTCTTCTTCAGCTAAACTCGAAGTCGCGTCGGTCGAACCTTGATGATTGTTGGCTGCGTCAGAAGGAAATTGGGACGACTCATTGGCAGCGACTTGATGAGCGCTTTCCGCGTGATGATGCGATTCTGTCTTGCTTTCCGCATGCCGAGACAACGGAATTGCCCTATGCAGATTCTCGAGCACGACGGCATCATGCGGAGGCAATTCGCTCTCTTCGACGTTGTTGGCAGCCAATTTTTGAGGGGTCGAGGCAAACAGGGTCTGACTCAGGTAGATTGCCACGCCGAAAACAATTCCAAGTCCGACGATAGTAGCTAATTTGAATAGTCGCATTGAATCTCTCAGATCTTATGGGGACGATACAGGCGAGGAAAAAGCATTGCCGCTTTGCATTTGTCCACCGTGACCACTAGACCGGCCCGGCACCCTATGCTAAGTATAGACGCCACCCACAAAAGTTGGCAAAAACAATATTTGCTTAATCATCTACGAAACGGTTTGATACCATCTTTGATATTACGCTTTGGATATTGCGAGTCTGGAGAAGTATCCGAAGGTAGCCGCTTAAAGCGTGGCACCAAATACTGCCGCAGTTCGCCAGCTTACTACTGATATGCAATTCAGTGAAGCTCTGGATATTAACCGCAATTTCACTGGCTAAACACATAATCGTCACGGCAATATTTTAATCAATGTCCCTGAATCAGGGCCAGACAATGGGTTGCAATCATCATCTCTTCGTTTGTTTTGACTACAAAAGTTTTCGTGCGCGCTCCTTGCCAACTGATTTCTTTAGACCCATTTACACTCTCATTCAAGCCATTGTCCAGCTCAATGCCCAGGTATCCCAGAGGCTGACAGATTCTGCTTCTGATAGAGGAGGAATTCTCGCCGATACCACCTGTGAAGACCAGGGCGTCCAGACCACCAAGCACTGCCGACAGTGCACCGATGTGCTTTCTGACGTGATAGCAAAATATGTCTATCGCAAGTCTGGCGTCCGAGCTGCTTTGTTCTTCCTCAAGCAACTCCTGCATGTCCGAGCTGATCCCCGACAAACCCAATAGCCCAGACTCTTTGTTGACGAGCTTGACGAATTGATCGGCAGACACACCTTTTTCACTGGCGAAATAGCTTACTAGACCGGGGTCGATGTCACCAGTCCTGGTGCCCATAACTAGACCACCCGCAGGAGAAAAGCCCATAGTCGTATCGACGCTTTTCCCACCGTCGAGAGCAACTATACTGCAGCCATTTCCGAGATGAGCGATCAACACCTTTCCTTCGGCCATTTGTCTACCGAACCTGGGCAATTCCGACACCACGAATTCGTAGGACAAGCCATGAAAGCCGAACTTCTCGACACCTTCGTCGAAAAGTGACTTAGAGATCGGTAGCACCTTTGCCACCATCGGCATAGTGCGATGAAAACTCGTGTCGAAGCAGGCAATGTGTTTTGCGGTTGAGAACTTCAGACGAGCCGATTTGACAGTAGAGAGCGCTGGCGGCAGATGCAGCGGTGCAAATCGGGACAGTTGCTCCAGCTGCGCTACAACCGAATCGTCTATCAACAATGGCTTCACGAACTTCGTGCCACCGTGCACGAGTCGATGCCCGACAGAAATCAGCCTATCCGGATCCAGCTTGTCTTCTAAATAGCCTAACAAATGCGCAAGCGCCTTCTCGTGATTCTCGAAAGAGACATCGTCTACTGTGCGCTTATGATTCCAGTCAGCTGAAAAACGCCCATCGTCAGTTCTTATTCCGGCTAAACTTCCAGATCCGACTAGCGATAAGTCTTTATCGCAGTCAAATACGGAGAACTTCAGACTCGAAGAGCCGCTGTTCAAGATAAGGATATGACCATTCACCAAGTCATCAACCCGACCAACGCCAGTTGAGAATTTCCGGCATATCCTGACCATGCTCACGAATATACTGCTTATGATCGATTAGTTTGTCACGCACCATCTGACGGGCTCGGGCAGCCCTGTGCTGAAGCTGCGGCACCCGATCGATAACATCTTGCACGAGATGGAAGCGATCCAGGTCGTTCATGACCACCATGTCGAATGGTGTTGTAGTGGTGCCTTCCTCCTTATATCCGCGCACATGGAGGTTCTCATGGTTGTTGCGCCGATAAGTCAATCTATGAATTAGCCATGGATAACCATGATAGGCAAAGATTATCGGTTTGTTCGTCGTGAATATCGCGTCGAACTGGTGATCCGTCAATCCATGCGGATGCTCCGTTCGCGGCTGCAAAGTCATGAGATCAACTACATTTACGACACGTATTTTCAAGTCAGGAATGTTACGCCGCAGAATTTCAACTGCTGCGAGCGTCTCCAGAGTAGGCACATCCCCTGCGCAAGCCATGACGACATCAGGCTCGCCATCTTGATCGTTGCTTGCCCAGTCCCAGATACCAATGCCCTGGGCGCAATGTTTGACGGCGGCGTCCATGTTGAGCCATTGAGGAGCAGGTTGTTTTCCGGCTACGATAATGTTGATGAGATTCCGGCTGCGCAAACATTGGTCCGCTATGCAGAGCAGCGTATTCGCATCTGGTGGCAGGTAGACCCTTATCAATTCGGCCTTCTTATTTACTGCATGATCAATAAATCCAGGATCTTGGTGGCTAAAGCCATTGTGATCCTGACGCCACACGTGTGATGTGAGCAGGTAGTTGAGAGAGGCAATTGGTCTTCTCCAGGTGATATCTCTTGTGACCTTGAGCCATTTTGCGTGTTGATTGAACATCGAATCAATGATATGGATAAAGGCTTCATAACATGAGAAGAAACCGTGTCGACCGGTGAGCAGATATCCTTCCAGCCATCCCTGGCAAAGATGCTCGCTCAAGACTTCCATCACACGACCGTCATCGCTCAGATGATCGTCCGATGCAAAAATCTCACCGAGAAATACCCTATCGGTGACCTCAAACACAGCCCCCAGGCGATTCGACTTAGTTTCATCAGGTCCCATTATTCTGAAATTTTTGCGATCATCATTTTTCTTGAGAATATCCCGCAAAAATTTGCCCAGTGCACCGGTGGCTTCTGCGGTGGCATGTCCAGGCTTGCTTACCTCAACAGCATAGTGACGGTAATCGGGAAGACGCAAGTCTTTGAGAAGGAGCCCACCGTTTGCGTGGGGGTTCGATCCCATCCGCCGATTTCCAGTCGGGGCGAGCGCAGCCAACTCAGACTTGAGCTTTCCTGAATTGTCGAAAAGCTCTTCCGGTCTGTAGCTTTTCATCCATTTTTCCAGTTCTTTTAAATGCTTCTTGTCTTGTTGAATACCAGCCAGTGGAACCTGATGCGATCGATGAGTACCTTCAATCTTTTCACCGTCGACCTCCTTGGGACCGGTCCATCCTTTCGGCGAAATAAAGATAATCATTGGATACCGCGGCCGATGGAAGTCATCTGAATTGCGCGCCTGATCCTGAATTTGTCGAATGTCCGTAAATACCGCGTCGAGCGTGGCCGCCATCAATTGGTGCATGCGCTCAGGCTGATCGCCCTCCACGAAGTAGGGCTCATAACCGTAACCCCGAAACAGGTCCGATAGTTCTTCCTTGCTGAGCCTAGCGAGAAACGCCGGATTGGCAATTTTGTAACCATTAAGATGCAGGATTGGAAGAACAATCCCATCGCGCTCTGGATTGACGAACTTGTTGGAGTGCCAGCTAGTGGCTAGCGGTCCAGTCTCAGCCTCGCCATCTCCGACAACGCAGGCGACGATCAAATCAGGATTGTCGAGCACCGCACCATACGCGTGCGCCAGGCAGTACCCCAATTCCCCGCCTTCATGAATCGAGCCGGGGACCTCGGCTGCGACATGACTTGGAATTCCACCAGGAAAAGAGAACTGCTTGAACAGTTGTTGCATTCCCTCTTCATCCTGCCCGACGGAGTGGTACTGGTCAGACCACGAGCCTTCGAGATAGGTATTAGCCACCAGAGCGGGTCCGCCATGACCGGGACCGGTGATGAATATCATGTTCAGGTCATGAGCCGTGATCATTCTATTCAGATGTGCGTACATGAAATTGAGTCCAGGAGTGGTTCCCCAATGACCCAGAAGGCGAGGTTTTACATGCTCAATTTTCAAAGGATGCTTAAGCAGCGGGTTATCCATCAAATAAATCTGTCCGACCGAGAGATAGTTGGCTGCTCTCCAGTACGCGTCGATGCGAGTGAGCTGCTCTTTAGTGAGCGGCTCGCTTAGTTGTGAGTCTTTGACGAACATCTCTTTCGCGACACTTGGCATCTTACAATCTCCCTCGCGCTCATCAGTATAAAGATAGCCATCAGACAGATTCACCGGCTCATAATCTAAGCTTATCGTTACACGGGACGTAATAATAGGAGTTCAAACACCTGACATGAAAGGTGTCTGAATCTGTTGGGGTAAAAGGTCCATATAGATCAAACATTTGGGGGCTTTCTGACTCAGTCTGTAAATGATTCCGGCAGTCTAAAACGCCTGTTCTGGCTAAGTTTTCTCCTGCTATACGGCGAGATTTTGTGTATCCGCTGGCTCAGTTGTGAGCTCGCTGTCGTCAGAATTTTTCCTAACTTGATCGTGATGGTAGCGCTTGTGTCGACATCATCCGGAATGATCGCGCAAGGTGCGCAATCAGGTAAAAGATCCAGACTCGACAGCATAGGATTAATCTTCATTGCGATAACAACATTATTAGTTTGCGCCATATTTTCAACCACGATTGGTCTTGAAAAACTGAGTTTGCGTTTTGAAAACGCCGGCTCATTCTCAATTGCGCAGGCCGTATCGGTCCTCTTCCTGCTAATCTCCTGTATTTTCGTCGTCTTTCGCCGGCTCGGCGTTTTGATAGGCAGTGAGTTTGCAAAGCATCCGCCCCTTTCTGCCTACTCTGTCAATTTGCTCGGAAGCATCGCAGGTACCCTGGCCATTGCATTGAGCTCGTGGCTCAGTCTTGGTCCCTGGGCATGGCTGCTTCTTTTCTTGCCACCGGTCTACCTCGTATCACATAATTGGCGATTTGCAGCTGCAGTGGTAGCCTTTGCAGCGCTCTCATGCGTCACCGGCCTGAACAGCCACTGGTCTCCGTACAGCAAGTTGGATGTAGTGCAGGTGAAGGCAGAAGACACCACCATTATTGGTCCGGGCAGTTTCGTCATCAACTCCAACAACTTCTATTTTCACACTGGTCTGCTGATCGTAGACGAAAGCAAAGAAAAGGAATTTCTCGCCAAGAAGCCTGTCACCAAGCAGGACGAAACCATCCAGGATTACTACTGGAGAACAAAGACACCATTTGCGGTGGCACCTTGCATCGACGAGGTATTGGTTCTCGGTGCCGGATCCGGCAACGATGCTGCATACGGTTTAGTAAAAGGCGCCAAGAAAGTAGACGCAGTCGAGATCGATCCGATTATTGCAACATTCGGTCGGGATCTACATCCGAACAGACCGTGGAAAGATCCGCGAGCGCATGTGTACAACGAAGATGCGAGGACCTTTCTTCGCTATACCAAAAACAAATATGATCTAGTGGTCTTTGCTGATCTGGATCCCGGTTGCACCATCAACACATCTTCCTTTCTTCGAGTCGACAACTTCGTGTATACGATAGAGTCGATGAAGTCCGCGATCCGAGTTTGCAAACCAACGGGTGTAGTGATTCTGTCCTTTGCGACCGGACCAGAGAGCATTATCACAAGACGCATATACAAAGCCATTGAAGCAGCCAACGACGGCAAACCTCCAATAACCTTCGTCGACGACAAATGGTCCAGCGTAAGATATATCTTCGGTCCAGGCGCCGATGCCGTCGACGTGGCGAAAGTCACGGAGATAAATCCGCTGCTCAGACCGTGGCCACCCAAAGGCGAAGTTATCGATACAAAGCCATCTTCCGACGATTGGCCGTTCCTTTATACGAGTTTTCACTCTGGCGGATTGATACTATATTTTTCGATCCTACTGATATCAGTAGTGGTGCCCACCCTCTTGACGGTCCTCACCGCTCAGAAGAAAGCTTCGAGTGGAATTACGCCCGGAGAGTGGGGCAACATGTTCTTTCTCGGCAACGCCTTTATGCTTATCGAGACGAAATCTATAACGCAGCTCTCACTTTTGTTCGGGGCAACCTGGCTGGTCAGTTCGATCGTTATCCTGACCATTCTGGTGCTGGCATTCGTAGCCAACCTGATCGTCATGAGAACAAAACGCATACCTCTGGGCGTGCTCTATGCAGGACTCTTCCTTTGCCTCTTTCTGGATTATTTTTGGAAGGTTCCTGAGCAAACGAATATGCCACCATTAGTGGTATCTTCCTTAGCGGCGCTGTTTGCCTGTTGCCCAATTCTATTTGGAAGCATGACCTTCTCAACATGCTTCCGCAATACAACGCGACCAGTCGAGCTTTTGTCTGCCAACCTTCTTGGAGTCGCCTTCGGAGGGCTGACGGAGAACCTCTGCCTCTGGTCCGGTATAAAAGGACTCCCTATTCTCGGAATGGTCTTGTACGGTCTATCAGGTATGAGCCTACTTATCGATCGATTCAAAAAGGCACAACCAGAAGCCAAGTCCGAGGAATCCTTTGAGCCACCCGCATAGAAGCCATGATAAAAGTTCAACGAATCCTTTGATGAGCCACCCGCCGCAGCCGCGGCGTGATTGAAGGAGCGGAGGAAGTATCTCGGACTGCGTTTTGAGCGGTATTAGCTATTCGGTATATTTTCGAATCGTTTTTTATACTCAACTGCTAATAATCTAGATCGCTATTAGAAAAACGCGATAATTTCGGGCTGTTTTCTATACCGAAGTGCTAATAATCGCGCTCTGCCTGCGAGCTTGCAGTGAATGTGGTGTTAGTGGAAGGACTTCAACGATTTGCTATGGACGTGCGGTCACACACCATATTAAATCCAAGCCCGATCGCCTGGATGCATCGAGAGCTCTTTCTGAGCGAGGGTACATAGCGATTGAAAAACGACTAAAGCCCGCAACTGCACGCTCCAAACAGTCGAACATTCGTCTGACGATCGATTACGAGTTCTCCCAGGAAGCCATCATATCCGGTGCCAGGGTACCAGCATATGGTGCCATCGGCATCGGTGAAGGAAAATACTCCGTACCCTGTGCTACCAAACAAAGACGCACATTCGACGGTCCAGGCGGTCACGTAGTTAGGATATGTATACGGCGGCCAGAGTTCGTTGACCAATGTCGTCTCCTCTGAATCTGGTCCCGCAGACTTCTTGATCCACGGTGCCACACTAGTAACGGCGCTCTCCGGCACACAAACGAGGCTTCCTCCAGGCGCCGGCACAATGAAGTAGTTGCCGTCACCTGTGACGATGGCGGCGTTGAGAATGCCGGTCAGTTTTATCATCGTGTAACTCGGGTCAATCTCTCTGCATCGCTGAAGGAGCGTTGTGAGCACATCGGGATGCTGCGGCTGCGGGAGTGGAAACATACATTTGAACACGGTGTTCGGAATGTATTCGTTAGCCATTTGCGTGCTGACTTGCCCGGTTCCGCAACCAGGCACGTATGGAATAAAGCGGCTCACAGTCTCGGGAACCGGTCCGAACCCATAATCCGAATCCGGAGGGTAAGGAATCATATTCAAAAACCATTTGACGTCGTTTTTCACAAACTTGATTCGAATGAAAGCATGAGGAATCGTCATATCGTAATTTGTCATCGGATTGGCTTTGACATACGACATGGCACGCTGGTTCGCAGTGGCGCCGCCAATAGTCTTCGATTCAATCGAGAAGGCATTGGGCACAGGATTGGACCACCCCGGCAATGCCGCCGATATGAGCTGATTCTGAGTAAAATGATCTTTCGACTCTAGTCGCGGTCTTTCATTGAACTTGAACGGCACGAACCAGTAGTCTCGGCCGTACACGTTGACGCCTTTGTATCCAGGCAAGCAGTCATGACCGCCTTTGTCCGCTACGGATCCTAGAGTGTTCAGAGTTACAACGCCGGGCAGTTGATCCGAATTGATCACAAGATTGCTCTCTTCGGCCCTCTCCATGAGAGAAGACTTCCAATTATTACCGGGCTGCACCTTGGCGCGAGCCGTCTCGCCCAGCATCCTCACCGAGTTAATCGTTGCGACCTGTTCGAAAAAGGGATAGAGATTGTCTGGCTTGTTGAGTTTGTCGGCCAAACGATCGCTAATCTGCTTTGCGGCTTGGTACATGCTGCTCGAATGACTGCTGGTGCTGCCATTCTCCGCACCTCGCTTCTGTATATCAACCGCATTAATCGCGGTCCAAAGTGCTTTACCCCAGACTCTATTTATATTCGAAAGTCCAAACTCATTATTGTGATCGGCGACATCACTGAATTGATCTTCATCCCCGCCCTCGGATTTGACAGTTACAGTCAAGCTTTTCTTGCCCACATTTAAGGCACCAGCATCGGTGGCATTCCTAGTCTCACGAGCGCCACCAAAATAAAGTGATATCACAAAGAAGGCCATCGCAATCAGTACGAGAGCAAAGCCAAGCGCAGCGACCAGTCCCAGTGCAGCTCCTTTTCTCGTACGCAATGTTGTTCTCCTTCAAACGACCTGGTTTTCCAAAGTTAACGGTTAGCTATTTCAAAATTAGGATCAATTGGACGCCTTGTATGCATTGTTTAATCCGCAATTCAAAACGCAGATGTTGAGCAAGGATATCAGATATCGAAGAGCCGCGAACGTTCTCACAGTTGATTGATTCCTGACAGAATCAGTATGTATTCGAGTACAGCAGAATGTGATCCGAAATCAAACGGTCCACGAAACGGACCGTTTTTCGAGCTATCGGTTGGGATAAACTGTGAAAAAAACTACATTGGGTTGGCGCTAACGCCGACTACAGGCTCAGTGGCTCTCGCTCTGAAAGCGATTCGCTCAACCGTGCCCGGCAAAGTGACGGGAAGTCGAACAGTGATGATCGTTTCTGTTGTCACCGTTTCCTTCTCATCATAATTCAGCTTCGATGTATCGAGCTCGACTTTTTCAATGAGCGGTGACGAGGGGAAAGCAGTGATAACCTTGACGGCAGCAGCTTTGGCCGTCTCTTGCGATTGAGCATTCGCGGCAGCTCGAGCACAATTCTTCGCAAGGCTATCGTTGGCGGAATTGCCCAGTACTAAGACTCCGAGATCAAGAGCGCATAAGGCCATCGGAATAAGAATGAACATTCCGCAGATAACTTCAACAAAACATTGACCCTTTTGATTTCTAGTGTTTCTTCTATTACTCATTTTTACGGCTCCAGTCATAGCACCTTCCAGGTTGCTAATCGATCAACTGAGTGATTTGAATAATTAGGGAGATTAACTAGACGTAATGAGCATTTCGGCTGAACGATCACAAGAAGCACAGATAAACTAGAACGAAACGTCGTTTGCAAACAAAGACAGCGAGCCAGTCAAGCTAGATTCCATTTGCGATCTACGCAAGGAGACGAACCCTGCTGACAACTACTCCTTTTCGTCATCAGGGTTTTCAATAACCGCTTCATTTTCATAGGTAAAAACCGACTCTCCCGTCAATCCAGGAATCCCCGACATGAACGGCATGTTCGGCAGAATGGGCCTAGGTTTGATTGTCGTCTTCACCACCACTATCATGTCTTGCCTGTCGTGATCGTCCTTCTGTCCCGGTTTGTATGAGACAGCCGTCTCCGGCTCACTGACCAGGTTAGCGAATTGACCAAGACCTGAGACCTTCCAGCTGTCCGGAATATTTTTCCTGACATTGCCTACAGCGCTCTCTGCTTCTGTTCTTTTGCTGACTGCGGCTTCACGAACCTGAAGGTTGTTGAGTGTGTAGCCGGCGCTGTAGTTAAGCGCTACGCCGAGAAGCAGAATCAAAGGGAAAAACACCGAAGCAAACAATATCAATAACGCGGGACCAAACTCAGCGAGCTGAGAACCAATCTCGTTGCGAGCCAGTTTCCGGACTCTACGTGTTCGTTTCATTTTTGGTATCCAAACCACTATCCGAAATCTTCTACAAACCAATTGAAAAAATTAGAGCGTACAGCTGGGCGGTCATACTGAATTCGCTTCATCTTGTCATGAAAGATTCGTGATTGCCATTGCCCATAGTGCCAACCAAACGGATGCTCAGCGCCGCAATTCGAAAACTGCGGCTATGACGAGAAAGCCTCATGACATAAAGCAACCACCTTATTACGATACTTGATACTTGAAACAATCTCTCCTGACAAGTTCGCGTTCGAACGAATTAGACAGGCATCTGTGATGATAAACTCCAGATTAACCAAACCATCGCTGTCGAGAATCTATAATGGCAAGTGCAAGCCGACTCACCTTTGGACAGCGAACATCCATGTCTTGGGAAGACTACATAATTAGAGCGCAAGAAGCAGCAACCGCAGGCGACTTCGCCAAGGCGGAAGTCGAGTTAAATCAGGCTCGACAAGAGACTGAGAGCCTTCCTCCTGAAGACAAGCGGCGCTTCATGATTCTGGAAATGCTCGCCGACCTGATGCAAAGACTGGGTCGCGCAGACGAGGCTGAACAATATCTTTTGGGCGCCAACGAAGTACGAAAGTTGCGATATGGCCGACTCCATAATCGCTTCGCCGAGGGTCTAGAACACCTATCCTCTTTCTATTTCGAGAACGATCGCTTCGCCGAAGCAGAACCACTGAGCAGAGAAATCTTAAAAATCCATGAAAAGACCTACGGACAGACCAGTGAAGAGGTTGGTCACAGCGCCGGACAGCTGGCGGACATAGTCCATGAGCTCGGCAAAATTGAAGAAGCTGAGGCTCTTTACAGGCGCGCCATTGGCGTGCGCAAGCATACGAAGGGCGCCATGGATTCAGAGGCTGTTTACCTTATTCAAAGGTACGCCGCACTCCTGGAAGAGACCGGTCGTCCAGATGAAGCGGCGCACATGAAAGCGTCAGCACAAGGAAGAATTTCTGGAATCATCAAGACTCTTCGCCCGAAAGACTGAGCTAAGACGCCACGCTGAGTGGTGATGGTACAAGGCTTATCGCATCAATCTCGTCACGCTTTTCTTGAACAGTAAGGCACATTTCGCTTGCGTTGCGCGCACGAAAGTGATTCTCGCCGAAGTGCTTCTGTTGTTGCTCTTCAAAATATTCGAGCATCTCCTGAGCTTCCACCTGCCGATCTCGTGTCAGGTAGAACATGGCGAGTTGAACAGCCACTTGTGCTGCTTTCACGTCCAGTCCAAGAGTTCTGAATATACGAATAGATTCTAGAAAATAGAACTCGGTATCAATCGAGCTATCGAACTGAAAATGACATCGCCCAAGCATCTCTGCGACAGCCGCGGCCTTGCATCTGTCGCTCGGCAGAAGGCTCACACGCTTGGTCTCGAAGTACTTAGATAATCGTTCTGCGGCCAGGCGCTTTTCGAACTCTGACTGGGCATTGTGGTAGTACCGGTAATGCTCATATAGATCGGACGTCGGCATGCTCAACCTCTAAATGAAAGCCAAATCGGCGCGAATCCTAGTTAGGGATGGCCACTAACAACGATGGCAAATAGGAAAGTTCTACAGAACGGAAACACTTCCACAACCAGGATATATTTTGTTTTAGTAACTATCGTTTCAGAACAAAGGGAAGCTGGGGGCCGCTGTAGGAGAAACCAAAATATCTCAACAGCAACCAAAATGCTAAGTCATCACACGAGCGTTGTCAAGCAATTCTGCACAGTACTGTGCGTTTACACAGTCAAAAATGGCGCTCCAATACTCAAAGTTCTTCACCATTGAAATGGAAACCAGCGACGCAGACTGACACCATATTTGGTGCTTACTTAGTGGTTCAACCAGAAAAGGACGCCGGCAGCAAGAGCAGCTAAGACAAGGAGGAGCGTCAGATTCATAGCAGCTCTGGACTCGAGCTCCTTGGTATCCGTGACCATCCTTTTCATAGAACGAAAGTTCGTCTTTGAAACAGTGGGATTGGACGAACGCTGCTGTTCCAACGCCTCTTTCATTTTCAAACGCTCAGCTTCTTGCCTTTCACGGGCTTCTATCTGCGCGTTCTCCTTGATTTTGATTCGGCTCACTACATCAGGAAGCTGATCCTTCCATGTCTGAGCGTCCAGAAAATCTATAGCTCCCATCTGCATAGTCATCTTAACCAGATCGGCATCAAGCGCATCGTTGCTTACTAAGTAATAAATTTCTGGATAACGTTCTTTCAAGCCAACCAAAAGCTTGACGCCTTCATCGGGATCCGGAGTCAGTTCTATCCATACAAGGCTTGGTTTTGACTGTTCAACCTTCGCGAAAGATTCATTCATCGTCACCGTGCCCACAAGTACTAGACCAGGATTAGAACCGACCAGACCTTGAATCTCGGACAACTTGTCTGCGCCTGCGTTACAGACCACAAGGGTTGATAATGTCAACTCACACACTCCACACGAAATCCCGGTAATCATATCTCATTTTTCCTCATGCGTTAAACGGATTCGGCAACCCGGGTACAATCTCCTTGAATCGTTGGTGCGGAGAGAATTTTGCCCGAGCAGAAGTCAATAAACAAAGAGTTCATCGATGAGGTCATCGATGTGCTACGCGAGGGAAGAAAGCTCCGGCGCAGGCTGCCAACCTGGGGACAGATACTGATAGAACAACAACTGCCGTATCTGTGCGTCTACAGACAGCCGCCACAGTGGGAGGATTGGGGTACCGATCAACTCGTATCCGGAGGGGGCTCTTTCCTGATTGCTTCCTCTAAGAAGCGCGATTATGAAGGGCTGGTGAATCTGATCGATCGTGTCTCGAAAGAATTGACGAGTTGTTTCGGAACCTTCTTAATTGTCGAAATCTGGGCTGGCGCAGAGGTTATTGTAAGTGAGCATGAACCGTTAGGTCGTTCAGTGTTTCGCTTATCACACTTGAAGTCGCAGCCGGTGAGCTCTTACCTCCAAGTTCTAGCAAAGCAGCTCAGCTTACTCCAGATAGGAGATCGAGCAAGCAGCGTCACACTGGCTCCGACCGACAAGGTCGCGCCTCCTGGGATGCGTCCATTATTGTCTGCACAACAGGTCTCCGAGAGCGGGCTACATATTATCGGTCTGGAAGTTGCACCAATTTATCGCAACGGCGCGCGTCAACACACATATCCGAACGTGCTCAAAGAGCTCGAAGCGAAGTTTTCCCCTGTCCTTGAAAAAACGTTTTTTGAATTCCTGAAGAAGGAAACAACGATCTGCCCTCCCAACTACATGTCCCTGGGGCGGCGGAGTATCGTCCACTCCGTCTGGCAGATTGACCGAATTATCGCCGAAGTGGGTAACATTGTTGATTTTCTTCTGTTGGTGACACCAACCAATTCCAAAGAAGCATTCGAAGAGTTCAAAAGACGCCGCTATGAGAAAGCACCTCGCTTCAACTATCATCCGGCGCCGTTTGATCCAGTCACACTAAAGCGATTGTTGTACAAGGCTCCGGTCGAGCGAATTGAAGATCCGACTCTGGCTCAGCTCTTTCGCGATCAGCAGATGGATATCGATAGTCGCATCACAATGGTGGCAGAGCGTGGAAAAAAACGGTTTCTCTATTGCAGTCTTCAACTTTACGATGGACCGGACAAAAAACTGGTTCAACTGGCAGAGCAAATCCTCACCTCCATACCGGAAAGGAGCAAGGGTGAATCGGTAAAACGATTGCTCACTGCCGAGGAGTTCGCTCAACGCGCAGAGATCGAGCTTGACTATTACCGGGCTCAGTGCCCGGATTTGGCGAGCAAGGTGGAGATTCGCGACGATATCCCTGGTGTTCTCGTATCACAAGGCAACTTGCTCATCGGTAAAGGCAGAAAGATTTTCGAAGGACGCGCTGAGGCTCTCCTGAGCCATGAGGTGGGAACACATATCCTGACTAACTACAACGGACACCTGCAACCATTCAAACAGATGAGCGCCGGTCTGCCCGGTTACGATCAGCTTCAGGAATCGCTTGCAGTACTGGCCGAATACCTCGTAGGAGGGCTGAGCAATCGAAGACTACGGACGCTTGCCGCCCGAGTCCTTGCTGTTCACTGGCTCATCGAAGGTGCCGATTTTGTCGAAGTTTGCGGTCGCCTTATGACTCAATATGATTTCAATGACGACGTCGCATTTACCGTCACCATGCGCGTATTTCGCTCTGGAGGATTTACTAAAGATGTAGTCTACCTGCGTGGTCTAGCTGAATTGCTGGATCATCTCAAGAACGGCCTTCAACTCGACTTGCTCTTTCTAGGTAAGTTCGGCATAGAACATCTCCCGATCGTTCGAGAATTGATGTGGAGAAAAATCCTTGTGCCCGCTAAAATGAAACCTTACTATCTGGAACAGCCGGCTGCTCAGAAGCGCCTCGACAAGGTTAAGAAAGGCATCTCTGTCATGGATTTGGTGGGTAAACCATGAACGACCAGGAGGGCAATCGTCTTTTCTCGGTTGCGATGATCGCGCTTGAGAACGGCGATTTCGCGAAATCCGAAAAGCTTTTACGCGAAACAATGGAAGCCATGGGACCGCAACATCCCGTGTCACTACTGGCTCTCAAAACTCTCGCGAGTATCGCCCAGGAGCAGGGACGATACGAAGAGTCCCTTCATCTGTCGCTTGATCTGTTAGATTCCCAGATTGCTACGTTCGGAATCAACCACGCTGAAGCAACTCGCACGATTCGCGGAATCCTCGACCTGTGCAAAGAACTCGGAGATGACTCAATCACTCGAGAGATCGAATCAATGGTAAGAGCAGCATCCGAATACGACAAGAACAACACCTCGCAAAGCCTAAAGCGCCTTCGCACCGATCCCAATGACCGCAAGAAGCAAGGGCTCAAGGACAAGATCGCCTGTTATTTCTCGGGTTTATTCAACAAATAGTCTCCGCTTTCAGGCTTATTCAACAGATAGCCTCCGCCCATTGGAACAGGGACAGACTCAAAACACCAACGGCGTCTCGGGCACAGAGCATGTTCAACCAACTTCTAGTCCGAGATCAAGAGACACCGGTTCACGAAAAAAAACCTCTCAATCCTCGAACTCGATTCTCTTTGGCAAGAAAACATCTTTGAAAATCGCTGCTTCCAGGTCAGCTTGCGCATTGCCCTCTTGCTTCATCTTATGAAAGCAGTACGCCCGCGCGAGATAATAACCGGCCACGTTCGGGTTATCCACGATAATACCCTTTAGCTCTTGCATGGCGCTTCCCCATTTTCCAAGCTGAATCTGGATCTTGGCTTTTCGGAAACCAAACTCGGGATTACTCTTGTGCGTCGCGAACGCCTGACAGGCATACTCATAGGCTTTGCGCGGGTCGGGCTCGTTGGAGAAATAGGCAACATTGAGCTTTAACACCTCTGGTACAGCCGCTTGTGTTGCTTTCGATTGCGCCGCGACTGGCGCCGAACGCGGAGCAACGACATCGAGAACCGAGGATGTGGAGTCCGGTTCAAGACCTTCTAGTACCGAACTCGGTATCGGTCTGGGGTCAGTGGGTCTCACCGCGAGTATCAGCCCATCGCCTGTCCACTTACTTTTCATGACGGGATTCTGACGTTGTCCTGGATAATCTTGTCTGACCTCGTCCTGAACCAGATTGTTGACAGAATTGAAGGCATCCTCCACAGGAGTTGCCGTGCCCTTGGCGCGTAGCCCTTCCAGAAGGCGTCTTGTGAACACGCCGTTGTCATAGCGCTTCGATTCCCAAGACTGTTGATCGGGCTCGCTAGAGCAAATTACCATTTGTCCACTGCCGATAGACAGAGTATCTGTATCAAAATTTCCCACTCGCGTGATGCCCTTCGACGCAGGCGAAACACCTCCACTATGGCACGCGTCGAGCACTAACAAGACCCGCTGCGCATCGACGCGTTCTTTCAGATCCTTTGTCATAGCCTGCATCTCGATGCCTGTCGCGAACAATTCATTCGGTTCGGTATCATAAGCAACTATGAAGTTTTTCCCCATTTTATCCAACTGGGCAGGGCTTCCATGAGTGGAGAAAAACAAGACAATTAGATCATCAGGACGCGCGACCCGACCGAGGAACATGTTATCGAGCTCAGATAAAATACGCCGCCGCGTCGCCTTCTCATCCAGAATCAGGCGCACATGGTCGGGCTTGAAATTGGCTTCCTTGATCAGATAGTCATAAAAATCGCGAGCGTCTTTGGCAGCAAACTTAAGCTGAGGAATATCGCTTTTTCCAAACTTGCTTACCCCGACAATGATTGCCCATTTATCGTTGACAGGCTTGCTCTTGGCTGTGTCGATCGCGGGAGTGGTCGAAGTAGCCGTCGAAGCTTCAGGGTTTTGAGCCAGCCCCGCTGTCACGCTGTAGCAGCTCAGCAATAGCGCACATAGGATTGTCGAGATTAGCCTCATTGTTAATCGTCCCTGACGAAATCGAGTGAATGTATTGCCGAAGCCACCTATACCTCCTACCCATATTTTGGCCGAATTAGGGACGTGCTGTTATCATACGAAGCAATATGAGCTGTACCCTACCGGATACAGACCAGTAACCCCTCGTATCCTGGTTCATACACACTCGACCACAAACACAGATCATAGGTCAACAAGGTACCACGTTGAAAGTGATCCGTAGGTGACTTCGCTCGAAAACTAATCAGAGCTACTCTTTTTGAAAACTGAAAGCCGATAATTTGGATTTGAGTACTCGAGCGGTGGAAAGTTGTGACTGTAAAACAGAGCCTCACCGTACTGGCTGTATTGCGTCTCGACAATCGTAGCCAGTCCCTCACGCTGCAGAGTGTCCCACACCATACCTTGCTCGAAAAATACCAGGTCAGGAGGCTTGTTTTCGAGATCTTCCTTCAAAATTTTGTAGTAAAACTTCGACAGTCGTTCGGTTTCAGCCCTGGGTACCCTCGGCAGTTGACCGGCGCGGTTGAGGATTGGAATGAAGAAGGACCACATAATTCTGGAGCCGGGTCTTCTTTCCATCAAAGTCATCGCGGGATAACAAGGGGCGACGTTGTTGTTGAAAACGGCCATTGTATGCGACTTCTGCTCCCTCCTCACAACCTCCACAAAATCTGGGACGTCGCGAATTCCAGTTACTGCATAAAATTTACGAGCAGAAGCGATTGCATCCTGACCAAGCTGCTCTACGAAAACAAATCCGCAGGTCGCGATTGCGGTACAACCGCCTACAACCGCGACCGGGTTAAGGCCCAGCCACTTCTTTCTGCGCGACCAGCGGTTCAAATCTTTTAATAACACGGCACCACATATAGTGATCACTAGACTGGCAGTCCAGAACATAGGAAGCGCCTGGAAAAAGTAACCTTTGCATTCGGCCACGAAATAGGCAAAACCTAACCAGCTAGCTACTACCAGCGGTGTTATCAGAGAATTCTTTTTCCTCATTGCCAAAACCAACAGACTGGCTAGCAGCATAAGATAGATAAACACTCGTGAGTCTGGACAGGAGCGCCAACCGTATAGCCTCATGTCGAAAGTTTGTCTATCAATCATAAGCAAGGGAAGGACGTAAGACCCATAGTTATGCATCATTGATTGGTTGAAAAATACAATGATCGAATAGGTAGTTGAAGCGGTAAGAATCAGAAAGAGCAATGGCGAGCAAAGCCTTACTGAAAACCGCATAAAATGTGACAAAAGTGCAAATTCGAATGCGCACGGAACTGCCACAAAAAATGGGTCGAGCAAGGTCACTAGTCCGCCGAATGCGCCGGACAAGATTGATTCCCAGGGTGCGAGTTTCTTACCCGAATACTCTAACCAGCGCGCCACTAAATAGGGAGTCATTCCCAGCATGAGGTAGTGTTCTGGCTGACCGAATTGATAAACACATCCGATGTTCAACACTGACATTGTGAATAACAACGTGTGACACCAGAGGGAATTTCGAAGCCGTTTTCTCCGCAGGATCAGGCGAGAGCAAAGTCCAACTGAGGCAACTGAGACTATCCATTCGAAGACCAGAGTGATGCGAATGTTGAAACCATCTAGTCCAAGTAAAGATGCAAATTTCAGAGGTACTGCAGACAGAAACAAGGCAAGTGGTGAATCAAGCACGAAGAAGTCCAGGTACGGAGTTTTCCCGTCCAGAATGAGCCTGGCACACTCCAGTCGCAGTGATACTTCCGCCGGCACTCCTTTCATTCTCGTCATTAAATTGACCAGCGACATCAGGCTCAAGAGAATGAGCCCAGCGTAGTACAGACGTCGCGTATCTTTGATCATAGTTATTTCAATCGGTAGATAAAATGACCTTCAAAGCTATTCACTTTCTCGTAATTACGTAGATATTTATTGAAAAAATCCGCTCTCTCCAGTGGCTCAAGGATGGCCGTAGTCCTAATAACAATCAACGTCGGCTTGGTGCGAGCTATGTCCGCTCCGTAATTGCGAATTATGTCCTGATAGAACTGCTCGAACTTCGGACGATCGTCAACGCCGAGTTTTTCAAAGGCAAGATGCTTTGCCATCATCAAAGGCATTCCGTGTAGATATCGAGAAGCCGGCAATCTGCAAGCCTGCAGCGTCGCCGGATATCCCGGACCGAGCGCATCAGAAATGAATAACACTGGTTTGCCAACTTCGCTATGCTTCTGAATGATCGACACCCAGGGACCAAGATCGTTGCGAGGACATTCGCCTGAATATCCGATCGTTGCCAAATCAAAGCGTGGTCCGTCAGAGGCGTTGCGCTTTATCTCAGAGCACTTTGCCCCAGACCACAGAAGAGTCGCCACCGTCAACAGTATCGATACCATATAGACGTTAAGCAATCGAGCATGTTCAGAGTACGAGCATAACGATCGGATCACAACCGCTGCCTCCAACGCCAGCAGGCTGTACATGCCGAACCTCACCGGTACCCAATGATGTTGCCAGTCCTGTCCTGCCACCAAGTACACAACAAGAGAGCCTGCAGTGAAGGCTCCGATCGGAGCAATGAGAGGGCAATAACGGCTCATTCCGATAGACAGTATGAATGAGAAACTCAGAATGTAGACCTCTGCTCGCACCACATCTGCAATAGTCTTCAGAGGAGAGACCGTGTAGTAATCGTATCCATTTTTCACGAGGGGAAGTACGAATTGAAAAAATGAGTCTCTGACAGCGTTATCGAGAAATAAAAAGTGAGCACCATATATAACACCAATTGGAATGCAGGCAAATGTCTCCGGTGCCAAGAAGCACTTCCACTGGCGTTTTTGTATAAGATAAACCAGCTCCGGAACCGCAGCCATGAAAATAAAGTGAGGTTTTAGGATCAGGCAAATAGAGGCATACAGACCACAAAACACCGCCAGCCCTTTGTTGATTGCGACACCATTCCAGCGCAAATGGCGAATCATGAAGAACGGCAAGTAAGTGATTAAGAGAAGATGCTCTCTCTGCCCAAAATCGATCATTAATTGGCTGCTCAAGTAGAGAAACACCATGAGAATAGGCAAATAGAAAAATGCCTCCGCCCGGTGCCGATTTGAGAACATCAAATAGCCACAAACCATGACACTCAGCAAAGTAAGTGCCAGAACGAAGATCGCGAATGCGAATATGATGTGAATATGAAAAAGATTCGACATCAGCGCAGGAGCGAGGCAGATATACATAATCAGAGGTGGATTGAAATCGACCATGTCGACATAGGGCTTATAGCCGTCCACATACAGTTGTGCCATCGCCAAATACATGGACTGATCAGGATACTGCAGTAATGGGCGTTGACACCAGAAGAACGACGAGACAAGCAAGAGCGAACCCAGAATTATTGTGGAAAATCCCAAAATAAAAGTCGGGTGAACCCGTTGGCAGGTCTCTTCGTCGTTAGATTGGGACGAGACGGAATCTGGTATCACTGACGCGTCCGTAGCAACTGATATCGACAATTATTCCATCTTATTATAGGCAGTTCAATGGCTCCTATCATGACACCAAATTTTCACATCGCATATGTTGGCTGGCGAGTATAACGTTTGATACCGCAACCGGTGCCACGATCGGATCGAGCTATCGGATGCCGCAAGGATGGTCTAATACCGAGACAACAATATGCGAACGAATGCAGATACCTCGAGATTACCTGGGCCCAGAGCTGGGGCGCTCGAGAAAAGTCCGGACCGCCGCCCGACGGCAGACCCGAGGCGGGGCGAATCCCTTGCCGCCGGCCAACCGGACACAAATGGTAGACTAGTCGTTGATTGGAGTCGTTTTATGAAGTCGCGCCTCAACCTTCTACAGATATGGAATATGAATTTCGGTTTTCTCGGAATTCAGTTTGGTTGGGGTCTTCAACTTGCCAATATGAGCGCAATCTACACTAAGCTCGGCGCGGATCCGGACAAAATTCCAATCCTCTGGCTTGCTGGTCCGGTCACAGGCCTTCTGGTACAACCGATCATCGGTGCGATGAGTGATCGGACCTGGAATCGACTGGGTCGTCGCCGACCCTACTTTCTGACGGGTGCAATTCTTTCGAGCATAGCCTTGTGTTTTATGCCCGAGTCTCCGGAGCTCTGGATTGCTGCGAGCTTGCTTTGGGTGCTCGACGCCTGCATCAATATAAGCATGGAACCGTTTCGTGCCTTTGTCGCCGACAAATTGATTCAGGAACAACGCACTCTTGGATTCATCATGCAGAGCTTCTTTATCGGTATCGGCGCCACAATGGCCAATGCGTTGCCTAGAATATTTAGAGAACTCGGTGTTACCGGTACGGCACCAAATGGGGTACCACTTACCGTGCTTTACTCCTTCAGAATCGGCGCGGCAATGTTTTTGCTTTGCGTACTCTGGACTGTATTTACCTCCAGTGAATACCCACCGGAGGATATGGACGAGTTCAATAAAAAACGCAGCGAGAACCCAGGTTTGGGCGGACTCCTCAAAGAGGTGTTCGCAGAAATTCCGGTGGCTATCAAAAGCATGCCTTCAACAATGAAGCAACTTGCTCTAGTTCAGGTGTTCACCTGGTTGGGGCTGTTTTCTATGTGGCTCTACTTCGGTTTGATGTGTGCATATCATGTGTTCAAAGCACCATCAAGTCAATCGGAACTGTTCGATCGCGGCATTGAATGGGCCGGATGGTGCTTCGCTGTTTACTCAATCGTCTGTTTCCTCGTCGCATTTATCTTGCCAAAAATCGCTCAAAGGACGAGCCGAAAGTTGGTCCATTCGATCGCACTGACGCTAGGCGGACTGAGCCTGCTCTCGACCTACTTCATCACTGATGCCAACACGTTGCAGTGGACAATGATTGGAGTTGGTATTGCATGGTCCTCCATCCTATCGATACCATACGCGATCTTGTCTACGGCGCTACCAGCGAATCGAATGGGTGTATTCATGGGCGTGTTCAACTTCTTCATTGTCATTCCGGAAATCATTGCATCTCTTGCCTTTCAACCCCTCGTAAAGAATGTCTTTCACAACGATCCTCTGTACGTCGTGATGATGGGAGGCGCCTGTCTATTGGTCGCCGCAGTTCTAGTCGTACGCGTGGATGACACCAACGAAAGCAATCCAACTGGTGACGCACAACTCACCGGCTCGCACTAGCGGAGCGACCACAGCAAGCTCCCTACGACCGTTTAGAGCTCATCAGCCATCAGCAGCACTATCTGATCGCTGCCGGCTCTCCTCCAGCATCGAAATTTGGTGCGCCACATCTCCTAGTGTCGGAGTTGCTCGTTCGCTATCGTCGTTGTCGTGCACGCCGAAGGCGTGTGGTTGGACCCATCCGAAAAACGCACCAGATCAAACCGATCCTACTTATATCGGTCTGCTTGCTGGGCGTACATTTCCGCGTACAGTCCGCCCTTCTCGACGAGTTCCTGATGAGAACCAGACTCGACGATTTTGCCCTCGTCGAGAACAATAATTAGTTTCGCTACCTTAACTGTGGAAAAACGATGAGAGATAATCACGGACAACTTGTCTCTGGTCAACTCTTCCAATGACTCGAAGAGCTCCGATTCAGCAAATGCATCAAGAGAAGCAGTCGGCTCGTCCAGTATCACTACTAGTGCTTCCCGCATAAAAGATCGTGCCAGCGCAACCTTCTGCCATTCACCACCGGAGAGGTCGGCAGCTTCATTCACGCCATATTGACGAGCCAGATATGTCTCGTACCCGAGAGGTAGCTTGTCGACAATGTGAGCGGCTCCTGCTTTCTCTGCAGCCCACATAACCTGGGCGCTGTCGTGAACTTTCTCGATATCGCCGAATCCTATATTCTCTCGCAATGTCAGGTAGTAGGTGACAAAGTCTTGAAAAACTACTGAATACATTTTTCTGAGGCTCGTGAGGTCATACTCCTTGATATTGCGTCCATCGATTAGAATCTCGCCTTCCACGGCATCGTAGAGACGTACCAAAAGCTTTACCAGAGTAGACTTTCCAGCACCGTTCTTTCCGACAATCGCGATAGTCGAACCTACCGGTATAACAACGGACAGATCAGAGAGTACATTCGACTCGGAGCCTGGATAGCGAAAACTAACATTTCTCAATTCGATCCCGCGCTGCAGTTTTATTGGAGCAAGGAGAGATCCGGAGCGTGGCGACCCAGGGCCTGCCATTCCAGCGAGTGCGCCCTCGACAGTATCAGGTTTGCGATCGAGAAGTAAAAATAGATCGGACAAGAACAAGATTTGCTCGTAAAGGCGTCCCCCAGTCCAGAAGAAGTTGAGCAGATAGCTCCTGGAGCTCTCGGCGGCTCCTAAGTAGAGATAAGCGTCTCCGACCGAGATTAAACGAAGACAGGTCTTTGCCACCACATACGTCCATATCCCGATCATTCCAACACTGCTGATACCACCGAGGAAAAAATTGACCACATGAGACAGTCTTTCAGTCTTTAGCTCCTGCTCGACAATTTTTTTGCTGAAGTGGCGATAGCGCTCTATGATGTAGTCGGACAGATTGAATAACTTGATCTCCTTCGCATAGTTCTTGTCACCCATAATCCAAGCTAGATATCCTCGCAGTCGCGACTCTGCCGAGTTATCGTTGAATACCTTCCAGTGTTTTCTGGAGAAGTGAGCGCTTGATACCATTTGTGGTGCACTGGTGATTATCACGATAATAGGCGCCAACCAGTGCAGCATGAAAAGCACCGCCAGATATCCCACCATAGTGAAAGCCGAGTTGATCATGGAAAAGAGTATATAGACGAGGTTCCACGCGCTCATCATCGAGCCTCTCAGAGCCTTGTCTAGCGAGTCGAGGTTCGCTGAATTTTCAAAGAAGGCGAGATCGAGGTCGCTGCATTTCCGCATGATCTCGGTTTGTACATGTAGCTCGAAATTGTAACGAGCCTTCGTAGAGCAGTAATTCTCAATTGCATTGAGCAACCTGGAGCCAATCCACAACCCAAATTGCGCGCCCATTAGAATCCCTATCGAGACAAACTCGGAGGCTTTGAACAACAGCTCGAAAATTGAACCGGTAGTCGCAACCTTTGTTAACCTGTCGATCAATAGCTTCATGATCCACAGGTGAGCAACCGGCTCCAACGCACAAAGAAATCCCGCCATGATGACCACGATCGTCATAAGGGGGCTTGACCGAAAAACAAGGAAAAAACCGCGAACTAGAAGCACCAGCGTCTCAAAAGCGTTCTTGCTCATATGCATCCTCGTCAAGACGGTTTTTCTATCAAACCATATTCAGCAATTTCTTGGGTCCAAACCTCGAATCACGTGAAAAAATTCCCATGGTCGGTTGCCATACCAGAGCCGTTTTTTCGATACACTATGCCTACTATGAGAATATGCCTTATTTCCAGAGAATTTCCACCGGATACCGGCTGGGGCGGAATCGGTACTTTTGTGCATGATCTCGCGCTCGGGCTCAAAGAAATCGGTCAAGAAGTGGAAGTGATATCACTGTCCAAAGACTCGACGGAGTCGGTAATCGATTATAAGGGTGTCCCTATTCATCGAGTCGCAGTTGATGACTCCCTGGATAAGTACCAGATGCTTCTTTCGGTGATGCCTTACAGCCACAGCTTATTGAAGGCCCTGTGGGCATTGAATACAAAATTTCTCGAATTAAACACCAAGAAACGCTTCGATGTTGTGGAAGTTCCAGAGATGTTCGGTGAGGGACTGTTTCTTTCGCTGTCAAAGACGACCCCTCTTGTAGTGCGGCTCTACACACCACATTTCAAATTTATAGACGACAAGCTTCACCTGATCGACGACGCTTTCGACCACCAGTTTCTCGCGTTACTGGAGCAAATCACGCTTCTCAATGCGGACGTCGTTACGAGTCCAAGTGAAGACCTGGGCGACTATGTCAGCGGTGCAATCGGTTTTCGACCTGAGGAGATGGTTGTAATTAGAGGACTTATCGATACCAATCGATTTTCGCCGGAAGGTCCGAAGGCGCTGCCAGATGACGGTCACTTGAAGGTCATGTTCGTTGGACGACTGGAGGAGAGGAAAGGCGTCTACCAGCTGGTGAAAGCCATACCGGAGGTCGTGAAAAAGTCGCCATCAGTCAAATTCTATTTCGTCGGCAATGATACAAAAACTGCACGCGGTCAAAAATCCGTGCTCGCAGAATTGCAGAAAGAGCTTGAGAAGAACGGTTGCAGTAAGCATGTAGTCTTTACAGGCGCAGTCCCACATGCTTCAATGCCGGACTATTTCCGCTCCGCAGATATATTCGTATTGCCATCTCTATACGACAATGCACCTCTCACTTGTCTGGAAGCAATTTCGTCAGGCACGGCCCTTGTTGGCACCTCCGCTGGTGGCATGAAGGAATATGTGGTGAACGGCGAATCAGGTACGATTGTGGCACCGCAAGACGTGAGCGCGCTAGCAAACGCCCTTATCGAATTGCTCAACGACGATTCGAAGCGCAAATCCTATGGCGAGAAAGCTAGAGCACGGGCAGTAGCACTCTATGACAGAAAGATCACGGCAGCAAAAACTGTTGAACTCTACCAGTACGCCACCGCAAATTTTGACTTCAAACGCGGCTCCGCCTTGTTCAGAAAAGACAGCGAATCGCTGTTACCTCGGTCGGAAGTGTTGCTCAAAGCATTCGATAAAATGATCTACGACCTGCTGTATCAGCGATCGTTAGCATTCCGTATGAGCTACTGGTATCACATGTTCAAGGATAGACCTAAGCTCTTTACCGCCACCGCAGCGGTTAACGCCACCTCATGGCTGTCACAACGACTAGGCCGTGACACACTGCCGCCACGTCTTGAGCGCATACGCGAGCTAATCGAGAAGCAAGGCAACGAAACCTATAACCGCCGCTAGTTAAATACAGACAAGCGCTGGAGAGTTGCCGAAGATCCGATGCTGCTAGAGAGGTCGCTCTACCGAGACCGCCGGCGTTGCCGGAGACGCACGGTTGGAGCGCCGGCGTCTCGCCTGCACCGAGCAAGACCGCCAACCTTCTAGTTGGAGATTTCTGCAGTGCCGTCTATTCCTTCATCTCGTCCAATTTCGTATTCAAACACGCTATATGCCGGTGTGCGTTCGGAGCAGTGACACGAAAAGCACCAAATGCGATGCTACCTTCGTTGCGACTCGATACGAGATCCAGGG
>JAIERK010000067.1 GCA_019746975.1 Candidatus Obscuribacterales bacterium
TGCGCAGCAACATTCAAGACATCGTTGGTGATCCGGCTGGCTCCGACGTTGTCACCACCGGTGGCCAGTACAGTCATGGAGCCGATTTTGGATAGCGGCATAGCAGCTGCTTCAACAATCTCCGGAAGCTTGTCGATCACCATCGATGATAAGGCTGCATCGTTGTACATACGAAGGGCCTGGGCCTTGAGCTGCATTGCTTCCGCCTCAGCCTGACCTTTCGCACCGATAACCTCCGCTTCCGCCAGACCCCTTGCCCGAATCGCCTCGGCTTCGGCTAGCGCCAGAGCGCGCCTCGCTTCAGCTTCTGCGATAGCTTTGGTACGCGCAGCCTGAGCATCTCCTTCAGCCAGCATCTGCCGTTTTTCCTTCTCCGCCAATGTCAATATCCTAATTCGGCTTTGCTCAGCTTCCGCCGGCTTCGTCACTTCAGCTTGCAGCATAACCTGACGACGGAATACCTCGACTTTCTGCAGCTCAACTTCTTTCTCATTTTCTACGATCTTGATCTTTTGGCGTTCTTCAATCAGCTTCTGCTCCGTCTCCGCTTTCACAATTTCGTAAGCCAAATCGCTCACCGCCTGACTTTTGGCAATTTCACATTGATACGCGGCCTTGCTTACTTCCATGGTTTTGTTTGCTTCAGCAATTTGTGTCTCCGCCAAAATCTTGGCTTTGGCTGCTTGTTGAGCACGCTCCGCTTGTACCACCGCCGTTTCTGATTGAGCGATCGCCTGTGCGATGGAGGTCTCTTTTGCCTTATTAGCCACGCCGATGTCTGCGTTTCGTTTTATCTCAGCAGTACGATCTCTGCCAAGGTTGTCTATGTATCCGACTTCATCACGAATCTCTTTTATGGTGAAGGAGACCACTGTCAAACCCATCTTCGCCAGATCATTGATAGACACTTCCTGGACCTTTTGAGCGAACGCTTCGAAGCTGAGGATCAGCTCTTCTACCTCCATAGTACCGAGTATCGCCCGCAGATGACCGACAAGGGTCTCATGGGCAATATTGGCGATCTGATCAGTGTCTTTCCCGAGGAACTGTTCCGCAGCAGTCGCGATCGCGTCGGCCTCGCCTCTGACCTTTACCTGCGCGACCCCCTCTACAAAGATCGGGACACCGCTCATAGTTATAATCGGTGCGTTTGTCCGAACATCGATAGTCATTACTTCCAAACTAAGCAAATCTTTGCGCTGCACCAACGGTAATACCACCGTGCCTCCGCCCTGTATGACCTTGAATCTGTGTCGCGCCGTACCGGATACTGCGCCTGAAATCAGCATCGCCTCATTGGGACCGCATTTTTGATACAACGAACACATCGTGGAAAATGCCAGAATGACTACAACGGCTATCAGCAAATAAACTACAATTTCCATCTTATTGATCTCCTTGCAAAACATAGGCAAGCGCCGCTATCAGCAAGCGTTGTCTCCTCACTAATTTGAAATCTACTATCGATCGGATTCGTCAATATACAGCTCGTCGAAGGGCTGGACGAACATCAAGTCTTCTTCTCTGTCTACGATTAGAACTTTAGTACCTCTTTTGATTTCCGCCGCTGGATCAAGCGCTTTGGCGGCATAGTTGCGCCGTCCCTGATTCAATACGAACATAACCTCACCGGTCTTACCGGTTGCAATCGAGACGGTAATTTCGCCTACCGAGCCAATCGCATCGTCCAACAGGTTAACGACTGAGTTCTCGAGTTTCGACGCAACCCAGCCCAGACAATTCTGTATGACCATAGTCAGCAGCAAGCCTGCCACACCCGCCGGAATCACACTGGTTGCACCTAATCCAGGCGAATATCTAGTCACGATCAAGCCGGAAGCGCCGAAAAAAAATATGAAAAGAGCGAGCGCCATCGGATTGAGAACTCCCATTGCAAAGAAATAAAGTTGCTCAGTGAAATTGCTTTCGGTCTCAACCTCCCTCGATGCATTTATGAAAAGCTCCGAGCCGGCTTCCTGAGCGACACCGGATATGTCGGCTCCGTGGCCGCTGGTTGCCTTTGCTGCTACACCACGCGCCTGTCCATGCGAACCGGAGCCGGTTTTTGCATGTCCACCAGCGCGCACATGACCGGCTCTGGTCGATGCACCATGCCTGACACCGTTGCCTCTGGAACCAGCTACTCGAGCAACACGGGCGCTGTTCGCGCCTGAATGAGAGTGACCCGCTCCATGACCGGAGCGCATGTGAGTCAAACGAGGACCGCGATGATTCCCTACTTTATGGCGCCCACCGGTAAGTAGGAAAGATCCGGCGACCATCAGAAAGCCCATTCCAAAGCAACCCAAATACAATTCTTGTAGTCCAAGAGTTTGAAACATTATTATTGGCGCAGATATGCACGCAGCCTAGCGGACCACGCAATCTGTGACCTCGCTTCTTTGTATGTACAGACGATTCTTTGAGAGATTGAAGGGTCGATTTTGAAACGGGGGGTTGAGCTTCTTAGTGGACAGCCTCTCGCTCTCCCAGGACCCTTCGTAACAACACTACAATATCAAACTTTTAGAAAAATGGTAGCGCTTTTAACGGCGGATTAATATTAATCCGCCCCCTTCCTATTAATACGACCCGGCATTTTAAGCGACTTCCGATGAACAAAATGCGTCAGGAAGTGAAGATTTTGCTTCCACTTCCTCGATTGAGAAAATTGAATTTCTCTGAACGTGCCGTCACAGATAGTGGCATAAAGACAATCTCTCAGATTAGAACTCATCAAGACCTCGCCATAAGACGCACGAAAGTGTCGATCACCGGTCTGAAAGCGCTTTCTCCGCTCCACCTTACTGGATTTTCAATAGCCCGTGATCATCTTTTCAATAATTACTGCATGGTAGTAGTGGCAAGACAGTGGAAGACGAAAATACATAAGTCTTTCAGGCGAGGTCACCGACAAAATTAGAGAGAAGCTGAAAGCTCGCGGCATGAGCTGCATCGAGTACGATTCGCTTTTTGCCGCGAGCGAACAATAAGATGATGGAAAATCGATGCAATGTGCTCCCGGCAGAGAATAGCGACAGGATCGAATTCTCTTGTATGATTGTACGAATCTTTGGCTGGTAATATGGGAGAAGAGGATGTCAACTCGTCGCATTTTTCTGTTGGACATAACAAAGGCTCGAACAGCGTTCCTATCGACCATGATTGCAAGTACCATTCTGCTTTTATTCTCTTCAACAAGTATCGCAGGCGAAAAAGAGAATGGTCCCGAAGACAACGACAAGCCCAAGAGCGCCGTCGTCAAAAATACTTCCAACAAGAATTCCCGCAAAAGCGAGATTGCAAGCGGGGAAGCGGTGCGGCTTCCACGAAATGTATCACCGGACAAGTATCGCATTTTCATCGAACCAGATCTGGAGAACAAGCAATTCAGTGGTGAAGAAACAATCTTTCTTACGGTAACAACGAGCACGAAAGATATCGTCCTCAACTCAGTTGCTTTAGAAATTGCCGAAACAGAGATAACTGCTTCTTCAGATGCAGATCATGGCAAATCGATGGCGGCGGAACGCGTGATCGAAGACAAGGAAAAGCAACAGGTTGCTCTTCGGTTCGCAGAGAGTTTAAAGCCAGGCAAGTACGAATTGAGATTGAAATTCGGCGGGCGGTTGAACAAAAAGCTGGAAGGATTCTACATTTCCACATTCAATGACGAAAAGGGCCAACAACAAAGAATTGCCTGCACACAGTTAGAAGCGACCGACGCGAGGAAAGTCTTTCCTTGCTTTGATGAACCCGACATGAAGGCAACCTTCAAAATAACTTTGGCGATCGATCCAGCCCTGACTGCCATTTCCAATGCTCCAATCGAATTCGACAAAGTCGAAGGCCGCGGTAACAAGCGCCGGGTTACATTTGTAGAGACACCAAAAATGTCTACGTATCTGGTCGCTCTTATCGTCGGTCCTTTCGAGAGCACCGATCCGGTGAACGCCAACGGTGTTGAGATCAGAGTCTGGGCTACACCTGGTCATAAAGAGGAAGGGACTTTCGCTCGGGGCGCGGCAGAGAAGATGCTGCCATACTTCGAAAGCTATTTTGGTGTACCATACCCACTAAGAAAGCTGGACATGATAGCAATTCCAGACTTCGCGGCAGGCGCCATGGAAAATCTCGGTGCCATAACTTTTCGTGAGTCGAGACTGCTCGTAGATGACAAGACAGCCTCCACCACTACAAAACAGGACGTTGCTTCGATCATTGCTCACGAGATGGCACATATGTGGTTCGGTGACGTGGTCACTATGAAATGGTGGGACGATCTCTGGCTCAACGAAGCATTTGCCACATGGATGTCAGTCAAAGCCATGAATTCGTTCAAGCCAGAGTGGCACCCGTGGGACCTGTTCGTCCGCGATCGCGATGCCGCCCTCGCTTCCGATGCCCTCGTATCGTCGACGAGGCCGATCTACACACCAGTGAAGAATCCAACCGATGCTGAAGAGATGTTCGACGAAATTACCTATGAGAAAGGTGCTTCCGTGCTTCGAATGCTGGAGCGATATCTGGGCGAAGAAACTTACATGAGAGGGATACAGAAATACATTCGAGACAATCAATTCGGCAACGCTCAAACCAGTCAACTCTGGGATGCATTGGGAGCCATGTCGGGCAAACCTGTGGCCGACATCATGCAGGAATGGGTTTACTCTCCTGGTTATCCACTTGTGAAAATTGAAACTCGAACCTCGAAGTCAAAGTCGGACTCTGGCACTGGGGCTTCGATCAACCTGACCCAGGATTACTTTAGCGTGTCCCCGAATTTAGAAGGCAAGAAAGAGCAGAAATCCGCTCTCGCCAAAGCGAGAAAGCTTCAACTCTGGCAAATTCCGATGACCAGCCGGATCCTCAACGACGATCCAGCCAAGATTTCGGAGTCGGAGCTGATTCGCTACCTGTTCGACGGTAAAAAGACCGCGATTCAACATCTACCGTCAAAGGAACCATTCATAGCTAATGCCGGAGCTGATGGCTATTATCGGGTCCAATATCCCCAGGACATGTTGGAGCACTTGGGCAAGAAAGCACAAATCAGCATGACCCCTCGAGAACGATATCAGATTCTCAACGATTGCTTCGCACTTGTAGAAGCAGGTCTCATGCCGCTCAGTCAGTATATGGATTTTACTGCAAGCTATAGAGACGAATCTGATCCTACCGTCGTAGAACTCTTGATCTCACAGATTGATACACTAGATCTATTTGTTGGTCAAGCTTCTAGAGCCTCGTTCGCCTTCTTCGTAAAAGACCGATTCGGCACTCTTTCACGCAAGCTAGGATGGGAGGCGCAGGAAGACGAATCTGATCTGACCCAGCTTTTGAGAAGCCACGTACTAACAGCCATGGGCACTGTCGGACAAGATTCAGCCACAATCGCAGAAGCCCGCAAATATTGGAATATCTATCAGGAGAAACCTGAGGAGATCAATCCGAACCTTTACGAGTCAATCGTAGCGATAATGGCATACAACGGCGATGACAACACATATGAGGAGATGAAGCGGCTCTACGATCGTGCCACCACCCCTGAAGCAAAACTACGCAACTTGTATGGACTGGCATACTTCAGAAAACCAGAATTGCAGAAGCGCACACTGGAATTGGCTGTCAGCGATAAAGTCAAAACACAGGACGCCCCGCATGTAGTGCTCAAACTCCTGAAGACTACTGCCGGCAGGGAGGTCGGCTGGTCCTTCGTGAAGCAACATTGGAAGGACATGGAGACCATGTATCCGGTCCACCTGTTCCCCCGGATAGTCACAGGCGCGACCTCCTTCGTGTCGTCGGAACAATCGAAAGACCTCGAGCAATTCCTTTCGACCCACCCGATCAAGGCAGGCAACCGAGTATCTGGGAAAGTAATCGAGCGCGTACGCTCCAACGTCAAGCTCAACGAACGCAGCTCCGCATCCCTGGACAGTTGGTTGAAGGACTTCCAAACTCGAACAAGCGCCGCCAGCAGGTAATAATTTGCAAGTTTTCAATTTTTCGGTAAAGTAAGAGATGGAGCCTTTATTGCCGGGCTGGCTCCGTTTTTCCGAAGGAGTGAGTTCTCAGCCAAGACAATATGAGCACCAAAGAGACACGGAGCGCTACTCAGCCGGTCCGCGCACTTGTACTATCAGGCGGCGGCGGTCGCGGTGCCTATGAAGCCGGCGTGGCTAAAGCGTGTGCAGAGCGTGACTTTCACTTTGACTGGATAGTCGGGACCAGCATCGGAGCACTCAACGCCGCTCTAGTGGGACAAAACGATCTGGAAATGCTGGAGAGCATGTGGCTCAAGATTCGCTCTAATGACGTATACAAACTTCCCGATCCCGGTCATCTAAGAAGAGTAATATTCGGACAACAGCTCGGGTTGCTTAATACGGCTCCACTAGAGCAACTGCTCAGGAGCTGCATCAGTTTAGAACGACTAAAGGCCGGTCCATCCAAAGTCGGCTTCGTGACGACCGACCTGTGCGGATTGCGGACAAAAGTCATCACCAGCGATGAGATTCATTCGCAGGAAGATCTAATCGATGTACTGATGGCATCATCAGCAATACCATTGCTGTTTCCTCCTAGAAGCCTGAAAGGAGAAGGGTGTTGGATAGATGGCGGACTAGTGCGTAACACGCCGATTCAAGCAGCCATCAATCTGGGAGCGACTGAAATCTATGCGGTTCTCGTCGAGCCCAAATCGGTCGACACATGCCCCACGTCAATAACACAATTGGTATCTAGACTTCTGGAGATTGTCTTCGATCATTCAGCCAGAAGCGGCATTGCACACGTAAAACAGCACAATCGCATATTGGATGTGGGCGGACTCAAAAATAGCGCCAACGGCAACTGGTGCTTGCTCGAAGACCGAGTCGACAATAACGGCAACGATAAGATCGGGAAAAAGCAGAGACGCAAGAAGATCAGTCAGGCTGAGACCACGACCGATTGTGGAGATAACGGCCGATGCACTCGCGGCAAGATAGACAAAGCGTTTGAGCTAATAGATCTGACCGCGGGCGTGCTTCAAAGACGAGTTAGCTTGTTCATCGTAAAGCCTGAGCGGCAGATACTCGGCTCACTCTTGGAGATCGATCCGGTAATATCACGATGGCTTCTGAAGCTCGGCTACGAAGACATACTCAACAAATGCGAAGCGGCTGTATTTTAGAGGAGCCTATCGGCAGGTATCTTCTCGATTCGTTCGCAACGCTAAGGAAAGAGACGAAACGACTCGTCAACGCCGAGCCGAAAGGTTCGAGGAAGAAACTGGACTTCGCCACGAATCAGCAAAGTGCATACGGAGAGCGGTTTTTCCAAAATTTAAGTACCACCGGCATCGTCGAATGGGTAGCTCTTCGACAAAATCTTATCAAATCCCAGGTAGGGATCATCGAGATCGGCGTGCAGAACCTCTCTATACAACCACTTCTTAATATCCTCCGGCTTTGAAAGCGGACGGTCGGCCAGATACGCATGAATCTGAGGTCGTCTTTCATTCTCGTTGAAGGTGACGTCGTCCAGCAAAGCCTGCTTCGTCCAGTCGGTGACTGCCAAGCGTGGCTTTAACGCCTTAACCAAAAGCGGAGAAGCAAGCTTGTAGTAGTCGGCGGTCCTCGCTCTAGGTGCAACGGCACGAGGTCTAGCTGAGGCATGGTACTTAGCGAGCACATTCGCCCTATCACCTCTGGCGATGGGAAGTCCGTTGTATCGCTGCTTCAGATCTTGCAAATCGGCGAGATAGGTATCGGCGTCATAAATCCCTGGAATAACGTCCACGACGCATCCATCGCTAGTACAGATGTAGCTGGCGATGTTACCGTTGACAGTCCTCGTCATCTTTTTACCATTGCCGAAGTCAATCGTTATTTTCGGTACAGGTCTGACAGACTCCCAGACGGGCTCGAAGTTTGCATTGATAAAATTAGCTACATCCGGCGACGAGAACAGCACGGTTCTCGCAAGTCTCGCGTTCGTTCAACAAAAGCGATCGTCGAGTCTACCCATCATGTGAAAGAGAAAAACCGGTTTTCCAGATTTTGAAGATCGGCTCTGTGCCTCTTTCCTATCGCGGCACCATGAGACCAGTCCGGTCAAACTCATATTGCGATTTTCAATCGTCGGTACTGCCGACAGTGTCGTAGAACGGGGTGCAGAGGACGATTTCATGGACACCGGTGTCGGCACAGGAACGGCTAAGGAACCTGACGAATCCGATCGAAGAATAATCTTCATGTCTTGCTCAGTGATCGTTTTTCTCATATCGCGAAAACGATCTACTGGAATTGCAGGACGGCGAGAGACATCGTCACGCCTGGCGTAACTACCTGAAGGTGCGCCACTCGAACCAGACTTGATGAGCATTTTCAAAGGCGCTTCGATATCCGTTTTTCGTCCATCAAATGGTTTTGGGACGGCTGCCCGATCGTCGGCAAAGGCAGCTTGCGAGTTGGTAAGACAGAACGCCAGTAGAAGCAATGAAACGGGCGTTTGAACTCGCCTGGAGGGCGCAAATAATTGAATATTCAAGGGGTTTCTCCAAAATCATGAACTCGATTGGTATCTCCATTCTGTTGGATCTGCCGGCAATTCGTCCTGGTAAAAACCCTGAAATTGAAACGCTGTTAGTACGGTTATTTCCTTCTCAAGCTTAGATATGTCGTAATATTCCCCTTCCAATTCACCTCTTTACAAGTTATCTTGTGGACGTTATCTCTGATCCAACAAGAGAGTTCGAGGAACTGCAACAAACCATGCACCCATTCTGGATTCAAAAAATTGAAGAAGCACGCAGGACTTCAGTCATCCAGTTCTGGACGGTCGCTTTCCTGGTTATCGTTCTGCCGATTCTTCTTGTAATGAAGAGCGACGGCTACATGATTTTGGGTGTCGGCTGCTTCATCGCTGCGTTTCTGCGATTCTACTGGACCAGCGAGACGATGGCCGATCGTATGAGCAAGGCCGAATCCACTCCAAAGCCAGTCGAGACCAGCCCAATCATGCAAGTAACGCCGGACCAGTCGGGGATGCCATCGTTCGCATCAAGTCACCCCCAGTCACTAGCGACCGGTCAGACAGCGTTCGCTCAACTCGGAAAACCTCACAACAGTAACACCGATGGCGTACCGTCCGAACCGCCCGAATTGAGCGGACCAGTCGCCGCGGACAGCTTCTTCACATCATCGATAGAGCCGGGCCAACCGCTGACGCCCCAGCGTGCACAGACAAAGCCTAAAACGACCGTGGAAGCGAGCGCAGAAGCGCCACCAGCACCAACTCTAGTTCCAGTCGGCTCAGACTCCGGAAAACCTCGACACTTCCACGATTTCGCATCCTGACGCCAACAAACTTCTATTCGTCTTCTGCCGCGTTAACGCACACGGCGGCCCGACCATCCGAGAACGGCAATCCATCTGCGTATTTCGGTTTTATCACCAGCTTGCCGCGCTTGCTGATGTATCCGTACTTCATGTTCATTTTCACAAGAGCGCGACCTTCAGAAAAGCTTTGCGCATCGTCAAAGCGAGGTTTTATCACAGTCTCGCCTTTGTCGTCCACATAGCCCCATTTCCCTTGCTGGTCCACCGGGGCAAGTCCTTCAGTAAATGCGCCTTTCGCGCTCAACTCGACGCGCTCCTGGAAATTTCCGTTCGTGTCGGTGTAACCGTACTTCCCGCCTTTCTGTACAACTGCAACACCATCGACAAAAGGCTCTGCTGTAGTGAAAGATGGAAGAATCTTCATCGCACCCTTGGTATCAATGAACCCCCACTGCTTCAGGATGCCCTTATCGTAACTTTCCTCGATTATAAAAACGGGAGCTAGCGGATCTCTTGCGCCAAAAGGCTTGGCATCAACGAATTTCAAATCGATAGCCATGTTGCCGGTTTTATCAACATAACCCCAGAGCTTGTCTTTCTTCACCGGTGCTAGTCCGCTAGCAAACTCCTTAGCATCGTCATATTCAGCTTTGATCACGACCTTACCGGTGGTGTCGATGTAGCCCCATTTCCAATTGTCGGAACGCGCCGGTGCCATGCCATCATGGAAGGACCCCGCTTCAGCAAATTGAGCAGGAATGGCTACTGCACCGGTTTTGTCGATAAATCCCCACTTACCATTCTCCTTGACCGCAGCTAGCCCCTCAGAGTAGGACAGCGCTTTCGTATATTTAGGCTCGATTAAAACACCACCCTTCCAATCGATGTATCCCCACTTCATGCCGGCTTCGGCAGAACTGGTCTGTCCTTCTTCCGCCAGATTCGGCGAAGGAGGTTCGGAGGCAGCGCAACCCGTGAGGAGCAGCGTGATCAAAATTGCCAGCGTTGTGAATAGCAGTTGCATGCAAAATTATCAGACAAGGAAATCCAGAGATTTCTAGATTATGGCAAATCTACAGAGATAACGGGGAGAAACACCGATATAGGACACAATTAGACCGAGTCGAGTTCGTTCTTAATCTCTTCTGCTTTGCCCTTGTCGCCAGTTGCCTCGAAGTACCTCACATAGGTCGACAAAACCTGAACCTTGACCTCTCGTGGAATTGGATTGGTAGATTTTTCCGAACGGATGATTTGGTTGGCTTCGTACAGCAGTGGCGCCGCCTTATCGAGTTTCTTATCTTTGAGGTAGGTATCGGCAAGCAGTCCAAGTAAAGCGCAAGTGTTACTTCCATTTAGTCCATAGAACGTCTGACTGATTGAGAGCGCTTGCTCGAGACTCCGTGTCGCTTCAGGAAGATTCCGTTGATCGAGGAAATAAGAACCGATTAGACGCAGGTCTTCGACAACTCCTTTTTTCTTACCTGTGCTTTTGTCGACCAACTCGGCTACTTTGTAGAGCTCGAGCGAATCACCAGCTCTGCTGCTCTGCTCGTAGATAGTCCTCAGTTTTTCGAGAACAGACAACACGACAGATTCCTCACGGGCCGGCGAGCGATACATTAATGCAAGAGCCCGCTTATATAGCCCCTCTGCTGACTTAAACCCTTCTTGATTTTGGGACTGTTTAGCTTGATGCGATTGTATGTCGGCAAGATCGACATAAGCCCGAGCAAGAAGAAGAACCTGACTATCAGCGCCTTCTTTCAGTAACTCTTCAGCTTGGTTCAGATCACTCGAGGCATCGGAGAATTTTTGATTCTTGATTTTGGCTTCACCCAGCAAGATATGACAGCGTGCCTCTTCCAAATCATCGGACTCTTTCATCACATCCATGGATGCCAATGCTGTACTAGCAATGCTCGCCGCGGCAGAGGGCTTGCCACGCGAAAGATCGACTTCAGCTACCTGACATTTCGTTACTGCCGCCTGCGCACTAGACGATCGAAAGGCATTACGGGCGATGCTCAATGCTTTCAATGCATTCGTGCGAGCATCCTCGTAATTACCCATGCGGCGCTGCACCTCTGATAGAGCCTCGAGCGTCCGTATCAACCCCGTACTCTCGCCACCAGCAATGGTGGTTCTATTTTCCACCGCATCAAGTAGTTGTCGTTCTAAATCGTCATATTTCTCGTCGAGATTGTCCTTTAGTCGAAGGAGCGCGAGGTTGTCGACCAGAGCGGCGACAACGAGGCTCTTTGCTCCGAGCGATTGCTTGGCGAACTGCAGCGTTCGTTTGAGCAAAGATTTCGCATCGGCATATCGCCTGCTGTCACTATAAACCTGGGCTAGATCACACAGTTGAAAACAGTAATCCTCGATCTTCTCCACATCTTCGTCGCTTTCGAGATCGGATGACTTTAACTTTGCGAAGGTGGTTTTTTCATTCTTCGCGATCGCTTTGACTTTGCCGTCATTGATTTGATCGATTCTCGCGTTCAGTTTTTCCGCATCTTTGATCCGCCCACGAATTCTATCGAGATCGATCACATTGGTTAGAGCCGGAATCAGCCACTCGTGACGCTCTTCATCCGCCACTCGCAGCGCGCTGCGCGCTTCCTGATCGGCAGTTTCGTATTCGCCGGCATTGAATGCTTTGCGATACTCGGCGATAGCGTGTTTGAATCGTTGGTCAGCAGGAATGATAATCTGGCGAATACGATCATGAAAGACCGCACCAACCAAAACAAGCACAACGGCAGTCAGCGCCGCAGCGACTACGGCAGGGATACCTTTGCTTTTAGCGGCGCGCTCCTTGATCCGGCGCTGTTTGAACGACTCGGCAAGTTGGCTCAAGCCTGATTTGACGCTGTAGGTACCGACTTGTTCCAAGGCCTGTCTCAGTTCAAGCATTGTTTGATAGCGATGACGAGGATTCTTCGCCATACACTTGAAGATGATAAATTCGAATTGTGTTCCGCCTTTGAACTCGGGTCGCACATCGCCGAGTGGAGCAGGTCGATCGTTCGTTTGCATGTGAAACGTCTCGTAGACGTTGCCGCCAATCAATGGAGGTCGTCCCGTAAGCGCTTCATACATCAAACATCCCAGCGAATAGATGTCGCTGCGATGATCGATTGGCTTAGCCATACACTGCTCTGGGCTCATGTATAGCGGACTTCCGACGATCTCTCCGGTTTGGGTTAGACCAAGCTGAGTCTCTTCGTCTCGAGGCATGAGTTTAGCGATTCCAAAGTCGAGAACCTTCACGAAATCGACGTCGCTGTCTTTCTCGACAAGAGCAATATTGCTAGGTTTTAGATCTCGATGAACTATCCCCTGAGAATGAGCATGGTCAAGTGCAGAACAAATTTCCGAGAATACTTTGATTGCACGCCTAACGGTCAGACGACCCGAGTCGGCCAACAACTCAGACAAATTTCGTCCTTCGTGATACTCCATCACGAGACAATAGCGACTGGTCTCATCCGTGAAAAAATCGTATGTCTTGACGATATGGTCGTGTCGGAGATTGCGATACGTCTTAGCCTCTTGCTCGAATCGTTGGACTCGAGTGGTATCAGAAAGCAGCTCGGCATGCAGGATTTTAAGGGCTACAGTCTTACCGGTGGACATATCGAGAGCCTTGTACACCGTGCTCATGCCACCGCGACCAAGATAGGCAACCACCTGATATCGATTTTTGATGATCGCGCCGATTCCGATCGCAGTGGAATTGCGCTTCGAATCGTCCTTCAGCTCTGGGTTTTCGAGCGCCATCTCGACCGCTGGAAACCTATCCGTTCTGTGGAAAAATTCCGGTGACTCGCGTGCTATTCAATCCCGGCACACTGAAATAAACACCAAAAGTACATATTTAATCTTCCACGATATAGGACATTTTAGCCAAGCGGCAACTCAGTTTTATCCTGTACTCTGAAGTCCCTCGGCCACGCCGTTGATCGCCATCAATACCGTATCCAATAACGGATCTAATGTGGCGGATAAACCAGGAGCGGCTTCAGTTTCATCGCCTTTAGCCTTGATACTCTTTCGCAATTCCTGGATGTACCGGACTTGTAGGTAGCTCAGCGGATCGACATAGGGATTGCGTAAATCGATGGAACGGCGGAGATACTCTGTTTTTTCGAGCAGTACGTCCTGCTCGGTTATAGTCAGGATCGCCTCTCGAGTGAGAACGTGCTCCTCCTTGATGCGACCAAGAATGTGCTCGAGAACTCGACGGTCCTCTACCAGATTGTCAGCATAGTAGGAAGCAATGTTGATATCGGAAATAGAAAGAGCGGTTTCGACCTTGCTAACTAATCCGGAGAAGAATGGCCATTGCCGGTAGAGCTCGCAAAGGAGCTGCTGGCGCTCCTTTCCATGTAGTTCGAGCTGTCCTTTGATTGCAGAACCAAAACCATACCAGCCAGGTAATAAGAAGCGGCTCTGCGTCCAGGCGAATACCCACGGAATCGCTCGAAGGTCCTGAATCGACGAACTGCCCCTGGTTCTTCGAGTCGGTCGAGAGCCCAGGCGCAGCCTCGCTATTTCGTTAATAGGGGTGGCCTGTTGAAAGAACGTGAGAAAATCCGGATCATCGAACACAAGCGATCGATAGAATCGATAAGAGGCATCGGAAATCTCCTGCATCACGTCGAGCCATTCCGGCTCATCGATTCCTTCTTTGCGCTTATCGGACTCGCTTAGACTAGATTCGATAACCGCGCACGCCAGGCGTTCGAAGTTGCGTACGGCAATTCCATGAAGTGAATACTTGGAGCTAATTACTTCTCCCTGTTCGGTAATCTTTATTCGTCCGGAGACCGTTCCTGGTGGCTGCGCAAGAATGGCTCTGTGGGTCGGTCCTCCACCACGGCCGATGGTGCCGCCCCTTCCGTGAAAGAGTCTAAGCTTTACTCCTCGTGAATCAGCCAGCTCGACAAGCCGCTTCTGAGCCTTATACAGCTCCCAATTGGAGGTGACAATGCCACCATCTTTGCCACTATCTGAGTAGCCGATCATTATTTCTTGCAGATTGCCGCGCGCCTCTAAATAAGATTTATAGACCGGCAATGACAAAAGTCTCGCTAGAAGCTCCGGTGCATCTTTCAGATCGCCTATCGTCTCGAAGAGCGGGACGATGCTTATTGTTCTTGCTGGGTAATTTTCTTTGTCGAGAAAACCGGCTTCCTTAGCAAAAAGCAGAATAGAGAACAGATCGCTGACAGACTTGGTCATACTCACGATGTAGGTATCAACAGCACTGACACCGTGGTGGTCCTGGCATTTTGCCATCGTGCGAAATGTCTCTATGGTCTCATTCGTATTGGTGCTAAATCGTAATTCATGAGGGAAGAGCGGGCGTGTCGAAGCGATCTCAACTGCAAGCCAATCCAGCTTCCTCTCTTCATCCATCGCGGCGTAGCCACCTTCGATGATACCGAGCTTTTTCGTAACTTCGTCGAGGGCGCTGGTGTGTCTATCGCTATGCTGCCTGATATCGAGCTTAGCAAGGTGGAATCCAAACACATTCACCATGGAGACCAGTCGTTCTAAGCCCCTGGTCGAATGCGAAAAATTGGATTGAACAAGCGACTGCCTGATCAAAGCAAGATCAATCAGCAGTTCGTCCGGTCCGAGATAACCGCCCGGTTGTTCGCCAAGAGTACATTCGAGCTTCTCTCTGATGTAGAGCAGCTTCAGCCGATAGGGCTCAAATCCATAGCGAGGGCCGAATCGGGAATCTATATGGGGATAAATCTGCCCATCGATCAACAAAGACGCATTGAGCTCTCTCGAGGAAGGCAGTACATTGCTCGAATGAGAAAGTTGATTGAATAAGGTCTCGAGTTCTTTGAGGTAACGCTTCAAAATAACCCTTCGTTGATAGCTCAACGCTTCAACCGTGACATCCGGAGTCACGAATGGATTACCGTCACGGTCACCACCGATCCAACTCCCGAAGGTGGCGAAGGTCCTTCTCCTGATACCGGTATCGTCGGTAACACCAACACCCAATTGCTGTTCCAAAGCCTCGCATTTCTGCTCGATCTGTTGATGAACATTCAAAATCGCATCTATCACGACAGTCTCGAAGAGGTAGAGACCATATCGAACTTCATCCATCACCGATGGTTTGAAGTAAATAATATGGTCGGATAGCCACAATGATTCAACGACATTACGCAAACCTTCTTCGATTTCGCGCCTGGCGTCGTGAGTCAAAGGAGGATGATCCCTTCTATGGAGATAACCGGCCATCTCCAACTGCTTTAGCAGAATTGTGCGCCTTGTAATCTCAGTTGGATGGGCCGTGAATACAACCTCGATGTCGAGATTGTCGAGAGTGGCAAGGAGCTTGTCGTCTTCGATCCCCCTGTCGGATATCTTCGCGAAAAGCTCGTTGACGGAGTCCGGTCGAACCGTATCAGGCGAGTTCGATTCCATAATAGCTTGTCGTCTCAAGCGATGATTTTGCTCGGCAATATTGATCAAGTCGAAGTAGCAGAGGAATGCTTTGATTACTTTGTTAGCCGTTGTTTGATCCAAACTGTCGATCAACTCCGACAACTCTTTCCGAAGACGACGCCCTTCCTCGTCATTGTCGCGCAGGAAATGAAGGGCTTTGCAAATCCTTCTGAAGTCCTCGACTTTAGCAAGAACTTCTTCGCCTTCGAGACGCCTGATCGTATCTCCCAATACAAAGCCAAGCATTTTTACATCATCACGCAACGGCTTGTTGCGTTCCGACAAGTCCTGCCTTAGTTCTTGAGCCTTCACTATCTAAGCCCTTTCTTTCGTTGAACCTTTTCCCAATTTCGTAACGCAAGGACTCCTTTGTCGAACTCGGCGGCATTACTGTAATAGTTGTGCGCCCCATCCGCGCGGTCGGGATTGCGAACATAGTACAAGTAATTGGTCGCCGCCGGATGGACCGCGGCAAACAATGAGCTCAGACCGGGATTGCTCACAGGGCCCGGTGGCAGACCCTTATACTTTCTCGTGTTATAAAGTGAATCGCGCTCCAGATCACTCTGGTAGACCTTTCCATCGTCGCGCCATTTACCCGCCATTTTCGAAGCATAAACGATGGTCGAATCCATACTTAGCCGCATACCAAGCCGGATTCGATTGTACACCACGGATGCTACCACTGGTCTCTCTTGACTGAGCTTTGCTTCCGTTTCTATTATCGACGCCACCGTGACTATTTGATGCAAGGGCAGACCGGTGGAGGGAACATCCTTTTCAATTTGATCAGCATAAACAGAGCGGAATCGCTTCACCATCTGCGATACCATGCTCTTCGCGGTGGTATCGGACTCGACAAAGTACGTATCAGGAAAGAGATAGCCTTCGAGATTGGTGGCACTGGGATCGAGGTCCGAGATTCCGCTCGTATCGTCGAGAAGAGCAAGCGCTTCGGCATCGGAACGGAGCTTGAACAGCTGAACAGTCTTCAGCGCTTTTGCAACATCGAACCTCGTCCATCCTTCTATGACTGTGAGTTTGTCATGCGGCGAGCCACCTTTCTGTAAGATGTCCAGCACCTCCATAGGAGAAACAGGAGTCGGGAAAACGTAATTGCCGGCCTTCAGTACAGTCTGCCCGCGTTTAACCCTGAGATAGAATCGCAAGGGGAAATCATCTTTGATGATCCCGTTCTCTTTCAGCTTCCCGAGTATTACCTCGGTAGAAGCGCCCTTTTCAATCACCACATTCGATTGGCTTTTTTCATGAGTAACTGGAGTGTTCAGTTGCTTCCAAAGATAAAACGCTCCGCCACCACCAGCGGTGATGGACAAAAGAACCAGTACGACAAGTAAGATCAGAATACGCATTCGGAAACCAAATATTCTCGCGAAACAAAGTCACTAGGTTGAACCTGACTGCCGCGGGATCTTGGACCGCTCTAGCCCGTATTCCGGGCAGTTGAGCAAAGGCCTGCAACCAAGGCAACCAGGGTCCATTATATGATTAAACGCCTCGAGGTAGCGCAACTCGCCATTGTCCGTCAATTCTTTTGAATAGCAGCGTGGTGGTGACTAATCTTTGTTTTGCACTCATTTTGGATGACGCCGATTTAGCCGTTTTTTTAGGCCCAGATGGGACTTCAGCCAACATCGTGTCTACGTTTACGTCAACTTCATTGCTCTCCATCATCGGCTTTCGATCCTTGCGAAGAGCTTTGATCTTGTCACCTTCCTGCTCCAGCATTATTTCATTGCTATCGAAGGACCCCATTTTGACGTCTTTTCGCTTCAACAGGACAATTTCCTTTTCGAGGACTTTGCTGAAGAAATCGGCGCCCTCAGGGAAGATTCGCTTCTCTTGTGTGAGAGCTGGTTGATAAAGTGCTCTCAGCTTCGATGGGTTCTTCTTCTTCAAAGCCGCATAATAAGACTCGACAAGTCCGAACAGCTTCTGACGGTCATCTTGTGTAAGCTCGATCTTTTCAGGCGGCTCCGGAGCAGGGTCTACATTGAAAACCAATTCTTTCTCGACTTCCGCTCCGTTGCTAGCATTCGGCTCCAGAGCCATTCGCAAGACTTCGTGCTTCTCGGGTCCATCTTTCCGTCTTTCAACAATCGTGATCAGCCCCTCTTTGTCATGACTTACGAATTTGACTTTCATATCGTTAAGCCCGGACTTTAATGCCTTTGTGATGTTAATCGGCATAGTCAATGAGATGACCGACCCGCCGAGAACATTGACGCCGTTGATGAGCACATGCTTTACCGGCATCCCCTTTCCATTGACGTGAAGGAAGTAGTACTCTCGAGCCTGATTGGCCGCGCCGGATGATACTGACTTATCTTCGTCAGCCGAAGAAGGTAAAGCGGTGAATGGCGAGTTAGCCATTGCCAAGATAAAGATGGCTGTCAAAATCTTTCTCACCGGCGCAAGTCCTCCAAGTGCAACAGGGAAAGCTTACCACCCCCGACTCTTGCAGTTCTTGGTGGTACAGCTTAAGTTAGGAGGGAACCGCCTGACTTAGAAGGCGTCAGAACATTTGTGAGAAGACTTCCATTGACATGCACTAAATCGCTTTCTGTAGTGGCAACCTTGGCACTAGCCTCGATGTGGGTGTTTGTTATACCAGAGAATGGTGACTGTGCTGAAAAGACCAACCTACGGACAGCAAAGGCGCAATCACCGTCTGCAGCCGAGAAAGCTGCTCACACTGCGGCGCAAGCCGCGCCTGCACCTGCGCCTGACAGACGGTTACGCCTCAACCGCCCATTGCAAGACCAATCACAACCGGAAAGCCTGGAAGCCACCTCTGACCAGAATTCTAAAGCCGGTGCAACTACCGTGTCGTTGTCGGGTGCAGTGACACGACTTGATGGCTCGGCAAGCGCAGTTGGCGAACAACGACCGGCACTGACGGGGAAAGTCGATTCAATAATTCCAACCTTATCCGAGGGCGTTCCGCGCAGCGAGTCAATTCCACCGGCTACTTTTCGCGGCTGGCTTGAATCGACGCATCCAAAGTTCGCACTGGGCGCTCAAAACAACTCAGAGGACTCGGTGGTCGTCATCAAAGGTCAGTGGGACAACTCATCAAAAACATTGACGAAGCTTCAAATTCCTCATACACGCATCGGTGGCGGGAAGGTTGCCGACTTCCCTTTCGAATCAACAAAAGTAGTAATAGTCGACTGCCCAGGCGACATTCCGAGAGCTGCCTGTCAAAAGCTACGCAACTTCGTAATCCAAGGCGGATACTTGCTCTCCACGGACTGGGCCCTGGACAATTTCACCGGTCCAGTATTCAACGACTATATACAATGGAACAAAGGAATGAATCGACGCGATATAGTGGATGCCACCGTATCTGATACCGATCCCGTTCTCTTCGCGAGAACCGTCAGTAATGCTCACTGGAAACTTGACCAAGACAGTCACCTTATACATGTAGTCAATCGAGACGCAGTGCGCATCCTGGCGCGAAGCCGAGAGTTGGTTCAAGATGATCCGGACAAAGCCGGCATCCTGGCCGTTATGTTTCCGTTTGGTAGAGGCTACGTTCTCCACATGACTGGACACTTTGACAACAACAGCAAGTTGCCGCTGAGCAACTTCCTACCCGATCCGGCTCCGGTGATAAAGATAAGTCTGAGACAGGCTTTAGCGACCAACTTCGTGGTGGCTGGATTGACTCAAACGCCTATTGCCACCAACCATCGCAGATAAGCCTCGCGTGGCTTCACATACTTGATTTTCAAAAGCGGGTTGTGCAGGACGACGCCAATCATGCGGACTGGACTTACCAACCACCCATCATCCGGCGCATACCGACGCCCATGTAAGGGTTGTTGTACCCCATTCCTCCCATTCCTGGCATCATGGGTGCCGGCGCATAGAATCTCATTCTTCCACCTGCAGCTTTGTTCATCAAGTAAATGCTCGCCGCGGGCGCTGCTACTTTGCTTGCACCTCCAACAAACTTTCCAAGCATTCCTGCTGCGCCCTTGATCATGGCACCACCTTTGCTGCCACCGCTTGGCTGATCGCTGACTGAATTGTCATCAGAAGATCCGGTATCCGGTAGGTCGCTCGCGGTAGGAGTGTTGTTACCCTGGTTGAGAAATGAGCCTGGTGTCTGTTGTTGGTCAGACTGGCTCGCACCGCCCGAGGCAGGCCAGCCGCCGCCTGCGGTCGATTGCTGAGCTTGTCCGTAGTATGTTGGCGGCGCCGGCATCTGACCGTATTGCGCGTATTGCTGCTGCAACTGCGGTTGCGACTGCGCATACTGCTGCTGGCTGTATTGTTGCTGGTTGTACTGTTGCTGCGGCTGGCCACCATATTGCTGTTGTTGCATGTTGGGGTCCTGATAACCGTAGTTAGGCGTGGTTTGAGGCAATCCGTTGAATTGTTGGTAGCCTTGCTGCGGATAGCCGCCTGGCTGCTGTCCATATCCCTGATTGGGATCGTAGCCCTGCGCTGCAGCGGGCAAGATGCATGCAAGCAATAGAATTGCCTGAGCAATAAAGTGATTTATGCTTCGCATATAACGACTTTCTCGTTTAGTAATACGCAAAGCATAGTTGTACAAATAACGGATGTCAATAGTATCAAAGAGTGTTTTATATGCTAACTTCGACGTTTTCGGAACTATTTTGTGAGGACCTTAGCGATGTCGCCGACAGCGGATACCTTGAAAGCACTGTCAGAATCAGAGTGGATGGTTGACAAGGCAAAGCAATATCTAAAGCAAGGGAAATTCGACGTAGCTGAAGATCTGCTGTCGCAGGCGGTGACAAAACGACAGCAAGCAGTCGGTGCAGAAGAAGCTGGAGTCGCTGATTTGCTCGACCAGATAGGCGAAGTCAAGGTCGAACTCAACAAATTCAAAGAAGCTCATGAATGCTTCAGCACAGCAATCAAGATCTATGAAAAAACTTTTTATCCTCAGCATTACAAACTCGGTCCTGTTCTGAGCCACCAGGCGACTTGCTATATACGCGAGGGCAGTTTTGAACCAGCGCTCGATCTTTGCACACGTGCTCTCGACATTTTCACAAAGACTCTTTCCGGCGAGCATAGACTCGCTCTGGAAGCCGCATACAAGTTGGCAACAATTCAGAGACAGTTAGGTCAATCAGCAGAAGCGCTGAAAACAATTACGAAAATCAAGAAGAATGTAGACACACCGTTAGGGCCGATGGAGGAATTTTCCTTCCTGGAAGCGCTCCTGCAGGAAGACGAGAAGAAGCCGGAACTCGCTCAAAAAGCCTACCTAGATGCAATTCACGTTTTCAAACAAAGAAGAAGCTACAAGAGGCTCGGTCAGTGCATGCAACGCTATTCCGAGTTTCTGAAACAGCAAGGAAAAGCAGAGGAAGCAAGAAGAACTGCAGATCAGGCCCAGCAATATAAAGCGTTGGGTGAAACGCAGTCACGCTCAGATGACATCTTCCCAGCTACGTTGCTGCGCGCATAGTCGTTACTGGCACAATTACTCAGAACGGCTGATCTCAAGCGTCTAGATTGTTGCGAGCAGCCGAGCACGATACTGACTGTAATACCACGCTACCGATTACTGATTTAAACCTTCGGGAAATTCGGCACTAGCGGTGGTGTTAAATGTTAGTGTCGCGGGTAGTCCCAGCCCTGGTACCGATCCAATGAAGGGCAGATTGCTCAGGTTCATAAACGGTCCGACGTCGTAGGTTGCTTCGACCTTATATTCATACGTGCTGGTATCTGGAGTAGCCAGCGATCCTAATGGCACATTCTTCGAATGATTAGTCACCGTGCCGCTGTTGATGTCGACGGAAACGACACTCAGATCAACACCACTTCCGTTGTAGCCACCATTTTTCACCAATTTTGCAAACTTGCCAAAGCCGGACTGAACAAAAGTGTCGCTTTCTGTTTGAACGACGGCAAGCGCTTCAGAAAAAGTATTCTGAGTTGAGGCTCGACTAGCACATTGTTTGGCGCAGAGGTAGCCAGTACCGTAACCGGCGGCAAACATGATCAAGTTGATCAAAGGAAACAAAATCACCAGGAAGAAAACGATCATAGCCGGCGCGAACTCTGCAGTTGCATGTCCGGTGCCGAACTGGTTACGTGGTCTTCTCGATTTAGTTCTGAGTACGTTCATAAAGCAATTCTAGTAAAGCCGCCCTTATAGATCTATACCACAACAATGCCGGTAACATGGGCAGGACGCACGATGTTTTTCAACCAAAAACGCGCTTTCTCTAATCAACACACAGATCTATCACGATTTTCCAGAAGTTGACGGAAGGAAGTACCACTTGGCTGACTTAAGGTTTCTTGGACCCAGCAGCGCCAGTCATGGCGCATTGCTCGTACGCCTTCTTACGCTCGTCGGCGGCTCTGTCTCGCCAGGATTGTGCCTCGGCAGTTTCTTTTTTCTGCTGCAACAAATCAGCGTAGCTGCCATAGTACTCAGACAATTGATCGGGTGTTATCGACTTGCATTTCTCTGCTAACTTCAACGCCTTGCTCAAGTTCTCCTCTGCACCAACGAACTCACTTCGGTCTCGTTGCCACTGCCCAAGGTGAAGCATCGCTCTGATGTACTGAGCGTCGTTACCAGGATCGATCCTCGACAACTCATCATGCTTCTCTCGAATATTTTTGATGTTTTGATAGAGATTCTGCTGACCGATTTCATCCACTCTGTCCTGATTGAGAAGGCAGTCGGCTCGTTGCTCGTTGATATCAGCCAGTCCCACAAAAAACGGACCGTACAGGTCTTTCAAGAGCTTCTCAGACTGTTTCAAAACCTCGTCCTCAAGGCTGTACGCATATGTGGCATCCAGACGACGTGCCGTCTCGACGATACGCTGAACGCTACCGGACCAATTCAACCGAGGCTCACCCATGCGAGTCTCGATTAGCTGGCCCTGGCTCTTAAGTTGATCGACGTATTTTTGAGCATCGGAAATATCACCGAGTAACTGACGCCCACGATTCTGCCAACGGAGCCGATCGAGCTCTACCAACTCTTTGACAATTTCCTCCTGCTTGGCTGCATCTCCAGATGCAACCGAAGCCTCAGCCTGTTTGGTCAGACTTGTAATGACAATGTCATAGTTGATGTTCTTCGACTTCCTCCCCCCGCCCATGTTGTACGCGGCATCGACAGCCTCATCGAGAACAGATCGCGCAATCCCAGGCCACTTTAGCTGCATGAACTTGTCGCTCAACCATATTTCGAATTGCCAGACCATTTTTTGAATAGGAGAACCTGGATCGTCGGCCGTCACAAAGGGATACCAGGTTAGAAGTCCGATCAGCATCACATAGGCGATACCAAATCCGGTGGCAAGCAATCTGCTGCTGATACGCGATTTGTATCGCTTTGTCTTACGTGGCGTCTTGCCCTTGGCTGGAAGTCCCTGAGCCGACTGCGTGGACATGTCCTCCAGTCGCATTACGACTGTTCCCGTCTGTGACACTCGTTTTACGCCATTGGGCAGTGGCAGAGCTTCCAACACCGCGGACGTAGTTTGAAATCGTTTTTTCGGACTCTTCTCGAGGCACGTAAGAATTAGGTCCTCAAGATCTTTCGGAATGTTTGCCTGAGCATCTATTTGCTTGAACGGCGGTGGGTCGTCATTGACATGCATCGACATCGTTTCGACCGCATTCTGCCCGAGAAAAGGCGGAGCACCGACAAGGACCTCGAACATCACACAACCCAGGGAATAGATATCGGACCTCAGATCCAAGGGCTGCCCAGAACATTGCTCAGGACTCATGTAGATAGGGCTTCCGAAGACTTCGCCGGTCTGTGTGAGGTGTTGAGATTCGCCACCATCTTGAGGGACGATCTTGGCGATGCCGAAATCAACAATTTTGACTTGTACAGTACCGTCCTCATCAACCGCCAATACCAGGTTTCGCGGTTTCAGATCTCTGTGAATCACACCTTTGCGATGAGCATGACAAAGCCCTTTCAGCACCTGCCGAAAGATATCGAGCGCCTCTTCTGGCGGCACTGAGCCGGTTCTATCGAGTAAATCTCCTAGCGAGGGACCTTCCAGATAATCCATAACGAGGAAGGCCAGACCATCTTCAGTCACGCCAAAATCGAAAACCGTGATTATGTTGGCATGAGACAAGCTTGCCGCGGCTTTTGCCTCCTGCTGGAAGCGCTGAACGCTGATTGGGTCGGACACGAGGTGGTTATGGAGCAGCTTGACGGCAACGACACGGTCCATGTAGGTGTGTTGAGCCTTGTAGACGGTGCTCATTCCACCCTGACCAATTACCGATAAAATCTTATAGCGATTGGCGAAGACCTCACCGATGAGCTTGTCCTGTTTTGTATTAACAAGTTCACCGCCATCATCAGGACACTTTGCATGCTCAGCAGCAACTGCTTTGTGGCAGATCAAGCAGATCTTGGTTTCGTTTTTCGTGTGGACTTGCTCTGGCATTGTCCTGTGCCTGGTTCAAACCTTGGGTCTTGTGAAATAAGATATTCCCGGAGGATATTACCTTATAGCGATGAGCGACCAATTAACGGCAGTTGAGTTTTTCTCGGGCATCGGCGCTTTCGCCGAAGCGTGCCGTGGCAGTTCAATCCATGTTATCGCTGCCTATGACCAAAATGAGCATGCCAATAAGGTTTATGAATCAAACTTTCATCTCTGTCCAAACAGACGAAATCTCGAAAGCCTCAAAGCGGACGACATTCCTGCCGCGACCATTTGGTGGATGAGCCCTCCTTGTACGCCTTTCAGCCGAAGGGGAGAGCAAAGAGACGATTCCGACCCACGGGCTAAGGCACTGATCAATCTGATCGAGATCTTGCCGGACTGTCTTCCGGAACATTTTTTTCTCGAGAATGTGTCAGGCTTCACCGAGTCGCGAGTGAAAGTACGTCTGGTGGCGATGCTTCAGACATTAGGCTATAGATACAGCTCGGTCGAGATATGCTCTTCGATGTTTGGTATTCCGATGCGCCGCCCGCGACACTTTATCGTCGCTTCAAGAGTGCTCGATCCTGTCGTATCGATAGACTTTGAGAGCTTGAGGGACGAACGCAAACTGAAAGACTATCTGACCGCAGACGAAAATGATCAGCGCCTTGCGTTGATCGAATCGGAGCTCGAGCGCTATCGTCCTGTGTTGAACATCGTTGATCCGTCCGAGGACGAATCATACGTAATTTGTTTTACGCGCGGCTATCACAAATGTAGAAAGGCCAGCGGGTCTCTAATTCAACTTCCTGACGGACGAGTGCGATTTATTTCGCCCAAGGAGATCTTGGACCTGTTCGGTTTTTCCGATCAATTCAAATTCCCTTCTTCTATGAACTATGAGACATCCTGGCGTCTGATAGGCAATTCGGTCGATGTGAGAGCAATCAAGCTGATGCTCTCGGCTGTGGGAATTTCAACTTAACGAACCAGATATCTCGAGCGCAACTCAGCACCGGCCGTAACGAAGAAGAAGGCGCCTATGCCCAGAGGAATGTACACGCCAAGCTTGTCATAGTCAGGCAATAACGTGGAAAGCCCAGGAAGATCCGGGTTATACCGAACAAGCAAACGACTGCCAATCGACCAATGCTGCAAAAACTCCTTGTCCGAGCCCACAAATGGAAGATCTCCGAATCGCACTCTCGAAGAGACGTGTCGGTTATTCTTAACCACATATTCGTACGTCATCGCACCAGGACCACTGCCATCCAAAAACTGACCTTCGACCGTGGGCCAGGCCAGACTGTCGATACCACAGTATGCATTGGCTGCCGCCCAACCGAGAGCGGTAAGAGCAATCGAACCCCTGACCAAGAACCGCACCATATGTGATGCGTTGCGATAAAGCTTACGAGAGGTAGAAATCTTTTTTGTCATCTTGTCTGGTCCGTCAGACAGTCCTTCCTATCTGCCGATCGCTCAAGAACCTTTTCATCTTTGACCAGCTGTTGAGGTTTTCATACATAAACCTGTGGATTCTAAGGTTGATACCAGACCTTCTCACAATCCACTCGCCAGCCAGATCAGGATATGCTCCTCCATCGATACAGACACTTCCCGGAAGCATAAAAGATGCCAACGCAGCGTCCACCAACTCGCGATCCAGGCTGCGCTTCAGGACGACGGTAAGGAGATTGCCAGGTCGAGCATCACGTGGTTTGTTTTGATAAAACTCTACGATATCTTCCCAGACTGGCAGCTCAATCGTCTCACCGTTTTTGACAGCAATAACTCTCGTCTGTCCCTTCCAAACTTCCTTGACCTTTCTCGAGTTCAGGTCGACTATCAACCAGCCCAGTACAGCATCGTGGAAATGACTCTCTCCAAGCGATACGAAAGTATCCTGCATGGTCATGAGGATGGTGGGACGCTTCAGAACCGATGCAAAAAGATATCCGGCTTCAGCGGCAGCGCTTCCATCGAGGCTCACGAGCCAATCCGGGACATCCTGCATCATTCCGTGCTTGAACTTCGACTCGCGATCCATCGATCCTCTTTGATACCGCTGCGCACTCTCTGTGGTATCACTACTGGGAACACGTTTCATTCCCGAACCACTCAAATCCGCTCGCCGCCTGGCGATACTCGCCATCATGATGATGGCGGTTATTGCGAATTCCGCACCCAACATGTAATGATTGGCACCAGCGGAAAACCCTCTCTGTATTCTACTGCTGTACCTGGAGAAATGTTCGATCCCTGTCGAAATCTCCGATAGACTCTTCACAATTCTCGACTGGTCGGAATACGCGACAATCGCAAGCTCCCCGCTTTCGAACTGGCGCTCCACTCTCAGCGATCGGGCTGCCATATCCGGCGAGTAATGCTCGCGGACCACACGCTCAACGGGCGCCACAATACCATCGGAAGTCAAATGAGATCTTTCGCCGGGATGCCTTCCGCGAGGTCTGGACTCAATTGAGGAATCATCGCTCATCTGTAACCTGCCAGTCGGGCTGCTCTGCGCTCACATAGTTGATTGTCCGTGATCTCGTGAAGGCCTTGCGCATATTGATGATAACCGAAGTACGTTCGTCAAGCAGTGTTGTATTCAACAGCAAACTCATTCCGTCCGATCGTAGTCGAATGCATCTTCTATCCATGACCAGGCCGCGGTGTTCAGTTGAGAAAGATCCTCCGGATCGATCAGTCCTCTTCGTAAGCCCTCGAATACGATCCGCGCACGTGGATTAAAAACCTCCATTCCAGCGGCTTGTCGAAGATTCGCATCTTCACCTTTGACTAGTTTCGTCACCAGGGTAGTCAATCTGTTCTGCACACCTCTCACGCTTATATGCCGGCGCAGAGCGATCGCGCGATCTGTCATACCAAGAGCTACATCGAGCAGCGTTTCGAACTCGGTATCGGTCAGCGAGTTATCCTTGGACTTGAGCCGCTTCTGCACTCCCTGAACGATTGGATCAATGTACGGGTCACCTTTTACGAGCACACTCTCAATTGCATGAGCTAATTTATCATCTGACTCGCCCTTGAGCAGATATCCGTGTATCGCCTCGTCGGGCACAATCCGTCCAAGCCCTCTGACATAGGCTTCTCGATGGTACTGCGACCAAAACAATATGCGAGCATGCTTGTTGCATTCCCAAATTTCTTCGGCCGCCTTCACTCCATTCAGTTGAGGCATGGAGATGTCCATTAGTATCAAATCCGGTGCGGTCATTTTTGCGAGCTTAACACCCTCGACACCATCGAACGCTTCAACAATTTCAACATCATCAGACAGCACGCGCTGAATGACTTGCCTTGCGTGCGACCTCAATGCCGGGACATCTTCAACAATCAGTATCCGCAAGAAAACATCCTCATAGACGAATTCCCATTCTAGCATCCGGCTTTTTCAGGTTAATGTCGACACGAGTGCCGACCCCATTATCCCCGGGAGTAACAGTGATATGCGCTCGAATGATCTCGGCACGCCGATGCATAAAACTCAGACCACGCGATCGGCTGGGATCTACAACGCCAACCCCTCTGCCGTCATCTCTGATGCTTATCACTATCTCGTCTCCCTCAAGGGAGATGGTGCAGCGCACGGCACTCGCTTCGGCATGTTTGCATATGTTGGTCACGCACTCCTGCACGAGCCGATAAATCAATGTTTGTTCCGTGTTGTTGAACACCGACAAATCTTCGTTGTCGACAGTGCTCCGAAATCTGACTTTGTATCCGGCTCGCTCTGCACCACTCCGAATTAGCGACTCGATGGCTTCCGAGAGCCCGAGGTGTTCTAGTATCGTCGGCGAGAGATCGTCCATCACCTCTCTCACCTGCTGCATTGAACGACCAATCAATTCCTGCTCTTCAGATAGATCAACTTCAATTCCATTGGACGCCTGCGCAAGTTTTTCCCTCAAAAGCTTAAGATCGTTAAGCACCTGATCGTGTAAGTCCGCAGCCAATATTCGCCGCTCGAATTCATCGTGCTTGATTAACTCGAGCGTTAATCTACTTGTTTCTGTCGCTGACAACTCTAGCCCCAGATCTCTCGCGATCAGGCGCTGCCGAAGATCCTTTTGTTGTTTGATCAACCGTCCGAAAGAGAATCCCGACCAACTGGACAGCCACAAAGTTAAAGGGACGGCGAAATCTATGTTCACCATCGCCAGTATCAAATGGAGCACCAGATTTAGTGCTACCATCTGAAAGAGGATTAACTTGGTCAACGTATTGCTGACATTGTAAGCAGCGATCGAGCCTAAAGACGCGAAGACAAGCACGGCAATCGCCCGTGCACAATTCAAGGCTACACCGCTGGTAATACCAGTCGGAAGTTCGAAGACAGTCGACGAGATATGGAGAATCGAGCTTTCCAGAGCCAGATAGAACATGAATGAGCCAAAGGAGATCGCGATGGTCCCGCCAATAAGGAAATCCCGATCCCTAGAGCACCCATCCGGCTCGATCGTCTCGAGCGAGGGCGCGACTTCGTCAAGCGCCGTAGAGTGCTCTACCGCTTGTACAGGTCGATTCGGTGTCGGCAGGTCGCCGCAATTGCTCATAGCTTCATGGTCGACACTAGAAACTCGATCACTTCACTGGAGAGTTAACAAGTCCCCTTGCAATCCAATACTCCACGCTATTACGTACCCCGTGACCGACAATCCAATCGAGGTGTAGCTTCGCTTGCTTGCTATCTTTGTTCAAAATCAGATTCTGCGCGATGAAGTAATGCGCCTGCGTCGTGTCGTAATCGCTGCTTTCCGCCTCTTCCAGAAGCTCTTTTCCTTTGATTGTGGAAGACAGATAACGCAGAGCCGGATGAGGCCACTTCAACTTATCAGTGCGAATCAAAGCAGTGTCCAGAATTTCCTTGGCTTTCTTGGGTTGGTTACCCTGGCGATATCCAAGTGCAGCAAGGACCGCTGCATGCCCTGCGAAATCACTCTTCCAATTGACGGCGCCTAGCCAGGAAGCGAGCTTGTCAGCTGACGCCAGACCCTGTCCACAGCACATCGAAGCGCCCGCTCTGTTCAGATACGCGACAGGGTCTTTAGGATTGAGCGCAGCCGCGCGGTCCAGATCCTTTATCGCCTGCGCATATTGACCCATGCGCAGGTAGGCGACGCCTCGATTGTTGAACGCGAGGGAAGTATCAGGCGCGACTTTAAGGGCACTGCTGAAATCCTTGATCGCCTGATCATACTTCTCGAGACCGTTAAATGCGGTGCCACGCTCAACCAGTATCGATGCGTTGTTAGGAGACAACAGGAGAGCCTGGTTGAACTCCTTCAGAGCCATCTCGAATTTCTGATTAACTAGATAGGTCTTGCCGACTTCAAAGTGTTTTTCGAAACCGGTCGCCGCATCTGCAGCATCGATCACCGACAAAGTCACAAATAAGAGTATCAACGCACCAAAAAACTTAGCCTTCATATCTTCCATACCTGGGTGATGACGCAACGGTTGCATCACAATCTAATTCGACGCTTCAAGGACGGAAGCCTATTTTCTCACTATCGACACCTGTCACGAACGTTGATAAAGAGCGCTTCACCAAAAACGTTGCATACAATCGCACGGGGTGCATCGCTACTAGATCTGCCAAAAGACACGCCTCGTCTTGCCACCGCCGGATGCGGCGGCGCCTTATTTTCCTATCATCCATCAACATATCAATAATTGATTTATTTCAGTGGTCATTCAGTATGAGTAGGTTCATTGCCTGCCCGTCGGGTATATCGTAATAAGAGACAGCCGCAGTCTGGATCCTAGAATTCAACAGCGGATAATTTTCACGATTCAGACGTCGACAGCTACCTCCCTCCCTCATCCCGAATACCGGGGAGACCTCAGTACATGACGTGGAGCAATATGTCTGGCGATCCAAGCTCAGACGAAAAAGTCTTAAGGGACGCACAGAAAACCATCGAAAGTATCGTTGACGCAGCAAGATCAACGTTAGACTCCGATGTCGATAATCTCCGTCCCGAATACGAAAAGATGTTTGGCAAAAACT
>JAIERK010000088.1 GCA_019746975.1 Candidatus Obscuribacterales bacterium
AGCACCCCAAGGCGCGTCTTGTCGAAATCGGTACTTTTTCATAGAGCAGTTAACCGGTATCGGTTAGCACCCGAGGCGCGTCTTGCCGAAAAGAGCTGAGCGCGATGCGGTTTAGTCCTCATTTAAGACAGTTCGCAAAAGCCCTCAAAGCGGCAAAGAAACCACACAAAGTCGTTCAGTGTGCAGCTGCTTCGAATAATTTTTGCTGTCCTAAAATCCGGTAAAGACTTTGACGTTGATTACCGTTCCGAACTTCTTTCGGTTAAACCAGCCATTCACGCCTAAGAACGAATTACATCAGCCCTGCTGATACTCTTTGTGGTGGCTAGTTGTTCCTGACAGTGTAGAGAACTCTATCAGTGCTCGGTATGCGCTCATCCCTTGCAAAAAAATACTCTATCTATCGGTTAGCACCCCGAAGCACATCTTGTCGGACGCCCCCTTGAGACTAGCGGCACGCCGTCTAGACCGTTGCCCAGAACGAAGACAACATCGAATACATGTGTGCCAATCGCTCGCTGAGATCCTCTCTGAGGCTTTCTCTTTCTGAATTGCTGATGCCATTTGCCACGTGGATTGGGTCGCCGAAGATATATATCGTTCGCGTGTTTAGAAATGGAATCGTATATCTGTCCCAGGAGTTCGAGACCCAATTCTTGCGACCGTCACAAACGACGGGGATAATCGGCAGACCGCTCATCTCCGCGATTCGAATAATTGAATCTTTTACCACGTGTCTTGGCCCCTTCGGCCCATCTACATTGAATAAGAGGTTTCTGTTGTCCTTGCTCGCCGACATTAGTTCTAGACCGGCTTTCATGCCGCCGTGTGTTTTCGACCCTCGAGCTAGTCCGAAGCCCATCCGGTCTGCCGCTCTTGCAATCATCTCGCCATCTCTGCTGTTGCTTGCGAGTGTTGTCATGCGGTCGCGAGGGCTGAGCGCCATCAAAACCACCATTTGTCCATGGTAGTAGGCGAAGATGCACGATTTTTGGTCCGTGAATTCCAGGCGCTTCTTCCCCATATTGACCGCTTTTACGTAGTCCTTGGCGCCCTCGCTTATCACTGCCGTGCTGCGATAACTGTCGTCTATAGCCGTGACACCTTTATCAAATAGCCTGGCCATCGTCTCGATCCGCAACCGGTCCAAGAGCGGATATTTGTTGAAGATGTCTCTAATCCGGAATCGTTTTTTGTTTGCCATAACGGAAATCTTTTGGGGAAATTGATTGTAATCCAGAATCTATGCGCGATTGAAGAAGTGTAACTTCAAAGCAATAAGACGTAAACTGCGATAATAGCCGCTAGATATCATATGTTATGATCTGCTCTTGTAAAATCAAAATCTATAACTTAATTGGGATTAACTATGGGACTTGCTGTAGAGAAGAAGAAAGACATCATCGATAACCACCGCACGCACGAAACCGACACCGGTTCGCCGGAAGTTCAGGTCGCGATGCTGACAGAGCGGATCAATGAATTGACCGGACATCTGAAAGAGAATAAGAAAGACTTTCAGAGCCAGCGTGGATTGCTGATGATGGTTGGTAAGAGACGCCGCCTTTTGCAATATCTCAATCGCGAAGATCACGGCAGATATCGCAAATTAATTGAAAGACTCGGTCTAAGAAGATAATCAGGCAGGCGGGCTTCATAGCTCGCCTGTTTTGTGGAATCGCTGAGTTTTTGTTATCGAAGCTCGAGCTTACATCTTGAGTCACGTCAGTGAAGAAGCAAACCGGTGCGGGCACCTCAGGTGGAGCGGTCGCTTTTTGTTTTGGCATGTTTTGGTAATTTCCTAGAAACCCTCAAGAGGTCAGTCACGTGCAGAGCGTTAGTGAAATGAAAGATATTGAATTAGAAATCGATGGCAAGCAGGTCACGATCAAAACCGGAAGACTGGCGAAGCAAGCGAACGGTGCCTGTGAAGTCTACTGCGGCGACACCATGGTGCTTGTCACCTGCACGCAGAGTAGGGAAGCTCGCGATGGAATTGATTTCTTCCCTCTCCTGGTCGACTATGAAGAGAAGTTGTATGCGGTAGGTCGCGTACCAGGAAGTTTTCTCCGCCGCGAAGGCCGAGCTCCAGACAAGGCGATTTTGACGAGCCGTCTTATCGACCGTCCTATCAGACCACTGTTTGATTACACATATAGAAAAGATGTGCAGATCGTCGCGACCGCAATGAGCGCCGATCAAGAAAATCCACCAGATACTCTGGCCATGCTTGGTGCCTCCGTAGCGATCAGTCTAGCTGGTCTCCCGTTTGCCGGTCCTATCGGTGCAGTTCGCGTCGGTCGCGTTAAGGGCAAGTTGATCGCCAATCCGACATACGAACAGATTGATCAGTCCGATATCGACCTTGTCGTCGCCGGAACCGAAGATTCGATCATGATGGTCGAAGCTGGTTGCAAGCTGGTGAACGAAAGAGATGTTCTTGCCGCAATCGATTATGCTCACAAGCAGATTAAGCGTCAGGTCGAAGCTCAAAACGAGTTGTTGCGTGCCAAGGGCGTCGTGAAGAGCGAGTACGAGCAGCCAGTCAAGAACGATGCTCTAAACAATCTACTTCATGAGCGTGCCACCGAGCATCTGAAGCGATCGATGGACAACGTCAAGGAAAAGGCTGTTCGTGCCCAAAATCTTGATGCTGCCCTGCAATCCGTTTTGACTGCAATCGCGGAGATGCCGGAAGATCATGAGCTGAAGCTGGTTTCCAAAAACACCATTAAAGCTTACATGGAAGAATATGAAGCCGAGTTGATGCGCAATCAGGTGCTCGAAACCGGAGTGCGCGCAGACGGCCGAAAGTGCGATGAAATCAGACCTATTTCCGTTGAGGTTGGCGTGCTGCCAAGAGCACACGGCACCGGTCTATTCACAAGAGGCACCACTCAAGTTTTATCCGTCGCCACATTGGGTATCGCCGGTGATGCCCAGAAGCTCGACTCGATCGATCCGCAGACGGAAAAACGCTACATGCACCATTACAATTTCCCGGGATTTTCGGTGGGAGAGGTCAAGCCGATGCGCGGACCTGGACGACGAGAAATCGGTCACGGTGCTTTGGCGGAACGAGCCCTCATGCCGGTCTTGCCGGATCAAGAGTCTTTCCCCTATACGCTTCGTTTAGTGTCTGAAGTACTGGAATCGAATGGATCTACTTCGATGGCATCGACCTGTGGCTCCAGCCTTTCGCTGATGGATGCGGGTGTACCACTTACCGGAACCGTTGGCGGTATCGCTATGGGTTTAATCCTGGAAGGCGATCGATTCGCTATTCTGTCCGATATTCAAGGACTGGAAGACTTCCTTGGCGACATGGATTTCAAGGTTGCAGGAACGCGTGACGGAATTACTGCTCTGCAGATGGACATCAAGGTGCAAGGCATCTCGCTCGAAGTCATGCGAGTTGCACTTGAGCAGGCACGTCGCGGCAGAGTTCATATCATCGACAAGATGGAAGAGGTCTTGCCGAAGCATCGTGAGCAGCTCTCCAAGTGGGCGCCCAGACTGATCACCATCAAGATCGATCCAGAAGATATCGGTACTGTCATCGGCCCTGGTGGCAAGATGATCAGGCGCATTATCGAAGAGACTGGTGCCACCATCGACATCGAGGACGACGGTACTGTCGTGATTGGCAGCGTCGAGGCTGCAGGCGGCGATGCTGCCCGCGATATGATCCTTCAATTGGTAAAACGAATTGAGCCAGGTGGCATCTATGCTGGACGTGTAACTCGAATTATTCCGGTCGGATGCTTTGTAGAACTGCTTCCTGGCAAGGAAGGCATGGTTCACATTTCGCAGCTGGAGAATCGACGCGTTAACAAGGTTGAGGATGTTGTCTCTGTTGGACAACGAGTGATTGTCAAGGTTCGCGAGATCGATGAACGTAATCGCGTCAACCTGACGATGAAAGAAGTCACTCCCGAAGAGCGCCAACAGTTTGAACCCACAGCCACATAAAAGGTTGATGATTGCCCGTGTTGAATTCGACGCTCTGGTCGTTCGCCTGAAAGCGGGTATTTCGAGCGCGGTCACCCTGTTGTTGCTGATAATGCCTGTCCTTTCTGTGGAATTCCATCAGGCAGGGGCGGTTGAGGCACGCGGAAAGAAGCATTCAAATGCGAGCCGTGCTAAGCCGCAGGCTCGCAGCAAGAAGAGTTCTTCGCGAGGCAATACATCTGAGAGAAAAGCTCGCGGCGGAAGAAAGTCTATTCGTGTCGAAAGGCGGGGCGGGAGACGGTCTAGTCGCGAAGAAAAACGCGGGCGGCAATCGAGGAAGAGCGAACCACCGAAACCAAAGGCGGTTTTGAAGCCTCCGCCCCCGAGTCCGGAACTAGTTGCTGCGAATCGGCGACGAGAATCGTCTTATCAGACGATGGGTCAGGCGTACCGATTGTATGACCAAGGCATCAACCTGCGCATGGCAAGAGACTACGTTCAAGCTGTCGACAAGTTGAGTCAATCGGGGCGTCTCTTCGACGATATCAGGGGTTACCAGCGAAACGGAGAGGCCAGCCTGGCTGAGACCATGGTTCATTACGAGTTGGGTCAGGCCGCCGAGGGTCAGGGCGACTACCTCACTGCGCGTGACAGTTATTTTCGCTGTTTAAATATTCGACCATCTCTTGTTGAAGCCAGTATCAGACTAGTAAATCTTCTTGCATCGACTGGGCAATGGCAGCTGGCAATTGCCAAGGCTCAAGAAGCCGTCCGCTCCAATCCGCAAGACCCCCGCGCGCACATGCTTATGGCGTTGATCCTGAGTAAGTCTGGCCACCCACAAGAAGCGCAAAACGAGAGCGCCCAGGCAAAACAACTGCTTAGGGTCGTTCCCAAATATAAACCGATGGGGATCGACGCTGTTTGGCGACGGACTCATAATCCTGACGGGTCGCTGAAACAACCCGGAGTGGTTGAGCCAGCCGATGCGCAGCCGGAAGCCGGAAGTCACTTCAACAAACCCGAAGAGATCATGGGCGACACGACAGAAGAAACCGTCGAAGACGAAGAAGCTGAGGACGATCCTAAGCAATAAAAGTGCGGTTAGGTCCGGTGGCGACTGCGATTAATTTATTCCTTCGCGGAATACTTGTCCGATAGCCGATAGGTCTGCAACCCGAGGCGCATCTTGTCGGGAGCGCTCCTTTTTTCTAGAGCAGTTAACCGATATCGGTCTGCACTCCGAGTGGAATCGTTGTCGGGCGCATTTCAATTTTCATTGCCTGAGCTACGGCTTGCCAACAAAGACAATCGCCCTTACCGTTGTGAACTTCACTGACAACTAAATTATTGGATGGTCGTCTGAAGCGGTCCCTCGCGTGAGACACCGTTAGCGAGCTCTGCGCTGAGAGTATTGGCTTTTCGACGGATAGGGATCGTTTCCCCTTTTCGGAAGACCTTGTTGGCGATTTGCGTTTCGCTAAAAAACGTTCAACCACCTTTTATGCAAGTACTTACAAAAAGAGGAACGTTTCCGTCCCTCTTCATGCGATTGCTAGTGATGGTCCAAGGTCTAGCCGTTGACTTTTTCCTTGAATTCTTTACCGGGCGAGAATGCGGGCACTCTCTTCGCAGGCACTTTAATCTTTTCGCCGGGCTTTTGCGGATTATTGGTTTCCCGGGCATTGCGGTTTCTCCGCTCGAACGTGCCGAACCCAACCAAAGTCACCCGGTCGCCTTTGGCGACTGTATCGATGACCACTTCGGTGAGTGCTTGAAGCATCTCTTCGACGGATTTCTTCGTGTTGTTGGTGCGGTTCGCTATTTCAGCAGCTAATTCTGCTTTATTCACAGAGTTTCCTCCTGTCCCACAAGGCTTGTTTTCTAAACTACGCGGTCGTTTCCAACCACGTAATCGGGAAGAATACAGGATCTTATGTCCCGAAACAACCATAACGCGATAAAATTCGCACTTGTGAACAAAAAATTTTTGGTTTCAAACAATTTGAGACGCTCAGCGTCACTCAAAATCTTAGATTTATACTGTGAAAAGGAAGTCAAAATGGGAACAACTATAGTACCGTTCATAGAGAGTAGGACTGACTTGGGACAACGATCAACCACGCCATCATCGCTTAATTCGAAAGACGCCGCTTTTCAAGCCGCCAACGCAGCGGTAAGAAAAAAAGCAAAGTCGACGGTGGTCCTGGATGTCAGGCAAGTTACTCTATTGGCTGACTACTTCGTCTTCACTGGAGGTGAGTCAAAAGCGCAGGTTAAGGCGATTGCTGAGGAGATTGCTCACAGCTTTGCCAAGCAAGGTCGAAAGGCCAAAGCTATGGAAGGAATGAGTGAAGCTAGATGGGTTCTTCTTGACTACGGCGACGTGATTATTCACATCCTGCAAGAAAGGGAAAGAGATTACTACAGGCTTGAGCAATTCTGGAATCATGCCCTGGTAGTAAGCGAAGAGGAATGGTCGGAAGACGATTCCTAGACAAGTAAGTAAGTGCAGTTGTCGATTAATATGGTGATGGTAGCCGAGGTGTAGGTGTAAGGTATGAGCTTCAGGACCAGACTTCAAGGTTTTGTAGAGAGTAGACAGAAGATTCAAATCTGGTATGGGATGGGTTGTCACAACACAGTGACGGGCCGCGTCCTCGGCGTTGACCATGATCACATCGATGTTGAATCGTATTCACATGAGAGCGATGGACAGATTCACATCCGTCGCATACTGATTCCGCTTCATCTGATTTTACACATTGACATTACTACAGCGGAAATCGAGGAGCTGGAAGATTCGTATGAGGCTCCCGATGAAAAGGAAAGCAAAGACAACAACGGCAAGGGGCAGTCGGTAATTGACCTGCCTGATGCGCCTCGCGGTTATGCCGTGCGTGTTCTTTCTCAACTAAACGCATCCTATTCAAACAGATTCTCTCGGATGACTGCCGGACCAGGCGGGATTTATTTTTCCTGCGACGGTAGCGTCTGGTTCGTAGACAGCTCGGGACAACCCAGCGAATATGCCCGCATCAGAGGCAACAGCACCATATCTGGTTTGCGCTTCGATCGCAAAGGCGTTTTATACGTTGCCACCATTCAAGGCACCGTTTACAAAATTGATCCGAATAAATCCGGTCGTATTCTCGCCCAGTTGGACGGTGCCCTCACCGGTGGTGGAACGTTCTTGTCTGATCTGGCGATTGGACCGCGTGAAGAAGTTTATGTTTCGAACTTCCCATCCAATACCGGCGGGATCTTTAAAATTGATCGCACCGGCGAGTACGAGGTTCTCATAGGTGGACCCGGCCATGGAACTCAAGGCTTGCTCCTTGATCCAGACGGCTTCCTGTGGTGTCTCGAGCACGCTACCGGATCAATTGTAAAGCGCTCTCTCGATGGCAGAGAAGTTTCACGGGTCAATGTAGCCGAGTCGGATAGCTTCAATTTCGCTGATGGCTATGACGGCAACCTCGCGATGGACAGTCTGGGACGTCTTTACGTCACGGCCGGCCGCGCTGGGACCGTTATCAGAGTCAACCGAGAAGGCCGAACCGAGTCGTTCCTTTCGGGTTTAATCAATCCGACTGGTGTCGCATTTGGTTCCGATGGCGCGCTCTTTGTTCTGGAGGCCGGTAGAAGTCGAGTGCTTCGTGTCGCCGCTCTGGATAAGGCTGACAGGACAGCTTCAGCTTCGATGCTCAGCTAACAACAGTCTTGAAAATTCTCATATTGCCGCTGGATGTATTTGTTCAGCGGCAGTTTTTATCTCCGGCGGGCCGGAAAGAGAATTACCATGTCCCATTGTCCGTATCTCTGATCCAGGTCTTCAGCGTGATTTCGAGGGTTAATCAACCGACCGTTGAATATGCATGTGTTGGCGATGGTCCGAGTGTCGCGTGTTCGAATCGCAAGAGGTTGCCTGACACCATTTTCTCCGGCCGCGAATTCACACAAGAAGCCCCCCATCGTGTTGCCGTCTTGCTCGAGAACTGAACAAACTGGAAATCGTCTTCTAAGCAGACTGGCGGCTCTCTCGATGGCACCTTCTCCAGGGTGTAGGCCTTCTCGGCCGTGTCGGCTGCCGACCCAGAACACAACCTTGTTTTCAGGATTCTCGAGGATCGAACCGATCCTATCTGCCATGTGGGCATCTCTTAAGGCATAATCGTCCGGAGTCCGATTTCTGTCGACCGCTACAATTCGCAGACCAGCTCTTCGAGCGGCTTCCAAAGTAGCAACATAACTGTCGGTTCTCAGTAGACGCGGAAGTCGATCTCGATCGATCGAGGCCCAATTGTTAAATGCATCTATATGTTCTTGCAGAGAAACTGATGCCTCGATGGCGACGTGAGTTGCACCAGCCTCTCTCAGACGTCTCATATTATCCAACAAGAGTTGTCTAGGCGGATTGTCAGGCGAATGGTGCTCTCCGAAAACCAGGACTCGATTCCTTCGCATCGCGTCAACGATCGCGTCACCGGGATCGATTCCGTGCTGATTGATTTCACTCCTGACAGACTCGAGTCGAGTGCGTACTGCACCTTGATCTACATCCTCTCTTCTCAACCTTGACAGCTGTGAGAACGGATGGCCAATATGCCACCAGCGATTAACTTGTTCGTCCGTTACAGTTTCACTGATGTGATTTGGTCGTTGACTTCCTTGCTCCTCAGGCACCACCTCTGGTGTCGTCGTCAAGAAGCACGTTTGCATCATATCGCTGAAAACTTCATCATAAAGTCGGGAGCATCGCTGCTGCTGCGAACTGGGGACGTCCGTAAATTCGCACCTGTCTGAAATTGCCATTTGTGTGGACCTGTGAGGCTTTCGGTGGTAACTCGCAACAGATTAGCTGTCCTACCTGACCTAATCTTGACCGATACGGCTTATGCGCTCCTGTTGGCACTGCATACCGAGACGCCAAGTTGACGAATGCGGTCCGTTTTCGTAGAGCGTTTTAACCGATATCGGTCTTCACTCCACGACAAAATGGGTTCGTTCCGAAACTTCTGTTCTATATATAAACTTCTCGAGATAATCCAATTTCCAAGTTCTTAATCGTACTTTCACCATTGTTTTTGGTCGTGATCGAAAGCACACTTGATGCAAGCAGTCGGCGAACCACCACGTGAGGATTTTGGAATGACAGACTTTGAAAAAGTCGGACAGAAGATTGCCGACGATCTTGATGCATCGAAGCCTGACGATGTTGCTAAGCAGCTCTCTCAGTATTCGCAACAGCTGTCGCGCGACGACTTTCGAAAGCTGCTCAAGACAGTTGATGACAAAGAGAAGGATGACAAAGGTTTGGATCTTGTCATCAAGTATGATGCTAAGAATACTCCAGTGCACTACTCGATTTTGCCGAAAGAACTCCACGCCTCTGCCAAGAAAATGGCTGAACTCATGGATAACGGCAAGACTGCTGATGCAGTGGAATTGCTCAATAAGACCGCTACGGACTTAGATAAGCAATACCCCAAGGATCCGAAGAAAGTTCAACAAGAGTTTTCTAAGTGGTCGTTGGCTGTCGACAAGTATGAAAAAGATGGTGCCGGCAGTGATGTCAGTATTGATTTGAACAAACCTGGAGTTGATGGGATTAGTTGGCAGTTTGAAAAAATCGGTAAGTAGCTATAGATAAGCTGACCTGAAGTTTCAGCGCACGCCCATAACGGACCAGAGATGGCGATGCTAGAAAGATCAACTGAATTAAATTCCGATAGCAGGTCGTCATCAGGTGTAACGGCTGACAGAATTCTCTTTGATTCCTCTGCCTTCAAAGTGCTTGGGTCAAGGAATGGCTCCGATACCACCGGACAATCATCTGATGGATGGTTGTTTGTTTCGCAGCTCAAAGCCGACTCTCCATCACAAGACTCATCCGAGTCGAGACAGAAAACTGACTCCGCTCCGAAGGAGGAAAATTCTTCCGATGCGGGTCCTCGAGACGACAAAGAGAAGACCGATAAGAAAGCCGAAGAGTCTGTAAAAAAGGATACCGATTCTAAAACGACCGAAAAAGAGGAATCGGTCGAGATTCCATCTTTGATCCTTGGAAAGGATGCGAAGGAAGACACGGTCAAGAAGTATCCTAAAGAGGGTGTAATTGCCAAAACCTATGATAAGGTGGCACCATCCGTGGTGAAAATCGAAGCAACCAGACCCGGTGCCATCAAAGGGATTAGCGAGACTTCCTTCGGAACCGGATTTTTTGTCGCGGAAAACGGAGTGATCGCCACCAACGATCATGTATTCAACGGCTTTGACGAGATCAAGATTAAAACAGCCGACGGTAAAGAATACAAAGCAAAAGTGTTGGCGGAGGATAAAGTCAACGATATTGCTTTGTTGAAAATTACGCCAGACGAAGGCAAGAAGTACGCTCCTCTAGAACTTGAAGCCGATTCCAAGGCGATTGCGATGCAGCAGAAGCTAATGATCCTCGGGCATGCAAAAGGATGGGAAAAAACCTATCTGTCTGAAGGCGAGGTTGTTGGTGCAACAACTGTAGGCAAAGTCGAGCCAAAACCGAATCCTCCTGAAGAGAATCCGAACAAGCGGGTTGTTGCGATCAAGGCTCACGGAGAAGACGGCGGGAGCGGTGGTCCAGTGGTTAACGAGAAGGGCAAGGTTACGGGAATTGCAGAATTAGCCAGTGACAGCACTCGGGGCCAGCACGTTTTCATGACGCTGGTAGAACCGTTAAACGCATTGATTGACAAGACTTTGAATAAGAAGAAATGACCCGGAAACTGCCTGTTTGTTGCCAGTCCGAATCATTCGCACATGCTGCGATTATTCTTTTCAATGTCGAGTGATTGTCTAACGACTACCGGCGTAAGACGAGCCGCCCGCTGGGACCGCCGCATCTGAGTACAGCGATTGAATGAGGCTCTTATAGTTCTTCGCGACGACGTTGCGCTTAATCTTAAGCGTTGCAGTCAGTTCTCCAGCCTCGACCGAGAGTTCGTCAGCGAGAATGGCGAAGCGCTTGACCTGCTCATATTCAGGAAGGTCAGTGCTGCGTCGTTGAATTTCTTTTTTAAGAAATTGATTGAGCTCTTTGCTCTTGGCCAGGTCCTGGAAGGTCTCATGAGACCAGCCGGAGTCGCGGGAGAACTCCATCGCCAACTGTTCGTCTAGTGTGAGCAGAGCAACGAGAAACTTTTGTTTGTCACCAAATACGACGGCCTGATTGATAATCGGACTGACGGTTTTGATGACAGCTTCGACCTTCTGAGGCGCGATATTCTTGCCCGACGAGTTGACGATGATGTCTTTCTTCCTGTCGGTTATTTGAACATACCCGTCTTTGTCGATGTTGCCGATGTCGCCGGTTCTAAACCAGCCTTTTTCGAATGCCTCGCTCGTCGCTTCAGGGTTGTTGTAGTAGCCACTAAATACGCTACCGCCTGCAAGTAATATTTCGCCGTCATCGCTCAGCCTTGCTTTGACTGAAGGGAGCGTGGGACCGACGGTGCCCAGCTTGTTCTTCGGCCAGAGATTGACGCATGCAGGTGCGGCAGTCTCTGTTAGCCCATAGCCTTCCAATGTCGTAATGCCAACGGCGCTGAAAAAAGCGAGCGTTGGCGGTGTGGCTGGAGCGCCACCACTGACGATTAATCTCAAGTTGGCACCGATGCGATCGCGCAGTTTTTTCAGAACGAGCTTTTCTGCGAGCCAATGCTTCATTTGCAATCCAGGTCTCGGCGCCAGTCCTTCGGCTTCGTGTCGTCGGACTTCTTTAGCTACTTCGAGTGCCCACTCGATAAGCTTGCGCGCTCGACCGGAGGCGCCTTCGATACCGCTCTTCACCTTTGAGTAAATCTTGTCGAGAACTCTCGGAACGACTAGTATCATGGATGGTTGCACTTCGGCCATATTCTTCGCCATGTACTCGATGCCTTCAGCGAAAGCGCATGTTCCGCCGCTATGCACCCAGTAGAATTCGCCGCAGACTCTTTCGAACACATGGGAGAGCGGCAGATATGAAAGGTAGACTTCATGGTGGCTGATCGGAAGTACGACAGTCAGATCCTCACAAACGGACAGGATGTTGGAGTGTTTGAGAGGCACACCTTTGGGGGTGCCGGTTGTGCCCGAGGTATAGATAATTGTCGCTAGATCCGTTGGTTTGATTGCTTTGGTTCTTTGCTCGAGCACCTTTCCCTGTGTGAAGATGTTGCGTTCACCAAGCTTGTGCATTTCGTCGAATGAATAAACGTATCCTTCGGGCAGGTTAAATTGCTTCTTGAGGTCGTCGATGCTGAGTTTCACCTGTCCGGGGTACATGACCACGAATGCCTTGACTCCGGGAACTTTGTCTCTGATTGCTAGAACCTTTGCCAGAAGCTTCTCATTCTGGACAAAGACGAATTCTGATTCGGAATTGTTGAGTATGTATTCGATATCTGATGTTGAGCTGGTTGGATATATTGGAACCGACACAGCACCGTTGACGAGTGCCGCGAAATCCGCGACTACCCACAAGTGTGCCGTTTGCGAGAAAATCGCCACACGCGATTTTTCCTGTAGTCCCAGGTGTGCAAGTCCGCATGCAGTCTCTCGGACCAGGCGACCGAAGTCACTCCAGCTCATTGTCTGATACGGCGTCTTTCCCTGCTTGAACATCAGCGCCGGGAAATTCCCCATCTCTTCGACCCGGCTGTAGAAAATCTTGGCGAGATTCTTTTCCACTGTCCTATCCCTCTAAATTCCGGTTCTGAAGCACACCTTCGGCGGACGCTCTATCCATTGTATGTGTGGTTTAATCGGTCAAATGTTCCCATTTAGTGCCAATCTTGAACATTGTTTGCGTTAACGATAGAGCGGTCGCGATCGGCATTACGAGGCGCTTTTTAGCGAACAGCAATATTATAGTCAGTTTTCATGTGGCAACAAATTACGTCAAAATCACGTGGCTATATATTCAACAGATTGAACCTGGAATCCCTTGCTATATCTATCATTGGGCGCCAACGCCGAAGCATGAAATTAATACAATGATTTTTCACAAGCGCGTTTCGTCATTTACCAGTCGAACTAGCTCTTTTGAAGCACTTTCGATGATTCAACGCTGTTTAGCCAACCGGTAACCTCTTCAACCAGATCATCGATTATCGGATCGAACATCATGTCGTGCCAGGACTGTTTGAACTGCAACTCCTTCTTGACCGGCGAGTTCAGATTCTTGTAGATCTGCGAGCTGACTCTGTTATTTACAATTTTTTCTTGTCCTGCAGTTGCCATCAGTACTGGACATGGGCTTTTCGTAACTTTCTTCGTGTCTAGTGTGAGCTTCAGAAGCTCCAAACCCATCCTTGCGGTGATTGTGAACCGTCGAAGCGGATCGCTCGTCAGGAAATCCCTGACTGACTGACTGGGTGTAATATCGTTGACCGTGTATGGCAGCTCTATATCTTTGTCCGGGGAGAAAACTGCAGCGATCACCGCGTTGGCTTTATAGATTGGACCGAATGTGATTGGGTGACCGTCGAATCCAGGTGATAACAAGACGAGGGCGTCAGGCCTTACCTCATTAACCGAGCAAAGCGCTATAACTGCGCCCATGCTGTTGCCTATGAGGTAAACCGGCTTTTCGCCCGCTTGTTGTTTGAGGAATTGAAAGCTGGTTACCAGGTCGTCGAGCCACTGCTGCTTGGATGCGAACTTTTCGCCTCGCCGCTCGCCGAAGCCGACCTGGTCATAGGAAAGCAGAAAGCAGTCGTGCGGAACCATTCGCTGTGCGAACGCTTCGAACCAGCCGCTGTGGGCGCCAAGCCCATGAACAAGGAGGCATGCCGCTTTGGCATGCTCGAGCTGACCCCAGCTCCGTGCGGTTATTGTCCAGCTACTGCCGGTTGGTGAGTGACCGACATAGCTAAGGTTTGTCGCGGTAGATGTCAGGTTGATTTCAGCGCTCATAACAAGACGATATTATAACTGTAGGTATGTCGTGACCGCAGCTTCAGTTTTCATAGTGACTCAACAACCGACAGTTTCAGACGGACGCGAGCCAGCCACTACAAGTGGTGGCAAGTTCTGGCGCGGGCTAATTCTTGTCCTTGTGCTGTGTCTCGCTTCCTATGCGACCTATGAATATACGAGACCGCATCAGACCGAACTCGACAAAGCGGTAACCATGATCAAGCAGGGTAAGCCCGCCTTTGCCATACCGATTCTCGAGCGCCTGACGCATGAAGAGCCTGACAACGCCAATGTTTTTCCCTGGCTCGCGCAGAGTTACCTTGCTTGTGAGCGTTATGCCGAAGGGCGGACCGCCCTGGATACGGCACTCAGGCTCAAGCTATCTGCAGAAGACCTTTCTCCTGTGATTCAGGCGTTTGCGGAGTACTACCAGCGTCGTGCCGACTATGATGAAGCGGAAAAGCTCTATCAGCTAGTGGCAAAACGACATACTGACCGAACATTCGACGTTGGGCGAGCGAAGCTCTACATGGCATGGGCAGAGGCGGAGATTGCAAAGGAACGGTTCTCAGAAGCAATCGGCAAGCTTCAACAGGCCGAGAAGATGGCGAAAGGCCTTGACGAGTCTCTCATCTCGACAGTACCTCTTCGATTGAGCGATTGCTTCAGAAAGCTGGCTGCCCTGGCTGAGGTTCGCGACAAAGACGACAAAGAAGCAATCCGCTTACTAGAAGAGAGTCTTGCAGCCTGCGACGAACCAATCACTCGAATTCAGCTTGCCGCAATCTATGCGCGGACGGGGCAATCAGCTAAAGCTATCGAGAACTACGAGTTCGTCAGCAAAGAGGATCCGAATAATCTGGAGGTTAGGCACAGGCTAATCGAGTTGCTACTCGAAAAGAAGGATTACAACAAAGCTGCGATCGCATTGGGTGAACTCACTGACAAAGAGAAGTCGGTGGAAGATTACGAGCTACTTGCAGACATTAATCTTAAGATCTCCAACTATGCCGGCGCCGTCCGGGCTCTGGAGGAAGCAAGCAGTCTGAGACCGTCAGTGCCGATTCTCGAGAAGTTGCGAGAAGCGCTTTTGACCTGGGCGGAACTCCTGGCGGCTGAGAGGAAAAATCAAGAGGCCACTTCAGTGAAGGGTCATGCTGCCCGAGTTGCTGAGCAGCTTGCTGAACTCGTGGGCGGAGATACGACGCTCGAAGATGAAAAGCCGGTCGAGGAGAGTAAAGTTGGCTGGGATCCAGAAAAGCCTCCAATTAATATAGTGTTCTCTCGTAACTGGCTGGCCAAAGACAGCTTGACACCAGAAGGCAAGATTAAAATCAAGAATATTACTGGTGCGCCAATTACCGACCTCACGTTAAGCGCCATCTTCTTCGATAACACGACTCACAAGAAAAATGGAACAATCGTGCTTCCAGTCGCCAGTCCATCGTCTCCCGAGGTGGAGCCGGACGGAGAGCGTTGGCTTTATTTCTCGTGTCCGCAGACTGTGAAATACGATCACCAGCTGGCAGTTGTAATTCTCTGGAAAGGCAAATTTCTCAAGGAGTTTCCAGTGGCGAAACGCTGAGATAATAAATGTTAGACTAACGAGATATCGGCACCCGTCTCAGCATCAGGTTACTAGTTTCCATGACCGTAGAAGGCAAACCTTGCAGGCATGAATATGTGCGAATCTATCAGCGCAGATTGAAGGGTCTGGACCGTAGGCTCGTAGCCACAAAGGCGTACCTTCCAGTCGGCTTCAAAGTTGGCGACTTCGGGCATTTAAGTGAAGGAAGCTATTGTTTTTGTGCGACCTGTCGGAAGCGACTCTTTCCGAAGCGATCTCAGGCTGAAAAGGATCAGGCCAGGTTGGAGAAGCAGCAGGCAAAGCTCGCCGGCATCACTGCCGATTTTTCCGGTGCTGGTATCAACGGCGATGAAGGCGGCGACACGTTCTTAACTGGCGGCGCGGGCGATACCTTCGATTTTGAGGATAAGGCTCAAGAGTTCGAAGAGGAGAAAGCCGATGATGACAAAATCCGCGCCGACGTTCAAATTGATGAGCTGGAAGTTGAGTCGGTCGATGTCGAGGATATCAAAGCTGAGGGTGTAGTAATACTCGTTGCTGACGAAGATGAATCGTGTGTTCTGGATGAGGTTGATGAATCGTGAAAATGATGCGCTGTTTGGATAAGATCATTTGCTTGTTGGTTTCTCTCCCACCCTTGTACATGCTTTATCGATTCGTTCGATGGTATGTACGCTCCGACACTGAGACCCAGGAAGCTGAGAGCGAACCGGTCGGATAAACGCTCCGTTGACTGTCCGAACTGAGGGACGCGATCGATGGGACGGTATTTTTCTCGAATTTGCAAAGCTCTTTCCGTAAGTACGCTCGGCTTCGGCGGCGGTGTCGCGCTCTTCGTTATGATTGTCATAGTCACGACAAGCAATGATCCTCAGGCGTTCAACTACGCCTGGAAGGCGGGGCTGACTATTGGATTGATCTTTGCCGTCTTGCTTGTTGCAGTGCTTTTGCCTCTCGACCTATTTGCACGAATGTTCCTCGCAAAAGGCATTTACAAAGGCATCTTCGAATTGGAACAGGTGCGTGAAGTAAAAATGCAGGGCACCTCGAAGGAGGTGCTAGCCGCATGTCGAGAAGCTTTGCTAAAAATCCCTTACGTCAAGTCCGTTTCCGATGATTCCGAGCAGATGATTACGCGCGCGCGGACCGGAACGAGTTGGCGCTCGTCAGGAGAAGAGCTCGAAGTCGAGATGAACCCTATCGCGGAAAATAGCTGGATTCTTCGGTGTTCGAGCAAACCGAAATCGCCAACTGCAGTGTTCGACTACGGCAAGAACTTCGAAAACGTAGAGACATGGCTCAGTCGTATGAAATCAACAGGCAGTACGGCTTAGAAGTGTTTTTACGAAGGTGCTAAGATTGGAATCAACGCGGGTGTAGCTCAGTCGGTAGAGCGACAGCTTCCCAAGCTGTAGGTCGAGGGTTCGAGACCCTTCGCCCGCTTAATCTCGAGTCGGGCCGAGCCCGGGAATCTTCCTTCCCGCAGGGAGGAGTGAACGTCACACCTGTTCCTCATTCATTTTTTTGAGCAGATTTATTCTTGCGAGCGCACTCTTGCTGCCTTGGATTGTCACACCCATGTGTCCATGCTCATTCACCGCCTTGTCTTGCACCAGCAGCGGTGCATTCTTTTCACTGTTTAGTTCATTGACGTCTGCGATTACTTCGTCTAATCGTTGTGCCTTTTTTGCGTGCTGGTGGTTAGGGAAATACGCGGATCACTGGTTCCGAATTGAAGGTCTGCCGCTGTAGTCTGCCTGAATCAAGGCATGTATGAATGCTTCGCGCAGCGCCTCGTGCACAGGACTGTCATCAATACTGGCGGCACCCTTCAGTGAATACTCGAAAGCGAGTATCACCTCCGAACCAAGATCAAAATCATTCGTTCCCCGGAGCCGTTGCCCGGTAAGCTTGCACGGAAGCCGGTCTGCTCCAAAGACTGACAATTTACACATTGACTTGTCAAGAGTCGATCCGCACAATAGCACCATTACTAGTGTCAATATCAAAAACAAATGGGCGACCTAAGGCAGACCGAGGCAGCTAAGCCTCAACAACAACCAACTGAGAACAATTCCACCGGCATTGAGCGTGCGACTGACATGATGCTCGATCAATTTTTGCGCGGTGACTTCAATTTGGGGCGCAACGCGCGACCGCTTTTATCAGAGGCAGGGCAGCTCAATACGATGACGCTGACTGACGATGATAAACGCAGCGAGCTTTCAGTGCGTACGAATTTGTACACGCTGGGCACTCGCATGGAATATAAGAATCCGAATCTGAATGTGACGTTCAATTTTCTGCCGGCTACAGGATGGGACAATCCATTCCGGCGTCCGACCTATGATCTTGCCGCACAGACTGCGGATCGCAGCACTATGCTCAATGTGAGCAGCAAGGACGGTGCCGCTCCGGATATTCAATTCTCGCATGTTCGAGATGGGCTCAGTTTGCGCTATACTCGCAGTCCGCTGGAGAACAAGTTGAACTTTTCTGTCGAGCGCCAATCGTTGACGTCGCCTGTACAGTTGGATGTCGGTCACGATTTTCGCAGGCACACCACGAATCTGGGCTTGACTGGTCAGGTCGGCCCGTACAGTCAATTTGGAGTTGGAGGCGGACTCGGACCTCGAAACTATTATGACGTGAATGTCTACCTGCGCTTAGGCGGCAAGTAGTAGGCATCACTATAGGTGAGGATGTTCTCGAGGAACGGGCGTCTGTGCCCCGGAGATGATTTCACTTTGTTTGAAGATCCTGAAAAACTTGAGGAGATCGAGCTGAGAGTTGTCGAACAGAACTCGAGTTCTTCTGTCGAAGTTCAGCATGAGCTACAGTCATACCGCATAAACACTGATAAAAGCCAGACCAGTTTAGACGTGCCGCAGTCGAAAGCGCTTTGCTCCGGCGACATGATCGCGGAGAAGTATCAAGTTATCGAATTGATAGGAACCGGGGCGATGGGTTCGGTTTATCGAGTAGAGCAGGTCTTTCTCGATCAGCAGTTCGCATTGAAAACTCTAAGTTCCGCTTCGTCCTCGAATATAAAGCTCAAGCGGTTTCAACAAGAAGCAAAAGTCGCAGGACGCCTCGATCATCCGAATAAGTCAGAACGATTGATTGTGGATTGATTGATGGAATGCAACATCTAAATTTTTACGAGGTGTTGTGCGATCTGAGGCGCAGCATGCGAGACGTGATTAGGTCCGAAGCCCATGTTGTTTTGCATGGAGGGAGAACTAAATCCAATTGCGAACATTGCGATGAGCAACATCATTAACGCAGTGCTGATGATCATATAAAGGAGCGGCTGGCTTATTCCGGTTAGCTGAGCGGCGATGACCTTCGGGCATCTGTCGTCCAGATTGGAGCTGGATCTCGTGGGTTTCATTTTATGATCCACCTTCTACTAAGTTTCCCGGGTACGATTTGCGTTGTCGACCTACAAAATTGCTTCGTGTCGTTAATAAAAAAAACCGACCAGAGTCTAATTTTGTATACTGGTATAAAATCATACTTTGGCCGGTTTTGTCAAGCAATCGAGGGGCACGTGGGAAGAAGAGAAGAGAAGCGAGAAGCAACCAGGCAAGACATTCTGGCGTCTGCCGGCATCCTTTTTATGAAAAAAGGTTATGAAAATACCTCGGTTGACGATATATCCGCCGCTGCCAATGTGGCAAAAGGGACTTTTTACTACCATTTCAAGTCAAAGGATGAGGTGCTTCTGGGTCTCTCTATCGGCTATTTGAAACGGCTCAATGAATCTGTCGATGAACAACTCAAGATAGGAACTCCTCCGCTTGATGTTTTGATGACGGTCCTGCGTACTACAGCCAGGGACACCGAGATCTATCGAGAGCTGTCCAGGCACTTCTTTCTCGCCATGTTCAGCCAGATGAGAGAGCAATTCGATACGCAATATAAGGATGATCAGATAATCACTTTACCGTCCATACTCACCAAAATCGTCATCGCTGCTCAAGCGAAAGGCGAGATAGAGAAACACTGGGACGCCAGAGAGCTTGGCATCATGATTGCCGGGCTTTCGCACCATGCTCAGGTCACCTGGATTATTCTGGAAGAAGAGCGACCACTCGTTGACAAGGTCGAAGACTGGGTTCGAGTTATTGTTCGTGGTGTGACTACCCAGTAGTTTTTGGAGAAGTTTGCTCCGGATGTTTGGGAAACTGGCATGGATACTGGGTTCTCGGGTGCCAGTGTGCTCTATGTTCTTTCGGGGTGTTAATCGATATCGGTTAACACCCCGGCGCCAATATTATGAGCAAAGTCTGCATGGATACTGGGTTCTGACCTTTGCTACTTGACGCTCCGGCTCCGATTGGCCAATGTGCTCGATTGCTCAACAACAATCAAGCCGGTCGCGCGCCCTGTGAGATTGTCTTGCCAGAATGCTAATATTTTCGACCACATACCATTCAGGAGCCGCAGATGCACAAAATTTTTCTTGGCTTGGTCTCCGCTATTGTCGCCACAGCACAATCCGCTGTGCTGCCTGCGGTTGCCACATCTCCAGCCGTTATGCCGCCTGCGGACAATTTGGTCGTGAAGAATGTGCCTAGTCCTCCTATCAGCTTGATAGAGAAAGTTGAAAAGTATACTGAATTTCGAAATGCGCACATGGGAAGCTGGCATCCCAAAAAACGCGAGATGCTCATTGAAACGCGCTTTGCCGACACAGTCCAGGTGCATTATCTGCAACAACCTGGTGGTGCGCGAAGGCAATTGACCTTCTACAAAGACACAGCATCCAGTGGATCATTTCAGCCAACGGACGGCCGTTACTTTGTTTTTGACAAAGATCAAGGTGGCAACGAGTTCTTTCAAAAGTATTCCTACGACATGAATTCGAAAAATGTCACATTATTGACTGATGGAAAGTCGCGCAACACGAGCGGGATTTGGTCGACCGGCGGCAATAGGTATGCCTACGGTTCTACACGTCGCAATGGTGCTGATGTCGATCTCTGGGTTATGGACCCAGGCGACAAATCTTCCGATCGAATGGTTACGCAACTCGAGGGTGGAGGCTGGGATCCTCAAGATTGGTCACCTGACGACAGTAAGATCGTCCTACTCGAATCAGTTTCCGTGAACGAAGGATATGTATGGATTGTCGATGCGAAGACCGGCGAGAAAACTGTGTTAACCGATCGAAAGAGTAAAGAGAAAATTGCATACAACAGCGCGCGTTTCGCTAAAGACGGAAAGGGTGTATATGTCACGACGGACAAAGATTCTGAGTTCTTGCGTTTGGCATACATTGATCTAGCTACGAAAAAGCACACTTATCTTACCGACAAAATTCAGTGGGACGTAGACGAATTCGCGCTTTCCGATGATGGACAAACGCTGGCTCTTTCGGTTAACGAGGAAGGTTACGGAGTTCTGCACCTGATCTCCACCAAAACCGGCAAGGAGTTGACCGTACCAAAACTACCATCAGGACAGCTAAGTGGATTGCGTTGGCACAAAGACAATCGCGACCTGGGATTCAATCTGGAGACGTCTAGGTCGCCGTCGGACGTCTATTCTCTTGACACGGTCTCTGGAAAAGTCGATCGCTGGACGAACAGCGAGACCGGATTTCTAAATACGGAGGAGTTCACAGAGCCGAAGTTGATTCGCTGGAATTCGTTTGATGGAAAGCAGATTTCCGCGTTCATGTATCAGCCCCCGAAGCGCTTCTCAGGGAAGCGACCGGTGATGATCAACATCCATGGTGGACCGGAGTCGCAGTGGCGTCCGTGGTTCCTCGATCGGCAAAATTACTGGATGAATGAATTGGGCATAGCGATGATCTGTCCTAACGTGAGAGGTAGTACCGGTTACGGAAAAACATTTAGTCAACTCGATAATGGTTTTAAACGTGAGGATACGTACAAAGATATCGCGGCGCTGCTTGATTGGATTAAGCAGCAAAAGGACCTTGACGGCGACAGAATCATGGTGCTTGGTGGCAGTTATGGCGGTCATATGACACTTGCTACTGCCACCAATTACAGTGACAAAATTCGATGTGCACTGGACAATGTCGGATTCTCCAACATCGTTACGTTTCTCGAACATACTGAGGCCTATAGACGCGACCTCCGCCGTGTTGAGTATGGTGACGAGCGCGATCCGGAAATGAGAAAGTTTCTCGAGAAGACTGCGCCGCTCAATAAAGCTGCCAACATTAAAAAACCACTATACATAGTGCAAGGCAAGAACGACCCGCGTGTTCCTGCTAGTGAGGCAGAGCAGATGGTGCAAGCGCTGGTGAAGACCGGTACCCCGGTTTGGTTCCTCATGGCGGATGACGAGGGACATGGCTTCCGGAAGAAGAAAAATCGAGACTACTTATTCTATACAACGGTGGAGTTCGTCGACAACTTCCTTCTCAATTGAATTCATTCTAAGCTGGCTTAACCGAGACTGTCGTGCTGTCCGGAGGTTGCCTGCTCTGACGGCGCTGTCCTGGTTTTCGGCCTCATAAAAATAAAATAGAGAGCTGGTATCACGAGCAGCGTCAGGAATGTGCTGCTGAACATGCCGCCGACGATCACTATGGCGAGAGGTTGTTCTAACTCTCTACCGGCACCGCCCATGATGGCGAGCGGTAGCATGCCGACGGCTGCTGTAAGGGCTGTCATGAGAACCGGTGCTACTCGATCTAGTGCACCACGGAAGACCATGTCATCGAAGGAAATGCCTTCGTCTCTCATGTTGTTGATGTAAGAAACCATAAGGATTGTGTTGCGTGTAGATATGCCGAATAGGCTGATGAAACCGATAAGCGATCCAAGCGTCAATGTATTGCCAGTAAGCGCGACAGCAATCAATCCACCGATGAATGACATTGGCAGATTGCTTACCACCAGAAGCGTGAGCTTCCAGCTTTTCAAGCTCTGCCGTAATAAAAATATGATGGCTGCGAGTGTGATGAGCGATGTGAAAAACAGGTTGCGACTGGCTTGAGCATGAGCTTCGTACTCTCCTGCGTAGTCTATGTAATATCCCTTTGGCAGAGGCACGTTCTTTGAAATGTGTGCCTTTGCTTCGTCGACCAAGCCAATAACATCGCGATTGGCCGCGTTTGCCTGCACTACGATTCGGCGAGTGACATTCTCGCGAACAATCACGCTCGGACCCTCAGAGATTTCCACCTTGGCGATATCGTCTATTGGTACACGTATTCCTGATGGGGTATCGACCAACATATCGCTAATCAAATCAATGTTGTGACGGAAAGGCGACTCAACCCAAATCTTTAAATCAAAAAGACGTTGACCTTCAACAATTTTCGATGCCACGCGACCCTGAAAAGCCGTTTCTACACAAGCCATGAAGTCTTCTGCGGACAGACCATATCGACTGGCTTTCACTCGATCCATCGTGATTACCACCCGTCTCATCTCTGCTTGTGGCTCTGGTCTAACGTCTACTGCGCCCTTCACCTGTTCGAGTTGGTCTGCCACCTCTGTGGCCAGTCGTCTTAGTTCTGACAGGTCTGGACCGAAAATCTTGATCGCGACACTGGCTCTGGTGCCGCCCGAGAGGACCTCATTCACTCTGTGTGATATGAAGGATCCAACGTCGAACATGACTCCGGGAATCTCATTGAGATGAAAACGTACATCTTTCAATACCTTTGCTTGAGACTCATCTGAAGGTTTGAGCTGAATGTCGATTTCAGAGAAGTTGGGACCTCCTGCCATGTCGTCCATCTCGGCGCGTCCGGCCCACTGAGCGGTTGCTTCTACATCGCCCCGTTCGAGCATTGTCGATTGAAAGGAACTTCCAATGCGGGAAGTGCTCTCTAGCGATTCGCCTGCCCGGCCTATTATGGTCACAATCAGACTGTCTTCTCTAAACTGAGGAAGGAGATCACGACCCATCGAGGGAATCAGCATTAAGGATGTCACGAACAAAAGAAGCGAAGACAGTATTACTAGAGAAGGGCGCAATTGCACACGCTCTAAGATGGCGCCGTAGACTCGTTTTACTCCCCTCACAGTTAGTGACTCGCGATTGGGCAGTTGTCCGTGTCTTGCTAAGAAATAGACGCACAGTGCGGGTGTGATCGTGAGCGCCACCAGCAAACTCGATAGTATTGCCACCACGTATGAAAATCCCAGAGGTGAAAAAATGCTGCCTGTGATACCGGTGAGTGTAAATACGGGTAAAAACACGAGCGCGACGATTAACGTCGCATGCACTACCGCCGACCTTACTTCAACGCAAGCGTTGTATACGACTGTCGAGGGTGGCATTGGATTGGGGCTGACCTGATTCTCTCGCAACCTGCGGTAGACGTTTTCGACATCGATGATAGCGTCATCTACAACCTCGCCTACTGCAATCGCCAGACCGCCCAGTGTCATGGTGTTGATGGAGCCGCCAGTCAGCTTGAGCGCGAGCAACGCCGTCACCACAGATAGTGGTATGGCAATCAAGCTTATCAGTGATGTTCTCCAACTCAAAAGAAATAAGGATAGGACCACGAGAACCAGCAACGCGCCAAATTCGATTGCCTCAATTACGTTATTGATGGAACGTTTGATGAAATCGGCCTGGTCGAAGACTTTCGTAATTTTGACGTCGCGCGGAAGGATTTGGTGCAGCGCTGACATTGCCGACGTAAGGTCCTTATTGAGTCTAACGACATCTACACCGGGTTGTTTTGTGACGTAAATATAGACACCTGGCTCTCCGTTAATCATTGAATCGCCGATCTTGAACGCTGGTTGCATGGTCACGGAAGCGACGTGCCGAACCAATACAGGGGCATTGTCTCTGACGGCTACAACAGACTCAGCCAGGTCATCGATACTGTCGATGGTGGCGACTCCCTGAATCGAAAGTTGCTGATCCGGAGTAACGAGAAAACCGCCGGGTGCAATGGAGTTTGATTTCTGAACAGCCGTCGTCACGTCCTGGAGTGTCACATCATAAGATTTCATTTTGAGCGGATTTAAGAGTACTTGATACTCCCTCGTGTCTCCGCCGATCACTAGCACTCTCGCCACTCCAGGTACAGCGAGAAGCCGGTTCTTGATCTCCCAATCAGCTAGAGTTCGCAACTCCATAGGCGAGGTCCCGTCTGCTTGGAGACCAAATTTGAGCACGTCACCTATCGCTGCCATCAAAGGCAACATCGTTGGTGCTTTCGCATGTACAGGTAGCCTGTTTGATGCCATTTGAAGTCTTTCGGCCACCATCTGTCTAGCTTGATAGATGTTGGTGTTGTAGGCAAAGATCACGGTGATAACCGATACACCTGACATTGAGATTGAGCGTACGTGCGCAACGGACGGCATCCCATTTAAAGTTGATTCCAGAGGGATGCTGACCAGTGCCTCGACTTGTTCAGGCACCAATCCTGGTGCCTGGGTTTCGACTACCACTTGCGGTGGGGCAAATTCGGGAAGTACATCGACATTCGTGGTGGTAGAAACATAAGACCCTGTCAACAGCAGAAGTGCTGCAATCACTACCACGATGAAGCGGTTGGTGATTGACCAGGATATGAGACCGTTTAACACTCAACCTCTCAAACGCTTCTGCTCTTCTGCTGTTCCTCTTCAGAGGTTGTTTTGCTTTCGTCCGTGCTCACTCTGATCGACTTCGAAGTGCGAACGAAAATAGTTGCAAAACCAACACCGAGACCGAACACTAGAGCAAAGGCTACGTACAGCAGTGGGTTGATAGTGGCTGATTTGTTGTGCTCATCTTCGTGCTCGTCATGGCGGTGTGCACGGTTGCCGGTGTCGGTTGGATGTGAAAACACGTCGGTTGTCCCTTGTGCTTTCAGAAGATTCGCTTCGAGCTGAAATGCACCTCGGACTACTACTTTCTGTCCCTGAGCTACACCGTCCACGATTTCGATGTCGTCGCCGAGACTCTTTCCAAGACTTACTCGGACAAGTTGGTATGTGAGAGGCTGCTTCTCAATGAAGAGACAGTAGTGCCCAGCCCTATCGATAATGGCATCTCGTGGCACTTTCATCGCCATGACCGGTTCTCGTGTTGCAATCGTCAATTCGACGAACATATCGGGCTTAAGTCTTAACTCCGCATTGGGAACTTCGACTCGGACTGGCAGCGTGTGTTTTTTCGTGTCGACTTCGCTGCCAACATGTGAAATTTTTCCCGGAAACTTGAAGTGCGGAAGTGCGTTGGCAGTTACTATAACCCGCTGTCCATCCGCGACCCGGTCCATATCTGATTCGTATACTTCGGCCTGTGCCCAGACGAGCGAATAATCGAGGATGTCGAACAACGGGTCCTGACCGTTGATTGTCTCGCCAGGGTTAGCATGCACTGCGGTGACGACACCGCTCCTGGTAGCAGTGACCGGGACCATCGTGACTGCAACATTGGATTTGAGCATCTCCTGAATGCTGCTTTCTGGCATGCCTAGCTGTTTCAATCTATCGATCTGTGAACGCAAACTTATCTTCAACCGCAAGTCCAGGGCTTGCAGGTCGACCTGCTCCTTCCGTCTCAGATTTTCTAGTCGATTTTTTGCCACCTCAAGCTCTGCTTTTCCAGCTTCCAGTGATTTAAGCGCGGCGATCTTTTCCTCGTATAACTTGATCAATCGGTCGTTGGTTGTTTGTGCCACCGTAAGGCGAGCTTCGGCTTGATTTCGCTCTGACGTGTAGTCCGAACGTGCTTTGTTGATGTCGGAACTTAATGAGTTTCTAGTGTTGAGGAGGTCTGCTGCCATCCGATTAATTTCTGGACTCTCTAGAATGGCGAGGGTCTGACCCTTCTTCACCTGATCTCCGAGGTCGACTTTTGTGTCGAGTACGCGTCCACCCAGAAGCGCGTGTTGAACGTACGTTCTTGTCGGCAGCGCTTCAATCGTTCCAAGCGCTTTGATTTCAAGCGGAAGCCAGCCTTTCGTGGCCGTTTCCGTTCTCAATCCGATCGCTTCTTTGGCACGTTGTGAGAGGGTGACGGTTTCCGCGGTCGGACCGAGACTGTCCTCCTCTGCGCGCATGCTGGTCGATGGAGAGTCCGATGCATAGCAATAAGCTTGGCATATCACCAGGGTGGCGAGGATGACAACCGTATTCGATACTACTCGTGTGACCGTTTTATTCAGAATTTTATCTATTTATAGCAGGAGCAAAATATATTATTCCCGGATGGAGCTATGCATGCTTAAATCTAGAGGCAGATAATTGGTAGACCGCTAAGATTGTCCAATGGTTAAACTGCTACTTGTCGAAGACCAAAAAGATTTCGCCGACACTGTGGTCGATTGGCTGGCTGCCGAGGGATACATGGTTGATCTGGCTGCTACTGGACCCGATGCGCTGGGCTTGCTTCGAACTCGAGAGTATGACCTAATCATTCTCGATCTCAATCTGCCGGGGCTCAACGGGCTCGATGTGTCCAGGACTTTCAGGCGCCACGGTGGAACTACGCCGATTTTGATGCTGACCGGCAACCGCAGTATCGACGATAAAGAACTTGGCTTCGAAGCCGGCGCTGATGACTATTTAACGAAGCCCTTTCACATGCGTGAGCTGTCTCTGCGAGTGAGGGCTCGACTTGGTGGTGCGACCAAAGGCATTTTGAAGGTGCGCGATCTTGTACTTATCGTCGACGAGCATCGTGTAACTCGTGACGGAAAATCCGTTGATTTGCTTCCGCGTGAATTCGCCCTACTCGAGTTTTTCATGAAGCATCCTGGAAAGGTCTTTAGTGCCGAAGCTCTGTTGCAGCGCGTCTGGTCGAGCACCTCTGATGCGTCGCCAGATACGATCAGATCGCATATAACCAGGTTGAGAAGCAAACTTGGCTATGATTCCGACAATTCGTTGATTGTCACTGTCCATGGTGTCGGATATAAGCTCGAACCGTAAGGTACTATCGGCGATGGCAAGGCGAGTGACGACAAATAGGCATCTAGAGCGCGAATGGATGGATTTGTGGACTGTATTGCCGGATTGCGTTTCGATTTAGAGTTTAGCCAGATATGGGTCTAGATCCGGACCCAATTGACGAACGCTTCTGTTTTTGTACAGCGGTTTAACCGACATCGGTCTAGTTCCGGATACCAATTGACGCACACGGTTGTTTTTTGTACAGAAGTTTAACCGACATCGGTTAAATTTCGGACCACCAGTTGAACGCGCCCGTTTCTTGCACAGCGGTTTAACCGACATCGGTTACATTCCCAGTTATCACTTCAACGTTTTCAGAATCGGATCTATCGCGGAAACGATCACGACGACTGCGGGACCAAGCATGGGGGCGAGGATTAGAGGCATAATGAAGATCATGATGACGGGGACCATCTTGACTGGTACTTTTCCTGCTTCTTCCTCTTTCTTGCGCTTCAGTCGGTCTCGCATTGCGTCGGCTTGCTGTTTCAATGGGTAGCTCATATCAGCACCTTTGGATTCGGCGGCGATCAATGCTGATGCCAGATTGATTAGCTCATCCGATCCGCATCGTTCTCCCATTTCTCTCAGAGCCATGGGTGCGGATTTTGCAAACATTTTTACGTCATTGATCAGTTGTTTCAACTCTGTAGTGAGAACGGGGCACGAGTCTGCTACCTCTTTTTCGATTTTGTCGATGCCTTGCAACAATCCGAGACCGGCTTGTGCACACACAATAAGTAAATCGATGATGATTGGAAGTTCTCTAAGAATCTGCTGCTTTCGCTTTGCAGCTCTGGACGAAAGGAAAAAATTTGGAACCAACCAAACCAGGACAGCCGCTGGTAGCGTCAGCAGCAGGTTGACCGGATTACTTGCAGCCGCCAACAAACCGATTAGCAAAACGGTGCCGGCGAGCGCTGCTCGGATACCGGTAAATATCGCGAGGTGTTGGGGAGTTCGGTAGTTTGCTTCGGCCAACAAAACAATCGTCCTTTGATCTGCTACAGCCGGGAAGGATGTGAGTGCGATTTGTCCCAGCCCACTAAGGGAGAGGAGAATCATCGAATCCCTTGGTTGTTCTGCCGATGTCAGATTGGATTCCTTCCGAGCTCTTATGCGCACCTGATAGGCGTCGACATATTGTGCGAACACTGGTCTGAAAATAAGTAATCCAAAAATTGCCATTCCGGCAAATGTCAAAATCGATATAAGTGTGTTTGACATAGACGCTCCGTTGATTCGTTGCCTGTCGCACTTTCGACAATAGAGAGTTTCTGTTGATAGCCCGTTGTGCATTTGTTGAAAATTTGCATAACGAGCATTTTTACGATGGTCGTGGCTGGATATGGGGAATAGTTCACTCATGGCGGAGAAGTCTTCAAAGTTCAAACTTGTGCATCGGATCCTTCTTATAGTTGCGGTTCCTCTTGTTTTTCAATGCCTTTTTGTGGTCGTCCTCGAGTCTGCGTGGCAACAGACTCGGTCTGTAAGACGCGAATCGGATCGCAACGCGCGGTTGCTTGCTTCCGGTCATCGCACGCTCTCCAGTATCAGGCAGGCTCAAATGCTTTGGCGGCTGCAAGGTTTTCAATCGACAGAGTTGGAGCAGCTTAATCGGCGCATGCATTCGGATCTTCTCGAACTCTCATCTCTGCTCATTGTCGGTGAGCCGTTCCGAACCGAAAAGGAGCAATTGCATTCCGAACTGGCTTTAGTTCGTTCATCAGGTATCGCTGACGGTACCATCGAAAAAGTTGAGGTGAGTCTCGCTGAATTGCTTAGTAAAATCGAGGCTCAAATCGAGAAGAATCGCGGCGACTTCAAGCTTTGGGAGCAAGCCGTCCACCACTTTCTGGGTTTTGCCCTGACCGTAAATCTGGTAATTTGTATCATCATGGTTCTGCACTTGTCACAGAACGTGTCGAAACGATTGCGTACGATCATGGCCAACAGTGATCGTTTCGCTCAGGAAAAGGAGTTGCTTCCGCCTGTTGAAGGCAATGATGAAATAGGCGAATTAGACAAAATGTTTAGGGTCATGGCTGATTCAATTGAAAGCGCAAGAAAAAGAGAGCGCCAGTTCCTCGGTATGGTCAGTCATGATTTGAGGACTCCATTAAATACAGTTTTGGCAACGCTAAACTCCCTGGAGGCCGGGCTGTATGGTTCTCTTAATGAGACTGGCATGAAACGAATTGTGCAAGCAGAGAGAGCTATTGAAAATTTGAACAGGTTAACCAATGACCTCCTCGATCTTGAAAAACTCGCTTCCGGAACGATCGTCTTACAGCTTCAGGCGACTGCGTTGATGAAGGTTATAGATACTGCCGTTGCGGATCTTAGTGGATTTGCCGAGTTTAGAAATGTTGGAATCATAATCGAGGGACGAGATGATTTCAGTGTCATGGCTGACGAACAGCGCTTGCTTCAGTTGTGCGAGAATCTTTTATCCAATGCAATCAAGTTTTCCCCTGAAGGCAGCGAAGTTCGGGTCAAAATCGTGAAGCGGGATAATCAGTTTATCGAAGTGCATTTTATCGACAGTGGCTGCGGCATCGCAAGCCGTAATCAATTGTCGATATTCGAGCCGTTCGTCCAGATCTCCGACGAATCGGGGAGCCGCGCGCAGGGAGGCAGCGGTCTTGGATTAGCAATTTGCCGCTCAATTATTGAAGCGCATGGCGGAAAGATTAGCGTGCAATCAGAACTCGGTAAAGGTTCGACATTTAGTGTAAGGCTCAGATGCGCGATAAATTCAGTAGTTCATCAAGTTTAACCCCAAACGCGCTCCAGATTGGCAGTCACCCGTCAGTTTAGTTCAACCTGGAAGATGGAACATTTCAGCACAGGTAGTAGCAAGTGCATCGATCAAAAGGTCGAATTTATGATTGGTAAATCGTGGAAATATGTGGTTCAGCTGGCGAGTGGTGGAAGATCATCACTAGATGGTCGTCGTCGATCGAAGACGAGCCACCGGATTGATTTGAGATTTATCTCAGTAGCATCGACGGTTGCGCTCATTGCGTCGACGATGCCTTTGTCCGCCCTGGCAGATGAGGACATGAGTTGGCCGTCGGAAGATAGTTC
>JAIERK010000252.1 GCA_019746975.1 Candidatus Obscuribacterales bacterium
ATCGGGCTTCGAGTCAGTAACGTTGGTGCCGGAAGAGCCTTTGGCACCTCCGAGGATACCGAACGCACCATAATCTCAATATTTGCAACAGAGCCTCAAAAAGTGCGAAAAGGTTTAGAAGATGCCTTGTCTCACTTGCGGCCTGGCGATACGCTGGTTGTTTGGAAACTTGATCGTCTTGGTCGAACGGTCAAGCAATTTGTTGAGCTTGTCGAGGAACTTGAATCTAAACAGATAAACTTCAAGAGTTTGAAAGACAGTATTGATACCACATCTAGTGCGGGGCGATTTTTCTTTCACCTTATGGCCAGCTTAGCCCAGATGGAGCGTGAATTGATCGTTGAACGCACCAAGGCCGGTCTAGAGGCGGCAAGAAAAATAGGCCGCGTTGGCGGTCGACGACGAGTTATGACAGATAGCAAAATCAAATCTGCCAGGAAACTTCTAAAAAGCGGCATGGTTCCCAGAGATGTAGCAGTTGATTTGGGGATTTCGCTAGCAACCTTATACCGCTGGGTTCCAGCTGCTGCTTCAGAACACTAGCGCTGTGAGTGATAAAGTCAAAATAGGGTGGACGACAGTTAAGAGGTGCTAGGAAGCTATGACTCACGAACAACCGCATCCTTTGTCCGGTAAAAACTTTCGAGTCAACTTTGGCGATGACCTACATGCAATCCATGACACGATCCATCATGGCAAAGTGATTCGCTTGGAAGACTGGGCCGACAGAATGGATCAAAGCGACCTAAGCACTGGGACAATTGAGCGTCTCCTTAGCTTTTATGCCAATCGGTGTCAGCCTGATATTGAGCCCGTCGAGAGAATTTCACTATCATCGATGAATCTTGAGGGACTGGTTTACGGAACGGTTGTTGACACAATTGGAGACAGATTTGTTAAACGAGTTATTTTGCACGAATCCGAGTTGGTAGAAATCTGATACGGCAAGTCAAGAGAATGGGTCATTCGAAAAGCTGAAGCTCTGGTCACATCCGGATTTTGTCAAGATGCCATTGCCGATTTGACCAGGATCCTTACCGATGGTCACTATACGCTCGGCTAAAGTCATCTTGACACCTCCGTCATTGACACGTTGGAGTACCTGTCAGATCAAGTCTTCGCTAGGACAACAAAGTAGTCTAGCTCTATTGTGGCCAGGTAATCTTCTCGATCATTGCATCAAAGAGCGGAAGATGGTTGTTATACAATTCTTCCGAAGATGCTTCCAAATATAATTCTTCGACGCAGCACTCTTCGGATTCCGGCTGTGCATCCACAAAAATCCCGGTAAAATAATGATCAGGCACCATATCCGCACCATGGAACCAACCCCAAACTCGAATGACATTGCGGTCTCCGACCGCTTCAACAGCCATTTTTTCGAGTTCGAAGGTCGGACCATACGGAGCCGGTGTTGAGTTGGTCATCTGATTGTCTCCGACATTTCCGAGCGCATAGCAGATCGTCCGAAGCAGTGCTTCATTGTGAGAATCAGATTTCTCGAAGATTACATGAGGCTTTTGTAGTAAGACGGAACGAAAACTCTCGGCATCAACCTCGGACAATGGAGAGCCGCTGAAGCGCTGGCACAACTTCACATCGTCGCCCGTGTCCGGGTTGGTAAATCGTTTTAGCCAGTTGTCGCCGCGTCCACCATAGTCCTCGCTCTCGAAGCGAAAACCCTGTGGCATCTGCACATGTTTGAATGTATCGGCTCTCTCTACCGTCATCAGATCGGTCTCATCAGAATGCATCAATTGTACTGTATTGAATGATTGTTTTGACAAGAGCGTACCCTCCTAAGTCGGTCTACTGTATGTGGAGATTTCAGGACGCGGATTCGATGCAAGAAAATCGCTTACATTTCCTGCACGCTGCGCGCTACTCAGCTTGCTGTACCACTGTCCAAGGTCTGCAAGATAGCGACCGACATCGCCCTTGCCCTCGAATCTGTCGAGTTTTGCCTTCTCATCCTTGACGTCTTTACCGTCTTTGCCGTCCTTGCCGTCCTTGCCGTCCTTCTTGAAGTCGGTGTCGACCCTGGCACTGGTATCAGGGCCGATTTTCTCTCGCTTCCAATCTGGCACTTCTCGTTTGCCGTCAGGTACGGTGTACTGAGGCTTAAAGCCTTTCCAGTTGTCCGGATTGGTGAAGTTGTCGACGACCTGGGTGTCGCTCGTTGTCGCGGTTCCGGCAGTAGCGTCGCCAGCCGCTTCCGAATAGACTACATTGTTGTGTTTCGCAGTCCAGTTGTTGCCCCAAACCAGCTTGCCCTTGTTGGGTCCTTCTGCATCGACTCGGACCGTTTGACCGTGGAGTCCATGTCCAGCCCGTCCGGCAACCATGGTGCCATTGGTAAGAATTTGTCGCTCCTGACCAGGTGTCTTAGCAAGCAATTCTCTGAGTTCCTTGGCGTCTTTGAAGTATGTAATACCCTTCGGAGGAGGATTTCCAAGACCACCGATTCCCCTCCCGAAGCTCTCATGAACAAGAAGATCTCCAAGACCTTCTTCGTGATTTCTTCTGCCCACAACTTCCGGCGTCGCAAGAGGTGAACCGCACAAGAACTTGTGAGCACCAGTTTTGGTATCAGTAATAAATGTACCTTCGCCCGTTTGCGATTGTCCAGGTTTCGCTCCAAGGGCGGTGGCATTGCAGGCTACGTACGTATACTTTTCGTCGCCCTTCAGCTGACCTGACTTCCTATGCATTTCGGTCGCGATATCAGCTTCTCGCTGGCCGTCCAACGCATTGACAAGCATGGTTGCATAACCCTGCTGTCCGCCGAGCATAATATTTTTTTCGTTCCATGGTCGGTTGGATTCTCTGTCACCTTTGAAGTTCGCATCATCGAGCTTGACGAAACTGCGCTTCGTTCCATTCTCACCGCCTACGAATGCACCACCCTTCGCTGCGATCGATGCAACTCGATTGGCATGCTCCAAGAAATTGCGTTGCGCCAGAAGCCTATTGTTGGACGCGCTCGCGCAGAGATTATGTTCACCCTGGCTGAAGGGATTGCCCTTAACGTGCTCACCGCGATTGGCAAGTCCGCTGGTCACACCCTGTGCGGCCAAGTCGCAGAGCGCATTAGCGCCTTGCAAACTGTTAGATCGCTTGTCTCCACCACTGTTGTCCAGAACCGTATTCATTGCGCGACAGATTTCAGCAACCTGTTTCGCATCATACAGTCCAGGTTTGTCCTTAGTGCCAACCATCGCATTCATGTTGCGATTGAAGGCTTCGCTCATATGCTTTCTTTCGTCAGCTGTTATCTTGCCGTCTGTGACGAGAGTATCGAGGTGTTTCGAGTAGCGCTCACGGACCTTCTCAGGCGTGTCAACTTTTTCATCGATTTTGCGAGTCACATTATCATCAACCGCGGTACGATCAAACATGCGTTTTTTCGGGACTGCCCGGTCGAGAGCTTCGCTAATATCCTTCACGGACGCAGCGACGTCAGAATCGCCTCCGCGAGCGCCAACTGTCGCGACGTCAGGAGCGCCTCCTCGTGCAACGAACGCTGCTACCATATGTGGTGCGGGTCCTCCCGGACCGCCTAGCGGCTGATCGTCAGCTTTGACGGCGCTGTCGGAAGGGGTTCCCGTCCCGGTATCTCGCGCCCTTCGGTCGCTGCGCGGCGTCATTCCCGTTCGCGCCAGGAAATCTGGAGTGCCTTTGAATGCATCAGCGAAATTGAAAGTCGAATCGCTGACGACCCCGTCATATCCCTGGCCGAGATAGAGTTGCAACGACTTCATAACTCGCTCGGCATTAGCTTCTCCGATGTTGTGAAGCATGTTCGCTACATCGCTTGCCGTGAGTTTAGCAACCCCTTCCCTGGGCTCATCCTCCCCATCCCTCTGATCGCGGGCAACAGGGTCATCGTTGTCTTGGTCGTCATCGTTGTCGTTATCGTCCTGGACTCCCTTCTTTTCACCACTGCCAGATCCGGAGCCATCGCGGTCATAGACTTCCCTACACATCTTCAGAGCCGCAGCCGTAGCCACACTGTCGACTGTTGTCGGCCGTTCAATCTTCCTGTCGACGGGAGCGTCCAAATTCTCTGGAGCAGTGCCTTGTGACATTTCTCGAGCCTCCTAAGAAACAACACCGTTATGTTGTAGAGCCACTTTGAGCATCTTCTTCACACCGACAAAGGTGCGTGCGCGACTGCTTCCTGGGAAGTGAGCGGCCTGCGAGTTTGCCCCGTCGATTCTGTTTAATCTGTCTTCATGACGAGCCTGCTCGATAATCCTGGCTATAGCCAGCAAGCAGTGCACGTCCCGGACTCCCCGGGATTGCTTGATAGCGAGACGCAAAGTGCCGGCTGCCTTTTCATATAGATGACCACTCTTTTGGCTCATGTCCGACTGGCTCTGAGCCTCTGCAAGTGAGAAGTAAGAGCAGCCAAGGTTAGTTAGCGTGCTGCAGCTTGGTGTGAGATCCGCATAAAATTCGTCGAGTGCACAAGCTCGCGTAAGCGGCACTAGTGCTTCGACGAAGCGTCCTGAGGCCATAAGCAAATCACCAAGAACGCGATTCACATCCGCCTCGGCCGGGCCACCGCCATCGATACTATAGAGGTAAGCCGCTTCTTCCAAAAGTGCGATCTGCTTATTCAGCGAATCGTCGACCTGCAGGTCGAACTCTGTCATGGAGGCGAAAAACAATCTCGCAGCTTTATCTCGCGCACGAGACGCCTCGACCTCGACACAGGGGGGCGCGAATGAGGTTTGTGGTTCAACAGGCGCGACAACCTCTCTTCTCTCTGAACTCACGACTCGGAGATCAGCCTTCGATGATCGACTACGCTTCGTGGCGCTCTTTCGAGTGCCTCGGTTGCTATCAGTTCTTACTTTTTGGCTCCGCATCTTTTTTCGCCTTTTCACAACTCATTACCTGACTCTGTGATGACAGCACTACTGAACGACCAGTCGGTATGTCCGACCAGGAGCAGCGTGCATTCAACTAGACCAAATGTGTTTCTTACCGATACAACATTTGATCAGAGTCTAATTGCGATTCATAGCAGATTTATAAAGTCTGTTGAATTCAGCGTGTTGTCTCACATATGTAGAACGGTCAAATCATTGGAATTTCACCGCCAGGTTCGTCACCAACCTGTATCCCCACCTTAGAGCTAAGTTCCTTCCTCGAATTTTGGACCTTGCTCTTCAGCATCCCTAAGTAGAAGCTATCACCTCGATGTTACAAAACTGTTTCGTCCCGTTAGTCCAAATCACCGGCTACCGCAATCACCTTACGGACGCTGATATCAGCTGGTTATAGATAATCTGGTAGAAAGGCTCATCGATTAAAAGGTACAAAACAATTGTTGTGGAACTGTGCAGTTTTCAAATTACAGACATTTTGCGACGGAGATGTCCATGTCTACGAATTTAGCGAACGAACATAACACAAACGTGACAAACTAGCTTTATCCATTAATTCACGGGAAGAGAGAAATAAAAAATCGCGCCAGTTTTGCCGTCCGCTAGATTTTTGACCCCAATCCGACCTCTGTGGGCCTCCACAATTACTTTGGCGATGTGCAAGCCCAGCCCGTAGCCGACCCTTCGTTGACTTTTATCACCCTGTTCGTAACGCTCAAAGAGACGCTCCTTCAATTCTTCGGCAATTCCCTTACCTTCGTCAGTAACTTCGAAGATGACTTCGGTCGCACTCTTTGAGCAGGAAACCAAAACATTGGAGCGATCGTTGGAATACTTGAGAGCGTTGGCGATCAACATAGTGGAACTCTTTCCTTGTTCGATCCGCACTGCGCAACCTGTCATCCATGACATGAATGAATTGATCTAGAGTGGCGAGCTCGTCGTTACCTTTTACCGGTTCCTTCAACGTGGCTCGACTCGACACTAAATGAGTATTGTCGACCATTATTCCAATTCGATTCACAAGATCATAGTAGACATATATAAGTACGCCGAACGAACTCAGTACGCTCAGCGCTAACCCACCGACAAGTGCTTCGATTATATTCAGATGCCAATCCTTATGACTCTTCCGATAGCTTTGAATCGCTTCCTGCGCCGCTAAGATTCGCCTTGTCTGCTCAACCAACTCGGACGAGTCGAAAGAAATCTCGTTGGTAACTTGCATATACTCATAGAGACCAGATTCATCTGCTAATAGTCGATCGAGAGTTTTGACTATTCGGATCTACAAAACGGCGATTATCTCCACCTCGCGATATGCATCCGGATCCGATTTGCAGTGGCGCTTCAGCTTGTTTACTTTTCCAGGAAGTTCTGATTTTGCTTCGTTGATCACGGCAAGAGACGACTGATTTGTCTTCGACGCTTTGTACAGAAACGTCGAGTCGACAGCTCTGCCAGGTATTGACTACATCTGTACACGCAGCTTGAGTCGCCTTAGCTTCTTCGATGCGGGACGAGTCTTCGACCGCGGCAACAAGCAAGACAACCAGAGCGATAACCAGGACAAACTAAAAGGCCAAGGGCAAGAGTAGCCAAGTTAACTTCGATTTGATGGATCGCTTCTTCGTGCTCATCCTCAGAACACCGGTTGTAGAACCGTTGCCGCTAACTAGCGCGCTTGCTCATGATATCAGGAAGTTTGCCAAGGAATATTATCGAGAGGTGGTCAACACGGCAGTATGATTCATTCCACGACACCGTATATAGTGGCAGTAGCACATGCGACGAAAGTGCAAAAAAAAATGCGCCTACCGCGCGGCATCACCACCAATATCACAAAGACGACTACGTGAATTCCCTAGTGACAAACAGGCTGTTGCATGAAACAATATTTCCCAACCTCGCATATTGGCACTATATCTCTGCGGCATTTATCTCCGTAATAAATGGACACTCCTGCTCCTACAGAAGTAAAACAACCAGGCTCAGCTTTGCTGCCGGTGCTCAAAGCGCTTGAACTGGACTTCTCAGACAAAGCGCTGAGAGAAATCGATCCGACACGGAATAACGTCAAATCAATTACGAAAACCGGGGACAAAGTCGAGATAAGAAGGGAAGAGCCGCAGTGCCTTCCTCTCAAAGGTGATTTTCTGAATGACAAGCTCAGGGTCAACTGCCTGGAGCTGGGTCGTGATGTCAGTTTTGAAGTCGATATGGCCAATCGATCGGCGTCAAAGATCACCGGTGTCACACTGACACTAACGATTTTTGGAGAACAGCACAAACTAGACGTGACCAAGGTCCGGTTAGGTGAAAACAAAGAAGGTCAAAAAACGATCTTCACCGAGTTGAAGAATCCAATTCCAGAACCCGCACAGCGACTGGCTGGAATGCCACCATCTATCTCAGTCGAGATCCCAGTCACTAAAGATGGTGGTCTGCAGGCCCCGTTACTGAGCAAAGTTTTTGCCGATGCAGCCGATGCTACTGGCCCATCAATTGCGGGGCTCTTGACCGCAGACGTCTTGCGAGAAGCATCGAAGGTAGCTCTATTCGTCGAATCAAATCCGGCCTGGGTCAACTATGTAGTAGAGCCGGCGCTGGAAGAGGTGTTTAAAACTCTTTGGCGCACAGTGAAACCTCCAATGGCAAACATGCCACCGGCGGTCACCGTGCCGGTTAAGCCGGCTGATGCGACGACAACTACTCCGACTCCTCGCCCGATGGATGCAACTCTACTGCCTAATCCAGTGAAGCCGGACGCGGTCGACCCAAAGATTGGCGATCACGTCGAGAACATAAAAATCGCAGGCGCGGATAGAAAGTACAACATTCATGTCCCGCCAAGTTACAACGGCAAAACACCGATGCCTGTAGTCATCCTGCTGCATGGACACGCTCAGAACGGCGAGACTATCGCCAAAGAGACGAAGTTCAACCAGATGGCAGACAAAGAAGGATTTATCGCCATCTATCCTGATGCCCGCGTCTGGGCAGGTCGAGAGGATTGGAGAGCCTGGGATACGGGCAACGGTTTAGTTCCTCCAGGGGCCAAGGCTGACGATGTTGCATTTCTCAGACAGATTATCGACAACGCTGAAAAGGACTTCGTCGTAGATCCAAAGCGTATCTTCATGGCTGGATTGTCCAATGGTGGCATGATGACATTCCGTGCGGCACCGGAATTGTCAGATAAAATCGCAGCCATCGCAGTAGTTAGCGGTGCGATGAGTGGCAATGAGCCACCACCCAAACAACCAATGTCGATGCTCCACATCCATGGCACGGAAGACAGAATTGTTCCTTACGACGGACTGAAGAATGTTCCTGCTTCGCTAACAGCTATTGGTCTGCCGAAGTTCAAGCCAATGAAATATGCGACTGACTACTATGTCGAGCAAAACAAAATTACAAATCCCCCACTTGTAATTCAGAACAAAGATGTCACTGAGCGGAGATTTCTAGACACAAAATCCGGCATCGAAGTCAGCGAATACACCATTCAAGGCGGCTGGCACGTACCCGATAACATCGATGAAGTGACGGGACACATCTGGAAGTTTTTCGCTTCACACCCCAAAGCGACAGGAGATGTTAGCGGAACGGCGCAGCCTCCAGGAGAAGAGCCATTCAATATTACGGCTCGTCTGAAAGAACATGCAAAGAAAAGAGGTATTGACGGACTCCAAGTCGATGCCGGCAAGATGATTTCTGAAGTGCCATTCCTCAAGGATGGCGCGTTCTCTCCATCGACAACCCTGAGAAATTTCGAATCACAATCCGGTGTCCACCTTAGTGACAGCGTCAGCAGTTTTCTCAAATCAACCAAGACGGTGTCGAAACAAAAGGCGCACGTAGACATCGAGATGGAAGCTCCGCAGCGCATCACAATCGATGATGGTGGCACCGGTCCTCTGCAAGTGAAGGCTGTGAAAATCGAGAACACGTCCTTCAACATAGCCAGTCAAATGGGCTCGACTGCACTCACGGACATTCAAGGAATCTCCTTCGAGGTGCGAGCACTGGGCAACGATCTCGACGTTAACGTCAAAGAGATCGCTCAGAAAATAGACGGTAGCGGACAACCATACTATCGACTGAAAGCTCAAAACCCTATGGGATCATTGTCGCGAGCCATACTCTTTTCGGACAAAGAGATTCCAATCGAAATGCGACTTGGAGAGCATGGACGAACATCGATTCTCAATGAGCGTGAGATTAAAGATGCAACTCTCGGTGTCAACCCGGTGACCAGAGGTTACATGGACATCGGTACGCATGGACATAGAGCTTTCACCAGCCCGAGTTTTGGTTCTGCTTTAAACTTCGGCAAAGACCTAGGTATCATGGGCACGAGTTCGTACGCAACCTATAAACTGACCGGTTTAACGAAGCTGGGCACGAAAGGGCGAGTCGGAGCGGCTGTAACCGTCGGCTTAATCGTCGCGCCTGCAATCATCCACGGCATCGAACGACTGGTTGAGTGATCTTTTCAATCTCTCAGGTTCGCTGGTTAGCGGTCATCGGAATTGAAAATGAGAATGTGGTGCCTTCACCTTCTTTGCTGTCGACCCAAATTGTGCCGCCATGCATCTGCACTAACGCTTTGCAGATCGCGAGACCTAATCCGAATCCTTGAGCCTTTGTTTTGTTGGATTGTTTTAGCTGACGGTAGCGCTCGAACACAGCTGTCTTCAAGTGTTCGGGAATACCGGGTCCTCTATCGATTACTTGAAAAACCACTTCGCCCGTCTGTTCACGCTGCGATGCGACCGTGACCTGTGAATCGTTGGGCGAAAATTTGATTGCATTGGAAATCAGATTCATCAACACCTGGACAAGTCGATCTTCATCGGCAAACAGATTGACATTATTGACTCTTCTAATTAACTGAATGTCTTTTCCGATGGCAGCTCCGTGTGAGTTGAGAATCGCTTTTTCCACGATGGCACCGGATGTGGTTTCTGCTATATCAAGTTCGATTGAACCAGATTCAATTTTTTCCGAATCGAGGAGCGCTGATACCAATGAAATCAGATATTCGACGCAAGACTGAGCGCGCGTGAGACCAGCCTCGCCTTTTCCTTCGAGATGACCATACGCGCCATCAGACAACAACGTGAGGAACAATCGAACCGTCGTCAGCGGAGTGCGCATGTCATGACTGACCATAGCAAGCAGATCGCTCTTCAACTGCTCTAATCTCTGACGCTCCGTTATATCCTGCACGTGGACAAACACACGAACTAAATCGCCCATATCCACTTCATTGCTGTTCACCTCGGCGGCGAAGGTTTCACCACTCTTGCGGCGACCCATGAGTTTCACATCACGTTGCTCGTCAGCAGATACATCGAAGTCGGGAAAAAGAATGCTGATGTGCTTTCCAACGAGCTCCTCCGGCTTGTAATTAAAGAGCTTTTCGGCGCGGGAGTTAATTCCAATGATGTGGTTGGCCTGCATGACAATGAGTCCAAGCGGGATGCTTGTAAGAATCTGCCGTACCCGCTGCTGACGTACCGCCAGCGCCTGAGTCAGATTCTCCAGCGACTCAGCCTGTTGCCTGACCTTCTTAAGAAGCTCTATGTTTGTCAGTCCGTCGTCGTGCATCTGATCCTCTAGTTATCCCGCACATATCTATTGTCACAAAAATGGACTTGTCTTGTGAACATTGGCAACCCAGAGTCAACTTGAAAAAAGTGGAAGGAACGGCAACTGCCATTCCTTCCAGCCTTTGGGATTTCAGCCTTCAATGAGTTAGTCGTTACGGTCGCGATTCACTTTTCGCTCCATCCGATCTTTCTTTTTCTCGAGCTTACGCTGCTCCTTACCAGTCAATCCGTCGGCGGACATTCTGTCTTGCTGCCTTTGAATCTTGTCATAGTCTTGAGAGGCATTTCGGACCTCTTTATTGGTCATATTGCCGGTGTCATCGCGACGGTCGGAGGGGGGCTGGTCTTGCATCCACATGCGTTGATCGCCAGCCGGTCTGTTGCGACCATTCCAGCCAGCTTTGTTGTCTTTCCATACATCTTTGTCTTGCTTCCAACCACCATTTCTCGAATGGGTCCAATCCCATGGCTGATTGCCGAGCCAACGACTTTTATCATTATCGTTGCTCTCTCTATAAATGTCGGCGGCAAGCTTATCCAGCTCGCTATCCAACAGCTGTTTCTCACTAAGACTGAGACCTCCCTGACTGAGCCTGCCTTTCAATTGATTGATCTGCCCGAGGCGATTCTGTAGTGCAATACCTTCCGAGTGGGTCAGGCTTCCATTTTTCAAACCCGCAGTAATACGAGCTTGCTCATCATCGGTCATAGTGTTGAGATTCCAGTGATTCCAGCATGGCATGTCTAGGTTGGCATTGTTACCCGGCCGATTGTTGTTGCGAGCCCAATCCCATGGCTGGTTACCCAACCAACGACTTCTCTCGCTATCATTGCTCTGACGGTAAATCTTCTCGGCGAGCTTATCAATCTCGCGATCTAGTCTTACTCTCTCGTCGATGTTCAACCCACCTACGCTCATCTGCTGCTTGAGCGAGTTGATGCGATTGAGTCGGTCCTGCAAATTCTGTGCCTCTTCGCGAGTGAGGGAACCATTGGCGATACCAGCTCTTATCCTGGCTTGCTCGTCAGTCGTCATCGTATCGAGATTCCAGTGCCCCCAGCTAGGCAGATTGTTGTTCCAGCCACTATTCGTATTCGACCGTCCTTGTCGTGTCCAGTCCCAGGGCTTGTTACCTAGCCAACGCGAGCGCTCGGAGTCATTGCTCTCGCGGAAAATCTGTTGTGCGAGGTTATCGAGCTCGTTGTCGATCTTTACCTTCTCGCCCATGTTGAGCCCGCCGAGGCTTAGCTTATTCTTGAGAGCGTTGACCTTATTGAGGCGATCTTGCAGGCGCTGTCCTTCTTGTGGAGTAAGCGAACCATTCTTCAAGCCATTTTGAATCTTGGTCTGCTCATCGCCCGACAACAGGTTGAGATTCCAGTGTTGCCAACTAGGCAGATCTAAAAAGTTTTGCGCGCTTGCGGGCATGGCGAGTGCAGCCCAGGCAACTAGTGACAATGCTATGCGTTTCATTACTAAAACCTCTTCCGTACGTGTCCTTCGAATAAGACGCAATCGAATCATTTTTGATTCCGAATTCGCCTGAATCCCTCGGTCGGTTTGATGCCGTTAATAAGGATACGCCCTTGAAAACCCCAATTAGCCGTGGGTTTCCAGACAAAGAAAAATCGATGTTAACTGGAGGCGGCCATGCCAGAGCGATGTCGAAGAAACCGAGATCACACTTCTGAGCGATGGGAGTGATCCATATAGATCCATCAGTACCAAGATTCGATACCTGAATTTTGGTCCCGCTCGGCGATCGACAAACTGGGGTTTGCACCTGAAGCCGGGAGACTCTTCCGAAGCAGGTCCAAACACTGACAAAACTGTTTGAGAACCCAGATGTGCAGCGGTGGAACCATGTACTCTGGAACAGTAGATTGGAATTGCATCATAATCTTTCCGAGCGCTGATATGGCAACGAGCAAATTATTGAACTCTTCTTTGCGACGAATCGTATTTGCGTTCCCAACGCCAACCAATTGTTGGATTATCGAGCAAGATGATGGATTGACACTCGTCGACTGCGGTACACATTTCAACCATGGCACTATATTTAGTATCATAAAAAACTATGATAAAAGTCTTCGCCGCATAATTATTACCCACGCGCATCCGGACCATGCAGGATCAGCCGCTCGACTGGCGCTTGCAACAGGAGCCGTCGTCTACGCTCATGAGCTCGACGTGCCATTCCTCACGGGGCAAGCAAGCGTCGCTGACATGCCTGGTACTATCGGGGCAAGATTATTGCACGGAAGTGCTCGGGCGCTCGGGATGTTGGATCCTCCGCCTGTCAAACACGTCGAAGCGCTCAAAGACAACGACAAGGTTGCGGGATTACAGGTGCTCCATACTCCAGGTCACACTCCTGGCAGCATCAGCCTCTGGAGCAGCGACCACAAGGCGCTTTTCGTGGGCGACAACGTAAGACATTGGCTAACTGGTATCAAATTGAACTTTACATGGTTCAGTCTAAAACCGCAGGAATTGCAGCGCAGTTGTGAGAGATATCGAGAATTCCCGGCTGAGCTGATTTTGCTCGGTCACGGAGCAGAGCATCGAACGAAAACAGCGGTCGCGGATCTGCTTGACTGACGTCACAAGAAGGAAGGTAAACCAGTTTGGTTTACCTTCCTTTTCTACACTTGCCAGTGTATCCGGTCTACCGACTGGGCTCTTCGAATCCTCGGCCGAGAATGCTGGCACCGCGCTGGCGCCCATCATTCCGACAATCAAAGCCGGCACTAGTAATACGTGTCGCTTCAACATCCCTGGTTCTCCCCCGTCTTTCCTCTGCTCCAATTCCGGTAGCACTTTTGAGAGAAGCCGATGTAAGACCCATCATATGGCGCTTAACCATACGAGCCTATCGTGGACCCATATATGATGTAAAAGCTTACGGAATGAGCAATCCAGTCAGTCCTTCTTCTTCTGGTCCAGGGAAGTATGATCGTGAATAATCTTCCATCCGTCTTTCGAATGGGTCAACACCAAGCTGTAAACGCCATCTAAGACCGGCTGACTCTTTCGCTCCAGATGCCACCTACCGATACAAAGGGCATTCGATTTTCCGAGTTCCGAAATCTTCAAATCGGAGAAGCTCAGCGTCCCCATCGCTGACTTATCGTCGCCATAGACATTGACGTAACGGCGCTGCAGCGCTTCGTATCCCCAAACGACCGTTCCACCAGATATATACGAGATATCGGGCGACTTGAGATAGCCAGTCATGAAATCATCAATGTCTCCACGATTCCAAGCCTCCATCTGTTTTGTCAAAACAGCGGTAACATCGTCTTTCATTGATGCCTCGACTGGGGAAACAAGACCAAACCAGGCGACCATAAGGGCGAAAATGAAGCGAACTATTTTCGACATACGCGAAAGACCCCTCTCACATTGACTGATGCCCCATTTTAACGGCGAACTAGGGATTTTCCCAGGGTAGCTTCAGGCATAGTGTTGCCGTAATACAACTTCGGTTCAGTTACATTGTAGGCATGGTCAATCGACTCGATCTGCTCAAGGGGATAGTCATGAAAGCGAAAACGATAGGATTATTGGCGGTTGGAACTATCGTGCTCTCGACATGTGCCGGAATGAAGCTGGCAGCAAAGGATTTGGGAGCCGACTCTACGCCGGAAACAACACAAGTGCGTGAGCAAAAGAAAGAAGCACCGCGAATGGATCTGGCTTTCTGCATCGACACAACCGGATCGATGCAAGGTGAGATCGAGATGGTAAAAACCAAAGTCAAAGAGATGGTTGCCAAACTGAGCGGAGGAAAACCCACACCAATAGTGCGCGTTGGTCTGGTCGCCTTCAGAGATCGTGGCGATCAATATGTCACGAAAGCTTACCAGTTCACGGATGACATCGACAAATTCGTACAAGACATATCCGATCTCAAAGCCGATGGTGGCGGCGACGGACCTGAAGCTGTCAACGAAGCACTGCACGAATCAATCAACAACTTGCAGTGGGATACTTCAAAGAAGACGGCAAAACTACTTTTCCTGATCGGCGATGCTGAGCCACATTTCTACAGCAATGACTTCAGGTGGCAAGACGAAAGCAAGGACGCTATCTCGAAGGGGATTCAAATCAACACCCTCGGATGCAATGGACTTGAATCATCGGGTGAGGGCGTGAAGGTGTTCCAACAGATAGCCAAGCTTTCCGATGGTACCTTCGAAAATCTGGCTTACAGACAGATAGTCAAAGATGAGTCGGGCAGGGAAACGACAAGAATCAGCTCCGGCGGCAAATCATATGAAGTGGCCGCAAGCGCGAGTACGGAATGGAAGAAAGGTGCATACGAACTATCTCGTGCTGGAATGGCAAAACCGGTCGCAAGACCGGTACGCGCAGCCGCGCCGATGATGTATGCCAGCTCGAGTGCGGGTATGGCAAGCTTCGGTGCAGGTGCAAGTGCAGGTGCAAGTTTGCGTACGGGCAAAGCCATGCCGGCCGGCGGCGCCGCTGCTGAGGGCTACTACGCGGATTCCGCGCCTGTCGACAGGAAGGACAGCAATCTGGATTCGCTCATGTATGATGCGGCTTTGAAGAAAGCCCGCGACAAACTCAATGTTGAGTACAACAGCAGATAGGTTTCAGCTGCCCGTTAGTACTAATAATCACGGCTTGGTCAGCAAATGAGGCGGTACACTCGGTGTACCGCCTCATCGTTTGCCATAGTTGTCGAGTGCTTTTTTAGCCTTCTTGTGATCCTGGTCCGCAGCTAATCTCAACCAGCGTTTTGCCTCTAGTGCGTCACCCTTGCTTTGAAAGTGCTTTCCCAATTGAAATTGAGCTTCAGAATTGCCCTTGTCAGCTGCCTTATTTAGCCAATAGAGGAAGTTCGATTCACTTGCCTCTGTCACGCCCAAGCCGTCTCTATAACAGAGCCCGAGAGCGATTTGCGCATCCGTATGTCCAGCTGCCGCAGCTGATTTGTACCAATGCACTGCTGTCTGGTAGTTGAGAGGGACACCATCACCACGTTGATAGTGATCGCCCAGATAGTAGTTGGCATCAGTGTCTCCCAGCTCTGCGCCTTGTCGATAATAATTCACAGCCAATTTCGAGTCTCTGGGAAGGCCGTTGTAACCGAATGCATGATTGAAACCAAGCCATGTGTGCGCTTGTGCGTGGCCATTTGTCGCAGACTCTTTCATCCATCTCGTCGCCTCACCACCATCCTTCTCAACGCCCTCGCCGTTCTCGTAGGAGATCGCCAGCCAGTGCTGGGCCTCAGCTAGCCCTTGCTCCGCGCTACTGCGAAACCAAAAGAAGGCTTCTTCGTCATCGCGCTGGACGCCGTCACCCCATCGGTAGGCGAACGCAAGCTGAAGCTGTCCATCTGCATCACCTTGCTCGGCAGCACGCCTGAACCAGCTCGTCGATTCAACCAGATCCAACTTGACCCCTACGCCGAACTTATACCTTCTCCCCAATTGCATTTGCGCGGAAAGACTCTCTAGCTCAGCGGCTTTGCGATACCAGCTGAGCGACAGATCGAGATCAACATCACAACCCTGACCGTTCTCATACATAGCCCCGAGGCACGCCATCGCATCAGGAGCGTTTTGTTCGGCCGCAAGGTTGTACCAGTGGTGCGCCTGATGAAGATCTTCATCCACCCCCCAACTAAATCGATACATATCTGCGACAAAACTCTGTGCTGAAGCTAGTCCCAGACGCGCTGCTTTAAGGCACCATTCGAAGGCGATCTCGTCATCAGACTCCACGAAATGCCCGTATCGATAGAATAGAGCGAGATCGAACTGTGCATTCACATCGCCTGACTCGGCACGCCGGATCCAGTAGGCAAAATCGTCGTCTAATTCGCGTTCGCCTTCGGTATCGTCGATGACACCACTAGAAATTTTGACGAGGCAACGCTCTAACTCCAGACGCATGTCGAGCATTGACTGATAGCGACGGTCCGGGGCCTTCTCCAGCGCTCTATGTACGATGGGCTCTATCATCAGGTCGGCCGCAGTGGGATTAGAAAATCGAGAGGGCGTCATATTGATGTGATTAAACACAACCTCGAGAAAGTTGTCGCCTTCGAATGGACACTGACCCGTCAAACATTCGAAGAGCAGGCAGCCCACCGCATATATGTCGGATCGATGATCCAACTTTTGTCCCATACATTGCTCCGGGCTCATGTACAGAGGGGAACCGAATATCTCTCCTGTCTGGGTTAATCGCATACTGGTCTTGCCCGGTTGAGTGAAAATCTTGGCAATTCCAAAATCAACCAACACGGCCTTGGACAAACCATCATCATCGACAATCATGATGTTGCTTGGTTTGATATCGCGATGAATAATGTCGCGGCGATGAGCGTGTGCCAGGGCATCGCAAATTTGCACTGCGTATCTCAAAGCCAACTCAGTATTCAACTTTGACTCAGAACGAATTAGCTGATCGAGCGACTGTCCTTTGAGATACTCCATGACAAGAAAAGGAAGCCCCTCAGAAGATACACTGAATTCAATCACTTTGACGATATTGGGATGACTTAGAGAGCTTGCAGCCCTGGCTTCGACCATGAAGCGATTGCGCATGGTCTCGTCTTTGCTCGCATCACCAACCAGCAGCTTTATCGCGACAATCTCATGTTGCGGCTCGTCGCAGGCGTGGTCGCGAGCAGTATAGATCGCCCCCATCCCGCCTCGACCGACCTCCTCCAGGAGTTCGAATCGATCGCAAAGCTTCAAGCCAACGCCTGACCTGGCAAGCGTCGTGGCCAATAGGTTGCCGTCGTGCGGGCAGACTTGGGTTCCGTAAGGAAAAGTTTGGTCGCACTCGAAACACTTTCTCTTAAGTAGGGATGTCATCTGCGCACCTTCAACTTCAGACCAATCTCAAACACGTCGATCAATCATACCCAACAGTCAATTTTGTTTGGCAGTATTTTCGGCGATTCGTGTCTCGAAATCTAGAATAGTTCGCCAAGGAGACGATTTGACAATGTTAACTCGATAAAATGTGCCTACTGTAGAATGAAACAGAGCTTTCCAGAGCGACCCGTGCCAAGAGTAAAACCCAAACAGCCGCAACTACCTGATTTTCTGCCTTATTTTAAGGCTGCAGCCATGCTTTATACCGCGATGGTAGTTGTGCTACCTCTGGCAGCATTCGTTATGTCGCTGAATAACAAGAACAGCATGGCCGAGAATATCAATTTGCTGTTCATTTTGATGCTTGACCTTCCCAGGGCAATCGGGGGCTTCATGCCCGGTCCTGGGGACTATATCCTGGCTTCCGTTGCGATTCTCTACCTCAAGAAATGGCAGGTATCAGTTGGACTGTTGCTAGCTGCAGGTCTGTTGTGGGTGGTCAGCTGGAGCTGCCCGGAAGTAGTGACTTTGGTGAAAAACGTCGGCGCACAATCCGCATTCGGTCTCGTACTCTCATGCCTATATGCTGCGTTGGTAGCTCAAGTTCTTGTTTGCTCCTTACTCCTACCTGCCGTTGTTGCAAAACAGCGAAATAAGGCTCGTTGGCCGCTTCTTGTCGGTCTCACGGTTGCGCTCGCTTGGATTCCTCCTGTTTGGATTCTTTTGTTGTTCTTGGCATACCGAAATGATAAGCGGGTCGCCGGGGAGGAGACGTCAGAAGATCCCTCGTCGGCAAAGCCAGCTCGAAAGGTGCACCAGAATAAGCTGAAGAAAAAGAAGGGTTTCAAGAAACGCTAGCAGCACCATATATAGTGCACTAGAAACAGTAGACCTTCGCGAACGACTTTTGCCACTGCTTTGGGAAGAGGATTCGCATGATGCATTTGCTAAAATAGCTCAGCACTCATCCAACCGCTCGACAACCGAACGACAGGTACCTATTCGTGAACACAATTCCAGGTGCGATTGCTCTTATCGTCGGCTTCGTAGCCTTTGCCTTGTTGGGGCAATTAGCAGTCAACAAGTTCACCAAAATCGAAGATCTGGAAGAGCACCACAGCGCGGGCGAAGCAATGATGGGCGTCGTCGGCACCCTGTTTTCAGTATTGCTCGGTTTTATGATTGCCGGCGCAATGCAGCAATATGATGACGAAAGAATGTATGGCACCGACGAAGCAAGCAATGTCGCTGATGTGTTTCGAATAGCACGCGGTATGTCAGATATCGACCGTCCCAGAATTCGTGAGCTGTGCCGCGACTATGTAACTGATGTAATTGATGTTGAATGGCCTCAAATGGAAAAACGCGAGCCGATAAATCATGGGTGGGAAATCTATCAAGAACTTTGGGAATCAGTTGTGGCAACTGTACCGGAGAATGACCGCCAATCGAACCTGCAACAATGCCTCGTCGATTCGATGAGATCGCTTGGAGAAAATCGTCGCGCTCGCGTTCTATTGGCTCAGAAAGAAATGCCGGCGGCTATGTGGTTGGTAATCGGCGCCGGAGCTTTGACCACCATGTCGCTGAGTTATATTTTCGCGTCGCGATTCCCGAAAATTCAGGGAATAATGACCACCATAGTCGCGACTGCAATCGCGCTCAATATATGGTTGCTCGCAGCATACAGCAGTCCATACAGTGGTGAACTCAAGCTGCAGCCAGCGATGTTCCAAATGGTCAAGTCGAGCGTTATGAAGGTGTCCGACTCACCATCGAGATTTCTCCACGACAAATAATCGGCGCCTGCTAAAACTCAGTTAGCTCACCTGTCTCCGTGACTTTCCGCGCGTCGACACTGCAACCAGGTCGACTGACCTTGAACTTGTGAATTCCGAGAGCCGTCAGTTTTGTGCAGCCATTCAGGTTGATGGACGATAGGGACTTGGATTCATTCAAATAAGCCAATCCCTTGTCTGTGATTGGATTTGCATCAAGCGTTATTTTACGAAGCTGAGGGAAGGCAGCAATCACTTTCAACTGTTCGTCATGTAGATTGGCATTCTTTATGCGCAGGTCGCCGAGTTCCATCTGCTTGAGTTTCGTCAGTCCAGGCGTGCTGATACTGGTGTGACCGATATCGAGTATCCGGATCGAAGGAATCTTCGCGAAAGTGTCGCAGCTTTTGTCGGTGATTTTCGTACCGCTTAAGCTCACTTCCATCAGACTAGGCAAATTCTCCAACACCGTAATGTCTTCGTCTGTAAGCGGATTACCGTTGGCCATCAAGTGCCTCAGATTGGACAATGAGCTAAGGGCCGCCAGCCCCTTGCCAGTTATATTGGTATCATAGACAAAAAGCGATTCTAGAGTATCAATCTTTCCTATATGCTGCATCGCTACATCTCCAACGGTGGTTCCGGACAGCGCTAAGTGCTGCAACGGCAATCCCTCCAGGTAGCGAAACCAGGAATCATCACCAATTGTAGAATCGGAAAGATCGAGAGAATGCAGATTCTTCATCTTCCCTATCATTTTCATACAGTTCTTCGACATCTCATAGTTTCTATAATTCGCCACAGTGCAATCACGGTTTTCGCCGAGATCGATTTCCACCATTCGCTCGGCTTCGGTTGGCTCCGGCGTGAACCCGGCCCTGTGGTACTTGACACGAATATCCTTGACCGACTTCACATGCAGCTCTGATTGGTCAACGAGTCGCAAAACAATAAAAATCATCGCGATCAAAAGCAGAACAGTGACACCTAACAGTATCCACATGTCCAGCTTGATCTTCATTAGCAACTGTCTCTCGCGCCGCCCTCGACATTATTCCCTGAAGGGCGACAACGTTGTCAGACCGTTATCTACAGTTATCTAATCTGGCTATCTGGGCCGAATCAATGAATAGCCCATAGAAGTCCATGCAATGCTTAAACAACAGACAATGAATGCCAGTCATCAATTTTTCCCTGGTGCTGTTGGCGCGTAACACCAGGAGCACTCGTTGATACGAGACCCGTTTTCGACCTTTTCGCGATGCTTGCCGGTTGAGCTAACTTCTCTCCATATTCAATAGAATTTTAGAAATCGCCTTCATCGAGCCCCGATGACTGATATTCATAGAGTTGTTAAGCATAGTGCCAGCTTCAACGACCGCAATTCCTCAAAACAAGAGCTACCATTCGAACAAGTTTGCGCGATAGCAAAATCTCTTGCGAATAGCTAACAATCACTTTCCAATCGAGTTACACGAACTTGAAAGAAGCCGCATATTATAGAGGTATCGCCCTCGTCTGAAAAGGTGATACCATGACCCTCTTTTCTCTCTCTCTCGTCTTTGTCGGTCTGTCCCTGCTTCTTTATATGGGACGAAAGGCGTTCGTCAAAGCGGCTTACTATATTGCGCCCAGTCTGTGGAAATTATCGATTGCGGCATCAGTGGTGCTATTCATTATGGGGATCGTGTGGGACATTCACTATAATGTTCAGTCCATCAAATCCGATGAGATGCAAGACCAACTCACAGTGATTCCGCCGCCGGCAACAGAACCACAATATCTTCTTCGCGACGATCACCGAGCCGAAGATAACAAGCGAGAAATCGAAAAGTACATAGCCGGTCTCGACAAAATAATTGAAAAGAATAGATTTGATGCGGAATCCTACAAGGAGCGTGGCTGGGCGTACAGTGATCTGGGAGATTTTAAAAGGGCACTCAAAGATTTATCGAGTTCCATACGAATTCATCCCACAGCCGACGCATATTGCAAGCGCGCTTGGGTCCACGTCACCCTGGGCGAAAAGGGTCAGGCCGCAGGCGACGCAGCGAGCGCTCTGAAGATAGAGCCCGAGAATGAGGATGCGCTAGACGCACGTGGTCAGTAGGTAACCGGTAGCAGCCTTTCAAAAGCAGCTGCCTGGCAGTTTTACTCCTAGGAGCTTAGACTAGAACACCATTACCCTGCAGCAACACAAACGGTCCAATATGTTGGTTGCTGACTACCGAACTCCGGACTTCTTGCTCAAGGTCACACCTGAGACACTACCAATAGTGGCAGGAAGTACCATGATTTTTGGTGCAAATGCCTCGTATTATGCAGGAGGTCCCCTGGCTCATAGTAAAATCAACTGGAGAACAGCAGCAGATTCAACGTGGTACAGACCCCCAGGATGGAGTGAGTATAGCTTTTGCGGCGAGGCCGATTCGAATCAAGTATTCAACCGAACGTTCTCCAGTATTACAGATAGTTCTGGTGAACATTCGCTTGCCTCGAAATTCCCCCGTGCCTCAAAGATCCAGTTGCATTGACCGTCAGTGCATAAGTTGAAGATGTGAGTAGTACTCAAATCGTACATCCAGCGACTTTGTATGTGGTATCAGCCAGCAGGAAACTGGGAAATTTGACTAAGCAAATTCTCAACATTTAGCGGTTAGATTACTGCTCATAGTCAAACGAGAGCGAGCAATGAATCGAACCGGTCTCAACCTTGGGATAAACTCGGTTGCGTTAGATAATTCAGACGACCTGTTCTGGGACGAATTATACTCGCCACCACAGTTAATCCTACCGTGGAGAGACGAAAACCTTACTCAGTACAACCAAACCAAAACCGCAGAAATAAAAGATGACCCCGCACAAATCCAGGAAGATCCTGGACCCGTGCGAAGTCATCTTATTCCCCTAATTTCTGACCCGTGAGCAAAACACTAATTCTTTTTCGGACACATCCGATCTTGGTTTTAACCCCAAATCACGATCCATTGACGCGAGCATCAGCACAGTGAATTGGTCTTTGGACCCTGCTTTTTTGCCAGACGAGGCGCCTGAGGAAACGTTCGGAGAATGGCAGTTTCGGTATGCCTTCTCAGGTATTACACTTGGTGGCTTCAGTCTTGATATAAGGCTCATCATGCGGCCCTCTGTGCATAGTGAAACGAACGGACCGCAATAGCAACTTCGGGAATTCGATCGTGAAAGACTTCCTGCGGAGCAAAAAAGCTCATTCTCTGGAAGTGTACTTTGTTGCGATACTCTCCCCGCACGCGACGAGGAAAGATCAGGGAGTATCCCAGCCGCTCTACCGGATTGCCAGGCGATCCGATCGCTTCGACCACCTCGAGCGCCCTCTGTCCATCAGGCATGACAATCGCGGCTGCTCGGATAAGCTTGCCGACAAGTGGAAAGATTTGATTGACCACGTTGCTCGCTTCCATGAGTTCGACTCGTCCCGGGAGCATCGTCGCGATATCGAATGCGGTGACTGTATCGTCATCGCAGCCGCGTGGTGATACCATCCAGTTAAGCGACAGCGACCAGTCTTCCGGGGTCGAGAAGGAGGCGATCGGAGTGCGATCGTCAGGATTAGTTCTCGACAACCTTTTCCAGGTCTCGGGAAGTGCAATCGACCATCCGAATTCAGATTTGTACCTTGATTTGTTTTCCATGATTTGTTCCGCCTCAATAAAAATTGCCAACATCAGCCGTTACTTTTCCTGGACTCGACCGTTCTTGAGAATGTATTTCGGATCTACGACAATTTTGCCATCGACGATTTTGTGTACTTTAGTTGGATCACCAGAACTGATTACCTGAGGTGGGGTCATAGGCCGCGCCCCAAGCCAACTCGTATTGATCCCGGTCATGTTATTGAGGAATCGCTCGATTGGCACAGATCTCGCCGCGGTAGAGTGATCGTTTTCCAAACCCCATTGATTCATGAAATTGACATAGGTCGCACCGCTATCATCAAATACATTCGTGAGCGTCACAACATGGTTGGTGTACAACTCATCGAACGAGAAGTTGATTCCCGCGTATGAGAAGGGAGATTTGTTAGCGTTGACCGCCACAATCATCGACTCCTTGCCATTGGCTTCGAATGCCGCACCGAGATCCTCGAGCGCAGTAATTTGGACAACACCGCGATTGACACCTGTCAGTTTAGTCAACACATTTGCGATGTCACCCATCTGCATACCGGAGAATTCCTTGGGCTCCGCCTCGGGATCATTGGGGACGAACTTACCGATACCATCTTCAGTAGCGATCCACTTAAAATCCGGTTGGGCGCTTATCTGAATCGACATATTGTCGAAGATTCTCGCGGCCAGATTTCGCCCCGTGGCGTCTGCCATTTTCAAATTAGCAGGATCGACCTCGACGAAGCTGTCCGGCTTCTCTGCATTACTGCCATACGCACCATCAATCGATTTCAAGTAGACAGGCACTTTGCCATCATTCATCGCATTATAGAAGCGCATCACATACTGATCGGGAACGTTCATCGCCAATTCTCGACGCACCACTTCCGTGTTGCAAGTCGGTGACCTGGACTGATCCATTTCTTCCGGATGCGCCACGTCACGCATGATATTGATTCTCAGCGCCTTGAGCTCCTCTTCAGACAGATTCTTCGCGGTGTCTAGAGTCTTCAACGCGGAGTAGAACTTGCTCAGAGTAGCAGCGCCATCCGGCTTCGTAGCGTACTTTCTGTGCAATTCAACAAAATCGCGCATGTCGACATCTTTGTCCTTCCCTTTGTCGGAAAGATACTTAAGATAGTCGCTCTCTGCCTCAGTGAGCGGCTCCTTGTTAGCATTGTCCTCGTCTTTTTGCCCCCACCTGTCAATAGTGGAATCGGCATTAAGACGAGCGCCCGTTCCGTCCGGATTATGAATAGTTGTTGAGTCCGGCGTAACCAACGAACGCTCGCCTCTGATAGTCTTACCGACTATCGTTCTGCCGCGGCAATAATCCTCCGTAACTTTGTCTGTGCGACCAGGTGCAACAGGTTTGACCGAGACGCTTTCATCATCATTTTTGTATGATTCGGTTCCCTGATGTATGTCATAAACTCCTGCTTTTGGCGTTTTACCCAAGAGTTCCTTGCCTCTCAGGTCGAACAACTCGATTCTGCGACTGCCAGCAGCATTCGTATAAATGATTTTGTCGTCCGCCACCAGCACATCTTCTACTTTCTTTCCATCTTTGTCGGTCCGCTGACCGGTGAACATCCCGCTAACTCCATCGAAGTTGAGCTGAGTCTTGTGTCCGCCGGCTTCTGCGATCGACATCGCGCTTATCAAGCGCCCGTTGGTGCTGCGCACCCGCTCGATGGTTCGGCCGTCATTGCCGCCGTATGTATAAATGTCCTTCTGAATGTTACCGTCTCGATCGGTGGTGACTGTAAATCTGCCACCATCTCGGGACTGGCTTATCTGATATCCGGCCACCTTTTTGGGATCTCGAGGATCATAAACCTGAGATCTTTCAATACGCGTTCCATCCTTCAGATCAGCGAAGACTTTCTGGTTTTTATAAAACATGATCTGACCGGTTGGTCGAATTTGAAACCTTTGATCTACTTTGCCATCTTTCAGAGTCTCTCCCCAATATTCTCCGAAATCTGTGCGACTGAATATCAGTTTTGTTCGCTTCGATTCGTCAGCATTATCATTAAGGGTTACATGTATTCGGTGTGGCGGTGTGCGTCCTGGTGGATTATAAACCTCCTCCAACTGCCTACCCCAATCGTCTTTACCGGTTCTTTTTACAAGTTTGTCGGCCTTAAACTCTTCGACCGTACCATTTTCATGTGTTCTCGTTAGAACATCGCCAACCTTTCGCTCTTCAAACAGAACGAGCTTATCACCAGCCAGAGCACCTGCCATTGTAGCCACTACATCGCCCGACTTATCGGTCTTTTTGCCGCGCAATTTGCCTTTGTCATCAGGTTCTAGTTCTGTCAGACAACCAGATTTCCAGTCCTGAACAGAAATTTTCTTGAGGCTGCTGTCCTTAGGATCGAACTCCATCGAGACCTTACGACCTTGCTCGTCCTCATAGACTCGTGACTTCATCCCGAATGCAGGCGGAATCGACTCGGTCCGGACACCGTTGGCATCTGTCTCGACACGCCGCTCGTCATAGGTCCTCGTGACGGTGCAGTTTTTCTTGTCGTCCGGATCCCATGACACATCAACGGCGCAACCCGCAGATCGATCCGTGTAGGAGGCTTTTCCTTGACCCCGCTCAGCTATTTCAAGAGTCGTGCCATCGTGCCACTGTGAGTAGGTAACACCTTTAGAACGATTGACGATTGCACCATCGGCGGTTTGTCCAGGCAGCTTGAGCTTGGCACCGGGGGCGATCGCTTTGTCGGCGCCTTCAAGCTTATTGATTGCTACTAGCGTGTCGGTATACTTTTTGACTTGAGCTTCCGAGGCTTTGTCACCGAGTTGCGACTTAGCTATTTCGTTGGCATTGGTACCAGCAGATACTTTAAAGTCATCGCTGTAAGCGATGACTTTTGGAGCGGTACCATCGGTGGTGAAGCTCAACTTAGCTTCCTTTACGGACTTCAACACAGATTTGGTCGAATTCTCGTAATAGGCTTCAGCTGTCTCTTCCGGCGTCTTAGTCCCTTTTTGAATAACGGACTTATATATATCCTCCTTACCGGCATTGAGCCAACCAGTAAATTCGGCAGCTTTGCCGTCTGGCTTTAATGCTGGTCTTTGAAGGTTGAGAAACTCTTCCAGGTATGCATTAGGAAGAGAGTCTCTTATAAGGTTGGCTGGTGTTTTTTGAAGAACATCACGCACGGGCTCAGGATTTCGGCTCTTTGACAATTCATTTGATGCAGCTTGTGGTTCCATAACTTTTTCCTCGAGCAGTGCAAAATCGGCTCGGGTTATTGCCCGAACGCTCGATTTATGGCACGGATATTAGGAATCGCAACGAAATAGTAACACACGGTTTCCACCATTAAAAGCGGGATTTTCGTTACCATTTGCCACCAAATATGCCACCAATATCTCAAACAGACGACGAATCCTTAACGAGCAATAACGTGATTATTACAAGGTTTTAGTCGTTCGATTTTGGATATGATCTCAATATCGTAAATGTGCATTCACACATTTTGTGAAGTTGGGGTGGTGTCACGCCCGGTGCATTTAATTTTAGATATTGAAAATAATATCGCTATGGCAATCAAAATTTCAGGTTTTCAAGTTACAAAAGTGTTTGAAAACGGGGAATAACAGAACAAATAAGCACTCTTCCTGGTTGTCATGAGAAGCGGTCCCGAGAAGACCTGTCCTTTTAGCATCAAAATCGACTGGTACCCAACAGGTTATAGTCGCTGGCAATATCGGTGACATGTATGCCAGAGGTCTTGGCGTAGAGCAAGATTACCCGAAGGCGATGTTCTGGTACAAACGTGCCGCCGACAACTGCAACGACGAGGGAATCCTTGCAATTGGAGATTTCTAGCGTGAAGGCAAAGGTGTAGCAAGAGACCCGGCACTCGCCGATACCTACTATAAAGAGGCCGCCAAGCTAGGCATCAAGAAGCGTTACACAGACTCGGTCTGAAGTGAAAAGGTTGAATTCAACAGTTACTTCGCAAAAATCGTCCCTTACATTGGAATCACGACTCGGGGCGAGGATTGCAAAATGGAAGTTGAAAACAGACGCGAAGTTGATAGCAAAGCAAGCCATAAAGTAGAAGGTCTTAATCTATTGGATCTCATGGGCGTCGGATCGAAATACGACAACGCTGTGAGGCCATTCTCATTAGCAAATGCAGGAAAAGAAATCGCAGATGACTTTGCAATAGTTGGCCAGACAGTGGCAGATGAATTCGGTCGAACCGGGAAATCGCTCACAAGGGAGTTAGCAAACGCTGGCGTCGCGACTTCAAAAGATGTCCGCGAATATCTCAAAACTCTCGCTGATGGGATTGCGACTGCAGAAACGAATGAGCTGGTGTCGGCAGGAAAACCGATGATCGAGAACGTCGGCAGAATTGGCCAGACGCTTGCCAACGATATAAAAACTCATGGACCCGAGCTGGCAGAGTTCGTCAAGGATAGCGCAGTGAATAATCCTCTAATTGTTCCATCGATAGTTGCGTCCGGAGCCTTAGCCGGCATGGCCGTCGCAGTAGGGTCTAGCGGTCTAGTCGGTCTGAGCTGCATCTCAGTGGCATCTGTGGCAGCAACAATTGCAAGCTCAGAGTTGGGGCACGCAATGGAATCAGTAACAGGAAACATAAAAATTCAAAGCAACCCAAAACGTCGTTAGAGGTCATTGCTAATCATTCGTTTTAAACAAAAGTTTTTCTCCGGATCTGTTCACCAAGACCAGGAGGGCAGCATCCGAGCGCTGGGGCTCGGATGCTGTTCTTCTGCTAAACTGAGCGCACTATGGTCGTTTTTCGGAAACTCCAAATTCTGCCACACGTTGCAAGTGTCGTCACATTTGTAGCCTTGTCCTTCGCAGCAGATGGATTAGCATTTGAAGCAGCGCCGAAAAAAAATGATGCGCCGAACGCGACGAACAATCAGATTTTGCTAAAGCCTTCCCTGGCAGATAATAAAAATGCACATCTACCCTTGACCGCACTGGTTAAGGGTTTTCTTCATGAGGGCTGGGAAGATTTAGGCACAACAATTTATCGAGTTGAAGGCGGGAAGCTTATAATCGCGGATCAAATTCCAGCTACCAACACCCAATCGCAAAGTTCGCCTCTAGAAAAAATTTCCGTGGGTTTGACCAACAACGATGTAACTATTCTAGAAGAGTTTGCCTGCAAGTTTGTGGTTCAACGAACATTCAGCAGAGGCAGCCGCTTCATCACGATCCGAGCTTACGAATTTAGCAGCCCTGCCGGAGCAAACGCTGGTTATGATCTACTCCGCAAAGGTTCCACAACAGTAGTAAAGCGTGGAGATGGCTCGTCGGAAGACAGCGATAGCATTTCTTTTTGGCAGAGCTACTACCTTTTCGTCATTGCCGGAACCTCTGAGGATGATGACGAGAGTAAAGAAGTCGTTACGAAAATCGCAACTCAAATAAGTACTGAAGTGCGGTTACATGCGCAACCGCCGGCGATACTAAGTCCCCGTCCTGTTGTCGACAGAGTGAGAGGCACTGAAAAAATTGTCATGGGTCCAGTGTCGGCAGCAAAGTATTTTCCTGCTCCAGTGGTGGAAAACCTTTCCCTCGAGAAGGCGCTCTCTGCCTGCGTTGCCGATTATCAACTTCTGCAGCCGGTGAGGGAGAGAATGAAGCTGCTATATATTGACTTCAAGGACCCATCCCTGGCAAAAACGTCATACGACGCTTACACTGCGGCTCTCACACAACTTCATGGACCAGAAAGGGATTGGCCAGAAGAAGAGCGGAGCCTATTTCGAATCAACAAAACGTTTCTATATTGTCAGTTAAAGCAGCCCGGCAAGCTGATAATCATCTCTGGAGCACGCAAAGCGAAATCACCGATGCTTCTTTCCGGGCAAATTCGATAACTGTCGAATCCTTTTATAAGGAATGCAAGAGCGACAGTCCGATGAGGCCGAGAACAGAATTCTCAATGAGGAATTGAGCATCCTCTGAGAGCTCCGGCAACTTAGTTGGCGGAGTTCTCATTCCTTCATCGTGACGAGAAGCCAAGCGAGCGTTGTCAAAATCGAGTAGTTTCGAATGGCTCCGAACCTCAGTGCAAGCCAGAATCGAATTGCAGCTAGTCGCTAATGTAATCGCATAAGATTGCGAATTGTTTTTCCTAATTCTTCTACTTTTTTGGCAGATCTCCACCTTAGCTTGCCGTTGCAACGCGACTACGACGAAACGACATTGGCAAACGTGCCTGCATCCGGCAAGAATTTCCGCAACCGCAAATTTGATTGCAAATTGTGATCTTCATTCTCGCGCGCTCAATGCTGTTCCTACGAAACAACATCGGGCAAGCGCGACTGTATTCAGCTCAAATTCATAGCCGAGAAGACACACTGGATTTAGATCCCTTGGACTCAATCAATGTGATGCGTCTGGTGACTGTATCTGCAGGGACGACTCCATGCTCTTCCACAATAGGTGCCTGCGGTACGACTATCTGGCGCTCCTCAACTATCGGTGCCACCACCTTGCCGCTTCTAGTATCGGTGCCACTACCTGACGCTCTTCGATAATAGTCGGCGCTGGCACGAATACGGACCGCTCTTCTATTACTCTTGGCGTCGATTGAATGGTGATTGAATCGGCGAGCACTTGTGATCCAAACAGAGCCGCCAGCACTGTCGAGCACATGCCTGCCGCCATATACCTGTTAAAAGCCATTGCCTCGTCCTCTTATATGTGTGTGACATCAACGGGACAGGAGTATGTGCTCAAGAGTTCCCACTGAAAGAGAGTTGCCAGCTGCCGGCTCTGCCTGGAGAAAGGGCGCTCTCGATCCTTCTTTATATAGGTATAGGAGATGACTGATGCAGACCGTGGAGAAATAGCCCAGGACTAGCTCGAGGCAATCCGCACAAATAGGCGACGGCGGTAATACATTGCGATGCAGCTTGCCAAGCGAGACTAGTCAATGCACGCAAAGAGATAGCCTTAAGCGTTCGTCAGCGCCGCTCAATCCAAGCCAGTTTCGGAACTGCAGACCGATTGCGCAGATCTCTCGATAGTCTCAAACTCCACATATATAAGGAACTACAACGGAGCTCAAAAACGGGTCCTCATGCATCACTTCGAGAAAGCGGCATGCTTCCTAGCATTTATCGAATATCATTTTGAGGCAAAATTCCTGAAAGTGCACTAGAGAGCGCTCTTAGCCAAATTCTTAAGGGAACATATATATCTCGAATTGCTAAGATATTCGCGAAATGGGCACATACGGGGCATTCCGGAAGTTGACACCTCGCATAGAGGTTGGTACTATTCTCTCATGCGGCGTGATTCACGACTAACAACTCGTGAGCACAACTTTCGCTTCTTAAACGAAGCCCGCATTTCGAACCCTGATAACTGAATAAGCAATTAAGGCGCCTGTCAAAAAAATTGAGTAGGACAAATAAAAGCTCTGTTGAAACGCATCAGTATTCCTGATGTAAACAAAGTGACAACGGAGAGTTTGATCCTGGCTCAGGACGAACGCTGGCGGTGTGCCTCACACATGCAAGTCGAGCGGATGTTTATTAGTAGCTTGCTACTGATAAATGTTAGCGGCGGACGGGTGAGTAATACGTAGGAATCTGCCTTCGGGTGGTGGGACAACGGATCGAAAGATCCGCTAATACCCCATATGCGAGTAATCGTAAAAGGAGTAATCCGCCTGAAGATGAGCCTGCGTCCGATTAGCTAGTTGGCGGGGTAATAGCCCACCAAGGCAACGATCGGTAGTTGGTCTGAGAGGATGATCAGCCACAATGGGACTGAGACACGGCCCATACTCCTACGGGAGGCAGCAGTGGGGAATT
>JAIERK010000226.1 GCA_019746975.1 Candidatus Obscuribacterales bacterium
CCATGTAAAAATGCCCCAAATTCGGACCGCTTTGCGCCAGCGATGGACCACACATTCCCAGTGCAAGCAGCAAGGAGAGCCCAATAACAGATCGGTTGAAATAGTTCGCCATAAAGCACCGCAGTAGTAACCAGTCTTAGTTCAGTTTAATGTCAAAACTTTGTCGATGTCAAGCAAACCCGGAAAGGTTCAGGGTTTTGGAGATAGTTTCCCTCTGTTTAACAACCTATTGTGAGCTGCAAGCAGTGACACTTCGTTTATAACATGACAATGGTGCTGGTGCCGAAGATGCGCTCTGGTTGTTAAGCAGAACACAGGGACGGACACCGGAGCCGTGCTACAGTTGCTTCTTCGCTATTCGGGTCAGGGTTAAAACCTCACCAGGGACTGGATGCCAAGTCCATGATAGACTTGCCAATCTCTGCACTCTAATGTGGCGAAAAACAAATCGGGTCCTCCAGAATCCATGACAAACTCAGTTCTCGACCAAACCCGCGAATCCAATAAGACCCGTCAACGGCTTGGGTTGGTGGCTGGCGGCGGCAAACTGCCCGCGATTCTGGCGCAGAGCGCCAAGGATAAGGGCTACGACGTGGTCGCCTTCGCGATGGGAAAAGAGCCTCGAGAGCGCGTTTCGCCGCACTGCGTGAAGGTTATCGATATTGCGCCTGGTCAGATTGGGCGCACCATGAAGCTTTTTAAGAGCGAAGGGCTTCAAGAAGTCGTATTCATCGGCAAAATACAGAAGCTCGAGCTGCTCAGATCTTTGTACAAACTCGACTGGACAGCCATTCGCGAACTGAGCAAGCTGACTGATTTTACCGACGACACCATTCAAGCAGCGGTCGGAGATCTAGCTCAGGCTAATGGGGTGAGAGTTCTTACGCAGTCTGAGTTCCTCAATCACATCTTTCCTGATGTCGGCGTTATTACGAATCGCAAGCCCACGGCTGCTGAATATGTTGATATCGATTTTGGCATCAAGGTGGCCAGAGAGCTGGCTCGGCTTGGTATCGGTCAAACCGTGGTCGTGAAAGACAGAATGATTCTTTCCGTGGAAGCGATCGAAGGCACTGATGAGGCGATCCGGAGAGGCGTACAACTGGCGCGCGGACCGGTCGTTGTATGTAAGGTGCCGAAAACCAATAAGGACCCGCGGTTTGATACACCGGCGGTCGGTATGAACACGCTTCAAGCTATGCTGGCTCCGAAGCCAGGTGGTGTTCTTGCAGTGGCTGCTAATGAAACGCTTGTGGTGGAGCAGTCTGAAATGGCTCAATTCGCGGATCATCGTGGTATCTCGATAGTTTCGGTTTAATCGCTTCACTGATAGGTAGGCAAAATGCGCCTTTCTAGCCGATTCAGCTGGTTTTGATTGACCGAACGCGAGGCGATTTTAAGGAATTCTTCAATTTTGCAATCGCTCGGTCTGGGAACCTGCCGGGCACGACGGCGTCCTATCGGGTAACCTCACATTACTTTTGTGATAGTGCCGTTGAAGCCTACTCGGCGGTGCACTAATTTCCGGAAATTAGGGACTGTAGGCACAATTTTCGAATCGAGGCGCCGTTCCGCGCAGTTAGACAGGAAAATCGAATACTCTTGGGCGCGTGCAACCGTCAGTATCTCGTTAAGACTGTCTCTGGGGAAAACACTGGAATCAGCGCAGTAAATTTGATCTTGAGAAGTGGAGCCGGTAGGATGTAATAATAATAATCGGCCTCTATCTCAGCCAACAATCACAGGTGTTGGCGTAGCCATCTCGGTCGAGCCCCAGTCAGGCGGTCACGATGTTAGTTAACGAGTCTTTGGGAAGAAAACCTATCAAATCCATAGCAATAGTCGTCACCTGTTGGCTTTCGGTGATGGCGAACTCGGCTTCGGCACAGAAGTCCGCGCCGACTGACGCTGTGTCGGCTGCATCTCACTCGGATGTGAACAAGGATTCTAGTTCGACTGGTACTAAAAATGGTGCGGTTGCGGGAGATACTGGATCGTCGGGAGCCGATTCACAGTCATCATCTTCTTCTGACCACGACTCTACTGGTTCTGCTGCCAGCTCGGCTGGTTCCGATCAATCTTCTTCGGTCGAGAGTGCCACTGATGACGGTGCCACCGGTGCAAAAATAACTGCCACTGAAGTCAGTGTCACCCCGCTAGACAAATCTGGTGAGGAGCAATCTCAAGAAGTTTATGCCACCAATGACAAAGCGAGGACCAAACTGCTTCAGCAACACGAAGCTGTTCAACACTTTCATGCATCGCAGAGTTATGCGAAAGAATGGGACTACGAACTGGCTGAACTCGAAATTCGAGCCGCCATCATGTACATGCCGGAGATGAAGATTGCGCATCGAGATTATTGTTTGATTGCGATCATGAGATGCCAGCCATTGAGAGCGCTTGCTGAATTCTTCATGGTCGTTGGTCTGGCCGATCCAATTCCGCTTACGGAAGACCAGCAAAAGGAGTTGCGAACTCAGGCTTCACAAGCCCACTACAAGAAAGGTCTGGCTAAAGCAACCGACGGTAAATGGGACGACGCGATCACTGAGCTACTCTGGGCACGCACTTACCTGCCTAACGATCCCGCGATTCACCGATCTCTTGGTTTTGCCTATGCAAGCAAGGGCGACTTCAAAATGGCTGAACAATACTATCGTTCCAGCATAGAAATCGACCCGAGCAATGCCTTTGCTCGTGCAGACTTTGCTTTCTTGCTCGCCAAAAAAGGTAAGAGAGATCAGGCCGTCGCCGAGATGGCTGAAGCTGTAAAAGCCGACCCAGACTCTACTGCATTGCATGTAGATCTTGGTTGGTTAGCTGAGGCGCAGGGTGACTTGGCGACCGCAGAGGAGGAGTTCCGGTCTGCTGTTGAGCGCAGCCCGCAGTACACCGCTTTGTGGATGCACCTGGGTCAGATTCTAGAAAAGCAAAATAAGATTGACGCTGCCCGAGACGCTTACAGCAAGGCTTTCGAAGCAGAGCGCAGCAGTAAAGAGGCGCAGGCGGCCCTGGCTCGGTTGAGTAAAACAGCCAGTCCTGCGCAGACAACGCAACCATCGGTCGGCAAAACTGACGGAGCGGTGACACCTTTGGTCGGAGATGGAGTCGCTCGAACCGAAACGCCTGTTGGCGGCCCTGTTTCACCTCAAGTTGAAAAACAGGAAGGAATTTCAGCTGCGCCGAAGGAACAGACCTCGCAACCCGTCGCTCAGCCATAGAGTCGAGCTGGAGTAGAGTACCGTCGCAACTGGTTCATTCGGATCGCGACTTTCTCCACCCGCGCGCGGCATCGATTGTTTCGAACGAGAAATCTGTCCTTTACTATAGACAGTGCCAATATCCTAGCTTGGAGCTCCGACCCGCGTTTCACGGGTGCTCGAAAGTAACCCTGCTTCTAATGACTGAAAACCCATACAGGCAAAGCTTTTCCGTCTACGCGTAATTCCACCACAGACATCACCATGGATCAGCTCTATTATCTAATGCTGCGGCTCTAACAAAGTCACTTACAGGTGACCCTCGTGGGCGAAAACTTCTATCCAACCAGATCCGAGCGCATTGGCAATATGCTGCGCGCGACCGGCGCCACGCTAAGCGAGACGCCGTCTAAGCTCTATGACGAAGTGGCGAAGGACTTGCAAGATCCCAAGAAGATGCTCACCCTGGCTGCCGTCTCCACTGGAGTTGGTTATGGTTCGACCGCGCTGCTCGCGAAGTTTCCGAAAGCCGGAGGGGTCGCGCTGGCGGGGGTTGCTGGCTATCAGGTATATCGCTATGGGGCGAACACACTGGGCTTCTTGTCCGAAGCCGGTGATGCGAGCACCGAGTATCAGCGCCGCATGCTGGCTGAGCGATCTTCATTAGGGTTAGCCAGAGAAGGGGCAATGCTTATCGAAGGTACGCCTGGCGCGCTCGCCGGGGGATACCTCGCTACCAGGTCGTTTGGCGTGCCTCCGCTGTACAAGACAATTGGTCGCGCAGCTGATAAGGCAGTCCTAAAGCCAGCTAGCAAAGCTGGGACGGCGGCCAAGGAATTTGTCTACGAGCAGTGGGCCTTCCGCGGACCAGGAAATATGGACCTCCCACCCAACATCCTTCACAAAGAAGGAACAGTCAATGTCCTCGAACTGAGTGAGATGCTAGCTGCGCGCCATCCGTGGAAAGGCGTGGAGACTGGTCGCTCAATTGATTTGCTCGGGCATCGCATAAGCAAGCCGATCAAGGGAGAGCCGACGAGTTTTGAACTCGGCTTTTCTGATAAACCCGGTCGGGTCCTGTTTCATACACATGGGCCAGACAGAGTAGGGGGCGCACGTCCTGGTCGGTATGATTTGATCGCAACCCATGATGTCGGCATTATTCAAAGAGGCGGTTATACCGGCTTCTATGTTGGTCAGGGGCGTGAGTTCAATGCTGCGCTCGCCTCAGGCACAAAAGAAACCTTCGCTCCAAAGCTTCAAGCCCTTTTTCTGGATCCGAAACGTGAGACTGCCTTCGTCCTCGAGTCAGTTTGGCAACCGAAACTTTCGAGCTGGCAGCCAGCCGCTCCCAAGTTCGTCGATTACAAGGAAGCTCGCACCACGCTCAGCAACCTCGATATTACGAAGCCCTGGCAGGCTATCGACAAGATTCCAACGGCTGTTGCCCTCCGCGGACGCGATGCCGGCGGAAAGGGTGGCGAGGTAAACGCTGAGATCTTCACGTGGATGCGGACACATGGATTGGAATAGGTTTTTTGACGCGAACTTGATGATATATAGACTTAACGGAATCTTGATACGAAAGATTCGATCGTTGAAACCCTCACCAGCACGATGACTTCTTTGAGGAGAATCAAAATTGACAAAGAGCCGCTTCTCATCAGGGTTGTTGCAAAGAATCCGAAATTAAGTCTGCGTCTAGGTTTTCGCAGTGTAAAGCTGTCAAGCGAGAATCGTTGACAGTTAATGGAACATCGAGTCCAATCTATTAGAATAGCCGCAACCGGCTTGATAGCCGGATGTAGCGTTGATGTATATACGGGTCTTCGGTCGGCGGATAAAATCGCCAGCGCCGAACAATTTGTATAACTCCAAGGAGCAGCGGCCGTGGCAGTATCTCAAGGTATGAAGTCGCACACCAAGTATCTGGTATTTGATACCAAGAAGAGACGCGAATATATTCGGCTCACAGATGATGTTCAAGAGTTTTTGAAAGAGAGTGGTATCAAGGAAGGATTCATCCTTGTCTCTGCGATGCATATCACGGCTGGTGTCTATGTCAATGACTGGGAAAACGGTCTGATCAAAGACATCGACGAATGGCTCGAGAAGCTGGCACCGGTCAATCCAGATTACTACCATCACAATACTGGTGAAGACAACGGCGACGCTCACTTAAAGCGAATCCTCATCAATCATCAAGTTATGGTCCCGGTAACCGAAGGCAAACTTGACCTTGGTCCCTGGGAGCAGATTTTCTATGCGGAGTTTGACGGTCAGCGCAAAAAACGCGTGATTTTAAAGGCTCTTGGAATTTAGAACCGGAACAGTATGGAAACTACGTCAGGCAAGCAACAGGGGGAGCAAAATGACAGTTAGAGTAGATGCTCATGGAAGGCTAGGTACTGCGAGAAGCCGTTCTGATCAACACGGGGCAGCAAGATGGGAGGCACTACAGGCAGTGCGCATGCGAGAGCCAATGAAGGGCGGCGTAGACTATACAGTAACTCAGGTGTCTGAGATTTTCGGTACCAACGTTTTCAATCGTCACGTCATGAGAACGCTGCTTCCTAAGAATGTATATAAGGCTCTGGTTCGGTGCCTCGACCAGGGCGAGCAACTTGATCCTTCAATGGCCGACATTGTCGCCAATGCTATGAAAGATTGGGCCTTGTCCCGCGGTGCCACACACTTCACCCATTGGTTTCACCCGATGACGGAGCAGACTGCTGAGAAGCATGACTCTTTCCTTGTCTCTGGAGGACCGGAAGGTGGCGCGATACTGGAATTCTCCGGCAAGCTTTTGATTCAGGGCGAACCTGATGCATCCAGCTTCCCCTCAGGCGGTATCAGATCTACGTTCGAAGCTCGTGGATACACCGGTTGGGACCCCACAAGCCCCGCGTTCCTGATGGAGAGCACTAACGGTAAGACGTTATGTATTCCGACAGTCTTCTGCTCCTATAGCGGGCATGCGCTCGATAAAAAGACGCCGCTTCTGAGATCGCTCGAAGCGCTCAATAAGCAAGCAGTAAGGGTTCTCCATATTCTGGGCAACCGTGAGGCCAAGCGTGTGATTAGCACCGTTGGTCCAGAGCAGGAGTACTTCTTGATTGATGAAGCGTTCTACTTCGCTCGTCCGGATATCATCAACTGCGGTAGAGCTCTTTTCGGTGCCCGTCCTCCAAAAGGACAGGAAATGGAAGACCACTACTGGGGTTCTATAAAAGAGCGCGTACTGGCTTTCATGATGGATGCCGAATCCGAACTCTATAAACTCGGTGTTCCGGTCAAGACCCGTCACAACGAAGTCGCACCGGCTCAGTTCGAAGTTGCTCCGGTTTTCGAGCAGAGCAATATCGCCACCGACCACAACCTGCTCTTGATGGAAGTCTTCAGAAAGACCGCTCAGAAGCATGGTCTTCGTTGCCTATTCCACGAGAAGCCGTTCAGTGGTGTCAATGGTAGTGGCAAACACAACAACTGGTCCATGGCTGATGATGAAGGAAACAATCTCCTCGAGCCAGGTTCTACTCCTCTGGAAAACACGCAATTCCTGGTATTGCTCACAGCAGTTGTCCGAGCGGTCAATAAATACGCTGGTCTTTTGCGCTCTGCTATTGCACACGCCGGCAACGATCATCGCCTCGGCGCCAACGAAGCGCCTCCGGCTATCATGAGCATCTACCTCGGCGACAGGCTCACTGAAGTGGTCAATGCGCTGATCGCTGGGCAGAAGGAAATGAAAGGTGTAGATGGTAAGGTCATCCTGCAGTTCGGCGTTTCGACGCTTCCTGATCTACCTCGTGATGACAGCGACAGGAACAGAACTTCACCGTTCGCTTTCACTGGCAATAAGTTCGAATTCCGCGCGCTTGGCGCAAGCCAGTCGATCGCCTTCCCTAACACCGTTTTGAACACAATGGTGGCAGAGTCTCTCGACTGCATCGCCTCCGAGTTGGAGAAGCTGGTAAAGGGTGGTACCGACATCAATGCTGCCGCGGAGAAGGTTGTCAGAGAGACGCTGAAGGAAAACCAACGCATACTCTTCAACGGCGACAATTACTCGACGGAATGGCACGAAGAAGCCGGACGTCGCGGTCTACCTAACCTGCGCAATACAGTCGAGTCGCTCCCTGAATTGGTCAAGGAGGAAATCAAACAGCTCTTCAACAAGTATCATGTTCTGTCGGAAGACGAGCTGGTAGGACGCTACAACGTGAAAGTAGCTCAATTCTGCAAGACTGTTAACATTGAATGGCTGCTCACCAAGAGCATCGCCAGGACAATGATCTTGCCAGCTGCACTCGAATATCAGAGCAGACTGGCGGGCACAATCGTCCAGACGAAAGCCGCGGTCACCGGTATCAATCTTTCCGGCGAGGAAAATATGCTTCGCGATCTCTCCAACAAAATTGGCGAATTGCTCACAGCACTAGAACGCCTGGAACAACCTATGAGCGGCTCCGGTAACGGGGGCGGTCATGGTCACGGTGATGCCGAGAGCTATGTGATGGCTAAGTTCTATCAGGACGAAGTGATACCTGCTATGCAAGCTGTCCGAGATGCTGCCGATGAGCTCGAAGTGCTGGTCGATGACTCGATATGGCCGCTTCCGAAGTTCAGAGAGATGCTCTACATCTATTAGAGCAACACTCCGTTTGCGGTACCAGAAGTACCCGGTGAAAGTCCACCAGAGGAAGGCGCCGATTTCAAATCGGCGCCTTCTCCGTTTCTCCGGTCACCACAGGTGGGGTCTGATAAATGATTGCCTTGGCATCATATATGGTATTGTCTACTGGAATCTGTCCTTTAATTTGAACGGTGCGGACTAAGGTTTTCGTCAGTCTTACACAGCACGGCTAACTAGAAAGAGTTACAAGTGGGATTTCCGTCTATTGATGGTGCCTCCAATCTGCCCGGGTCGGGAGAATACGCTGCTCAGGCGTTTGATGCCGTATTCTCGGCGCCTCCTTCGGAGCTCCTGATTTGTCAGACTTGCGGAATGCGTATTCCTCGCATCGCACGTATTTGCCCGAATGATGGTACTGATCTATTGATTAGGCAAGGTTCGGTCTTTGCTGAGAAGTACGAGCTTCTCGACTATGTCGGCAGTGGTGCCATGGGCATCATTTATAGAGCGCGGCACTTGATTCTCGATAAGATTGTCGCTATCAAAGTTTTGCATAACAGCACTATTGACTCCAATCTCCTCGTTCGGTTTCAGCGTGAAGCTAAGGCCGCAAGCAGTCTGTCTCACGTCAACGTAATCACTGTATACGACTTCGGCGTACATGCCGGTATGGCACCGTATATGGTTATGGACTACCTTAACGGAAAAACATTGGCACAGCATCTCGAAGAGCGTGGAACAATCCCTTTGCGTGAAGCTCTGGAAATTGTCGAGCAGATACTTTCCGCTCTTACACATGCTCAAAAGAAGGGCGTCCTTCACAGAGATTTGAAACCCGGCAACATCATCTTGCTTGAAGAGGAAGATGAACTGCCGATCGTGAAAATTCTGGACTTTGGTCTGGCAAAACTCTTAGACAAAGACGAGCATGCCCTTTCGGCGGTCGGTACTGCCCTTGGCAGCCCTGCCTATATGAGCCCGGAGCAAGCCGCAGGATTGAAGGTAGATGCCCGCAGCGACCTCTATTCGCTTGGCTGTTTGCTCTATGAATTGCTTTCGGGAAGCCCGCCACTTCTCGGCGATTCTCCGATGGAAACGCTCATGAACCGCCTGAATCGGAAAGTTCCTGCGGTGCGAGACGTGATTGCAGAGCAGTCCAAGCGATCGCGAGACTATAATCAGCAAAGGGAAATACCGACTATCGTTGAGCTATTCCTCGCCAAGCTCCTGGAGCGCGATCAACGAGATCGCTTCCAATCCGCTCAGGATGCTCGGGATTATCTCTCCACCATTTGGGAGTACGTGGATGTCCCTGAGACAATTAGCGAGCGTGCCCAATTCCAACGCAGTCGCAATCCGCGAGATACGGTCAAAGATATTCCGGCGGTCGAACTGCCCTCCAGCCAACTATCTGCAGAGGAGATTCAGACGAGCAAACGGGACGGCTCGCTATCTGGAAGTCATCCTCGAATAAGGCATAAATCGTCGAGCCCTGCGCTACAGAGCACCACCGGAGAGTTCAAAAATCATCGGCGCAGTCACAACGGACTGCGAAAGTTGGTTGTGGAGCAACAACAAGTTGCGGTGCCCGTCGCACAACTCCCCGGAGCTCAGATTCATAGATTTGATCCGCACGATCTCGTTATCGAGGTTGAAAAGTTTGCGAACATGATTCTGGATTTGTCGCGACAATTGCGACGCTCTGCCCCTTCACTGTTCTGGCTGAGCTTTGCTATCTCAGTTGTTGCGCTATTCGCGATCGGAAACATATTGCGTTAGCGCAGGCTTTCTTTGTGCATACTATGTCGAATGATCTCAGGGACAAAGTCTCTAGAGCCGTTTGCAGAGTGCAGATTTGCTCAATCTATGAACTGAATTCTGAATCCGGAAGTAGTTTGATGGACGCTGCCGATACGTATGCGCGAAGCTTCTTCCATGGAGTTGCTTTTGAGCCCAAGAATGCTTTGAGTAATGCATCCTCTCCCCATCGGTCCCCATCGTTGATGCACCAATTGAAAGCCGCATAAAGCTGAATATACTTTCGACTGATGCGATGATGATGATCTCTAATCAGAGCGACAACAGAACCGACGGCTCCCGGATGCTGTTTCTCATCAGCGATAGCGTCCGAAAGCTGCGCCTTGCGCCGAATATGATCGCCATGTGCGTATTCTATGAGGCCTTCGAGCTCAAGCAAAGTTATCTGTGAGTTGATGATGGAAATCGGTAAATTCGTGCTTCTTGCGAGAGTTTCAAAATGAATTTCCGTTGTTCCCAAGGCATCGTAGATTGTTGTGGCCTGTGGGCTAAGGTCTTCGAGTATCGCTTGCACTTGTTGTGTTCGCGCTGCTGGATCTCTCGCTGTCGGAGCGAGAACCCTTTGGCCGTCAAAGGCATTCTCTTCACTGATGGGATACGAAAACTTTTCGGTAGCAACGCTACGCTTGCCAATTGTGGACAGAAAGGCTCTCGAGCTTGCCACTAAAAAGCCTTCTTTCATGTAGCCAGCAATAACCACTTCCACTTTCTTGATCACCACAAAAGCAGTGGACAATGCAATACCGAACAACTCGACCAAGTCTTTCGGTTTGACGTTTATACGCTTCTCCATAAGGCGAATAGCAGCTAAATATGGTCTTAAATCTCGGGCATTTTTGAATGCGGTCCTGGCTGTAATCCACCAAATTTTTCGGCAACTTGAACAAATAACACTTCGTGACCGGACAAACGCTGGTAAATCATCGTTGCCGCATGCGCATCGAAGAAGTCCCAAGCCCCTATTCAAATTGTGAAATCTGACAATTGCTCCGATGCAATCGCTGTTGTCTTTGTATCGCGCGAAAAAATCTTTCATGACCGAACCGATTATCTTCTGGCGCTTGGTTGGTTTTGATTTCGAACCTAAGTTGTATTTTTTCATAGGCAGACCCTCCTACGTCTAATAACGAAAGTTCGAGGTAAAAAGTTCAATTCGGCGCGGTCTCCCGGATGGATGGCTATTCATGCGCCTTTCCCGCTCTCTAGGTGTTTCATTGAGACAAAAAATGTTAGCCGAATTCGGCTAACATTTTTTGTCTTATGGATACCGCTTTAGGCTAAAACCTCCGACCCAAGCGGATTTCACCAACAACCTCGGAAACCAGTCGCCCTGAGCTTCTTGTCCGAAACTGCTCTTCATCTGTAATTGGCGCTAATGCAATGAACTGACAAGGACCAAAAAAAGAATGTGAGAGGCCGGACTTTGGTGATTCAGAAACGGATCAGTGTCCGACATCCGTTTTGGTATGCATGTCTTATAACGATCAGATCATGTTTGATAAACACTAGTAAAGTGTACGTATAGGGTAATCTGGGCTCATTCTCGCAGTTAATCGTCACGAATGGTTTTGGTTCATGAACGCTCGCGTCAATCTAAAAACCGTGCTTGCCTCAGTGGCTGCGTTTATCATCGTCGGGTTCGCGTGCATCTCTTGGGTGCCGACGATGTTCTTTCCGCTCGGCAAGAGCCTTGAGAAGTGGCTTGATCAGCGAAGTTTGTATTTCCACGAATTGCAACTGGCGCAAGAAGCGTTGCGAGATGTCGAGTTTAGCCATCACGCCTATTTTGTGACTGGCGAGCCTCGAGCGCTCAACTCGTTTAACGATGCTTCCAAGAGTGTGAAGCACCATATTTCACTTCTGAATTCCATGAGACAGGGCGACTTGATGCTTGGCGAAAAGGCTCGGTCGTTGTCAGAGAGAGTGCTGCCGCTACTCGACGAGCTTCAGCAGTCAGCCGAGACGCGCAAGAACAGTGGCAAGCCTAGACCTGATGAGCTGGACAAAAGCGGCGAAAACAGGGAAATACGCGAAATTTCGCGAGAGGTCGCTCGCCTGCAGGAAGAAGAGTTTGATGCCGTGAGAGATAAGGCCGCCGAATACAATCGCATGATTGGACCATATCCATGGATCGTAGTCGTGACTATGGTCGGATGTATTGGTGCGGTAATGCTCTTGGCGATGCAAGGACGGAGTCAGGAGCCTGGCGAGGTCGACAAAATTGCACGATTGACCAGCGAACTTGATACCACCAAGGAGCAGTTGGAGCGTCTGTCGAAGATGGACATGCTCACCGAAGTCCTCAATCTTCGAGGATTGGAAAAGGCTATTATTATCGAAGAGAACAAGATCACACGAGCCGGCGGTCACATGATCGCACTTTTGATCAACTGCGATAATTTCAAGCGTATCAATGAGTCTTTAGGAATGGCGACAGGAGACGTGGTGCTCAAGGACGTGGCCAGGCGCATTATGGCTACGCTTAGACCGTCCGACCATGTTGCTCGTGTCGACGGTGGCGATGAATTTCTTGTATTGTTGCCAGACACTCAACTCGCCTATGGTCTGCGCGTGGCAGAACGAATCAGAGTGGCGGTATCCGACAATCCGCTACATAGCTTGCAGGAAGTGGTGCAGGTGACAGTCAGCCTTGGTGTTGCGACACTTCCACATAAGGTGTCATCAGTCGCGCATGTAATTTCAATTTGCCGTGGAGCGCTGCGACGGAGCAAACAGACTGGCAAAAATAAAGTATCGCTCGCGCGCGACGGCGGAGGCGAATCAGAAATGCCGGCAAGCACCGAAGAAGTAATTCAATCACTTCTCGATGACCGCAACTTCCGGACGGTGTATCAGCCAATCATCGATTTAGCTACGGAAGAAGTGGCCGGCTTCGAGATCTTTAGCCGAGGGCCGGAAGGAGCTTTCGAGAATCCTGGAGATCTGTTCCGCGTTTGTGTAGAGAACAACATTCTCACCTCTGTCGATCTCCAGTGCTTGAAGCTCTGTCTCGACATGTCTCATGATGTAGCTGAGAACATGCGTGTGCATGTGAACCTGTTCCCCTCAACAATACTCGATACGCCGATAGAAAACCTGCTTCAGGTTTTTCCTGAAAACAAAGGCGGAAGGACCTACTGTGTCGAAATCAGCGAGCAACAATTCGTCGGCGACCCATCCTTCATGCGCGAGCACGTTCAGAAGTTGAGAGCCGCGGGAATTCTAGTTGCCATTGATGATATCGGTTTTGGTCGCAGCTCTCTCGAGACATTGATTTTCCTCGAGCCTGATGTAATCAAGGTCGATCGGACCTATGTCACCGGCGTCGCAGAGGACAAATACAAGAGAAGATTGCTTAAGCGGTTGACCAATGTTGCTAAGTCGCTTGGTGCTGAAGTGGTGGCAGAAGGTGTCGAGCGTCGCGAAGATTTGCCTGTTCTACAGGAGCTTGGAGTCCACTTCGCGCAAGGATTTCTATGGGGTGCGCTACTCGAAGTGTTACCCTCGAGTCCGGCGGAACAGCGAAACATTCCTCGCTAACAGAGCACTGTATTTAGTGTCTTAATGGTGTCACATGTCTCAGAAATTTACGATTGATGATGCGATGGCCCAAGGGTGGGACCTGACGCAACATAATTTTTGGAGGATGTTGGGACTTGTTGCCCTGGCTGGTTTTCTTGCATTCATTCCAGATATCGCGGGATTTGGAATTGGCCTCAACAATAAATTTGTCGCTTTTGTGTTTGTACTTACCTTTGCTGGATTTTTCATAAAGACGATTATGACCCTTGGTCTGATCAATGTTCAGCTTCGAATATACGACGGTCTGGAAGTAAATTCCGATCATCTCTGGGCACCGGCCGGTAAATTCTGGGCATTCCTGGCCGCCACCATTGTTTTCGTCATTCTCGTGGTCATGGGAACTCTCTTTTTCGTCATACCAGGAATAATAGTTGCTTTGCTTTTCGCATTCTATCCATACTTCCTCGTCGAGCACCGATGTGGTCCTATTCAAGCGCTCAAGGCGAGCGCTGCCATTACATCTGGTGCCATGTGGGAATTGTTCTTGCTGTTCCTCGTACTCGGCATCATAGAAGGCCTTTCTGCTCTGTTTTTCTTTGTCGGCGCAATTCCTGCTCATGTTTTCTCCAAATTCACAATCACCCATGTCTATCGAAGCTTGTTGAGCAACACTCCAAAAGAAGAGTTAGGTTTTCCATATGAGCGTCGTCCTCTCAGGTCAGTTGTAACTGACGAGGCGACTGCGGGATTGTTATCGGCACAAGATCAGGCGTTCCCCAACCCAACAGTCGAAGAAGGCGAAGCAACTTTGAAACTCTCTGACGACGACCTCGAGCCGGCCGCCAAGTCTTCCGGCTACAATCCAGAACATCCCTTGTTATCGTCGAATGATATCGAGCAAAGTGATGTTGACAATAGATTGGATGAAAATGACAAAAAACCATAAGCAATCTAAAATCAAGTTTGAGCAAAGGAGGGAACCGTCTTGACTTTCAATCTCGTCACTAAGATCGCCTTGTCCGCAGTTGTCTGTATTGGTTGTGCATGTCCTGCATTAGCTGATGACGCGGGTCCTGGTGACACACCAAGTTCTGCCTCCACGTCTAGCGACTCCGGGTTGGAGCAAAAGAAGTCTCTTGAGGGCCATGTTCAAGATGAAGCCCTTGCACTGGAGACCGGCATCAAAGATTTGACCAAGACCCTTCATCACATGAAGCGATCGGCCTTCGACATTTTCATCGAAGTTCAAAGGCAAAATATGGTGGTCGTCGGAGAGCCTGATGTTATCGGGCCAATCATCATTCCAGCTATTCCAAGCCCATCGGGGATGATGGCCATGGGTGGGTTCTTACCTCCTCGGCAGAAATTTCTTGATTACTTCCAGAGTCAGCTTAGCGACTTGATGAAGATGACGCAGACCGAGGTCACCGGTCTGGTACTGCCGGATGATGCAAGCGATCAAGCGAAGACCGATATGAAGACTATATCTGATGCGTTGACGACGTTCCCGCAGGACTTGCAAGGAATTGCAGCTGTCACCCAGGGACCGAAACTCAACAATTATGACATCGCTAAAGCGGCACAGATTCTACAGGATCACATTCAGGCTGTAGAAAAAGCGACGAAGAGTCTCAATTCGGAAATGAAGAAAGAGGTTAACAAGACCAAGAGGGACATTCGAGAGTTGGATAAACAGATAAAGAAGGACAGTCAGAGCAAGTAGGATTCAGACCGTAACTGCATTCTAATCGTCGATTCAACGTTTGATTCTCGTTGATGAGCAGGCGCCTTTTATTAGTTAAACGTCAAATGTCGACTGTTCTGTATCTGAAAGACAGTACTGCTGCGCGCCGATATGGTGTCTCCTTGGCTCCATCACAATTCGTCGCGTCGGTATCGTCCGCGATTGCCTCGATTAAACAATTACGATTATCGCTGCAAGCAGGCGCTTATCGTTATGGGAGCGCTCTTGAAGGCGGGGGTCTTGGATCTCGGATCGAGGCGGGGTTTAATCAAGACATTCGATTCCGGATAGAACATGGCGACAACACCAGGTCTAATCTTGCCGGCCACCACTTCGATGTTGTCGAGGCTGCCTGCTTCGCCGTTGACGGTGACCCTTTGTCCGTCCTTCAGGTGTAGACGCGCGATGTCCTCTTCTGACATCATGACGCACAAGCGGTGGGGAATGCCTCGATAGATATCGGGATTTTCGTAGACGACGGTATTGAACTGTCCTTCTGAGCGAATTGTTATCATCGTCAAAGTGTCAGGATCCATCTTCGGCAGCGGTGTCTCGTACATGATCGCTTTGCCGCTGGCGGTATTGAAGACTGGAGTGTGATAGATACGTCCCGGTATAGTGAATTCTTTCTTGGTATCTTCTATAGTGGCGATTGACTGCCATCCTGGAATGATCTCGGCAATCAGTTTTCGCACTTCCTTTAGATTTTTCAATCGATTCCAATCGATTGGCCCGTCGTGCAAGACACCGCTGGCGATATCGCAGATGATATCCGATTCTGATCTGAGCATGCCCTGGAGACCATCATTGGCGGTGCCGCCCTCAGACAGTCGGACATAGTTGAACATCGATTCCTGCGTCGTAGGCTGCGGCTCTTCGTCCCGCGCGAATACAGGAAGAATAATTGTTGTCTGACCTCTGCCGTGGAAATGTCCGGGGTTAAGCTTTGTCGAAAGATAGACGGTCGTATTGACTCTGTTCATCGCGCGCCCGGCCCAATTCAGATCGGGATTGGAACCCCACAAGTTGCCGCCGAGATTGAAGAGGAATTTGAGCTTGCCAGCTTCAGCTGCCTCCAGCATGGTAAATGTATCGTAACCAGGTTTTGCCTCTGATACCACTTTGCTGCCGTAGGCCTTCTCTAAAGCCTTGAGGATAGTGTCTTGAAGCGCCGGAGTGAACCCAATGGAGCCTATCCCTTGCACATTAGAGTGACCCCGGATGGGCATGAGACCTGCCCCTTTTCTGCCCACATGACCTGTCGCCATAGCGACATTGCAGAGCGCGAGAACGTTTTCCACGCCCCACTGGTGGTGCGTGAGACCCATTGCCCAGGCAAAGATCGCGGCTTTCGCTTTTGCTAGTTTTTGTGCGGTAGCACTGATAGTATCGCGATCGACACCGCTGGAATTCGTTATCTCGTCCCAACTAGTGGCGGTCGCATGCTGCAAAACCGTTTCCGATCCTTCAGTGTGCGTCGATAAAAATTCGAGGTTGATCAGGTCATCTTCTTGGAGCTGTTTCAGTACACCCACCAAAAATGCGATGTCGCCACCAGCTTTTGGTTGTATATAAAGCGATGCGATTTCAGAGCCGAACAACATCGATTTCAACTGCGACGGGACGAAGAACTTTTCCAACCCTGACTCCCGAATCGGGTTGACGACAATCACTTCACCGCCGCGACCTCTAAGATTTGCCAGTTGAGTCATCAATCGCGGGTGATTGGATGCAGGGTTGGCTCCAGTTAGAAAGACCAGGTCGGCGCTGGCAAGATCTTCCAGCTGTACTGTAGCAGTGCTTGTACCGAACGCCATTTTCAGACCGACGCCAGATGCTTGATGGCAGTAATACGAGCAATTCATTGTGTGATTGCTGCCGAAAAAACGCGCGAAAGAGTGGAGCAAAAACGCTGCTTCGTTGGACGAACGTCCAGAGGCGTAAAAAGCAGCCTCTCCAGGCGCGGTCTGCTTAAGCTTCTGGACGACGAGTTCGACGGCGTCAGCCCACGAAATGGTTCTAAATTTGGTGGCACCCGGATTGAGAATCACTGGGTAGCTTATCCGTCCAGCATCTTCCGCCTGCTTGGGCGTTAACTTGAGCAAGCTGTCGAGGTCATTGCGATCGAAGAAGTCGGCGGGTAATGCCCCCACCATATCCGCAACCTGCGCTTGCAAACTCTTCTTACAAACTTCAGGGAAGTGTCCGGCTTCATTGACCATGCCGCCGTGGAGGCCCCCCATTCCGAGCGCACAGGTCTTACAAGCGTTGCGCGCGCGCATCCGTCTCCACAGACGCAATGGTCCGACTTCCAGAGCTTTATTGAAGGTATACCTGATTGCTTGCCAGCCACCACCAGGTAGGGTTTTACGAACCATACTCCCGTCCGATTTGTGCCAGAGATTATATACCAATTATATATTCGAGGTTGGCGGTTCCTCCTTGAATAATTGCACACTCAATGGCAGGCTGCTAAAGTTGGGCGGGCGTTTGCGCGCTATGTCGTCCCTGTCAAAGTGTTGCAATGATTAGATTTCTCACTGCCATTCTGCTGCTTATGATGCTGACCGCCTGCGGACAGCCAGGAGTTGCGGCTCTCCCTATAGATAAACTTAAACTGCCACCTGGATTCCAAGTAAGTGTCTACTGCGACCAGGTCCCGAACGCTCGCCAAATGGCTCTTAGCGACACTGGCACGCTCTACGTCGGCAGTCTTGGCGCCAACACTGTATACGCCCTGCCCGATCGCAACCATGACTATAAAGTAGATGAGGTCGTGGTTCTGTCCAATAGCCTAAAAGCACCGAATGGTGTGGCTTTCCTCAATGGAGATCTGTTCGTCGGCGAAGTCGGTCGGATTCTAAAATTTCCTAAGATCGAAACACAGTTGAAGCCGAAGGCGCGAAGCGTGGTTGTCTACGATAAGCTGCCTAAAGATGAATGGCATGGCAACCGATATATTCGCTTCGGACCTGATGGCTGGCTTTACGTTCCGGTCGGCGCTCCGTGCAACGTCTGCGAACGCCCTGACGATGCGCGCTTTGCCAGCATTACCAGGATAAGACCTGATGGTTCTTCGCCGGAGATTTTTGCTAAAGGCATTCGTAATACCGTGGGGATGGACTGGGATCCCAGAACGAAAAATCTATGGTTTACCGATAATGGTCGTGACTGGCTGGGTGATAACCTGCCCCCGGATGAGCTCAACTGCGCGACGAGCAAGGGGCTGCACTTCGGCTTTCCTTATCGGTATGGCTTGAGCGTGCCTGACCCGGAGTTTGGAGTGAAGGCGCCGAAAGGGTTGCAATTTATGCCGGCGGCTATGCCACTCGGACCACATGTGGCGTCCCTTGGATTACGGTTTTACACCGGTGACATGTTTCCAGAGAAGTATCGCGGCAACATTTTTATCGCTGAGCATGGCAGTTGGAATCGCAGCAAGAAGCTTGGCTATAGGATTACCATGGTGACTCTGGAAAACGGCAAGGCGAAAAAGTACGAAACATTCATGGATGGCTTTCTAGCTCCAGGCGAAGGTGACGCATGGGGGCGCCCGGTCGACGTTTGCGTCATGCCGGATGGGTCGCTTCTGGTCTCCGACGACCGTTGCGGTGCCATATATCGAATTACATATTCGGACCGTTCGAAGTAAAATGAGGAGCTTCTTCGAGTGGCGTTGCAAAGTGGGGTGGGAGATCCGGTATCTCGACAACCAGAAGCAGCCCTCATAGATTCTGTCGGTTGAGTCCGGATCGTACGACGGTGGAGGATTATATGTACCGCTTTTGGCCCGCCTGTGTTTTGGCCCTTACGCTGACCCTTTCCGGTGCAAGTCTTCGTCCCGCGAAGGCGACGGACATTTCGAAATTATTCAATTCGGCTGCCTCTGTCGGTAGCGTGGATGTGCGTCAGTCTCAGTTAGAGCGCAGAATCAAGGATGCGGTCAGTTCCGGTCGGTTGACGCGAAATGAGGCGCAGCCGTTTTACGACGAGATCGAGAAGATAAGCGATTTGGAGGCGACCTTCAAAGCGTCATCTTCCAACCTGTCGACCTGGGAGAGTTTGAAGCTTCTCTTCCAGCTTGATACGCTCAGTCGGCAATTCGAACAGTCTCTCGGGGATCGCACCATATCCGGTGCCGATCTGGATGCTCGAATCCACGAAATTGAAGCCAGATTGGCGGATGCGCGTCATTCTCGTCGGCTGACAGATCAGGAAGCAAATGAGTTCACCTATGAGTTAAACCGAATCAAACTTTTGAAGGGTGCATACTCAGTCGATGGCGCTGTACTATCCGACAACAACTCTCTGCAGATAGCACTTTCGCTTGATACTTTGAGCGCGCGGCTGGAGTCGACCATGCACGACCGGCAGTATCAGCTTCCAAGTGTAGATAAGTTGCAAGTGGAGTTGGAAAAACGCATCAGCGATGGTATCGCGTCAGGAAAGCTAGATGAGCAAGAAGCGAAGGATTTGAAGCAGGAGTTTCAGCGAATTGCCGATCGAGAGGCGCAGCTAAAGCGATTCGGTCGACCATTGACGAGCGTCGAGACGTTGGAATTGGCTCTGGATCTGGAAAAATTGTCGACGTCCGTGGAAAAATTCTCCATCACTTCGTCTGTGCTCGCTCATGACTTCAAGCGCAAGAAGGAGCATATCAGAGAAAAAATTGCTGCGGGGTTGGTATCCGGAAAGCTCACTCTTGGCGAAACCTACCGGCTCAAGGAGCAGCTTTCACAACTTGATAGTATGCAATCCTCTTCATCGCAGTCCGATGCCGGAATCAATGAAGCCGAGAAGAAAGCTCTGGCTCTGGAGCTTGAGAAGTTATCCAGTGCCGTTAATCGACGATTGGTTGATTTGGGCAACTCGTCACCTGGTATCAGCGAGCGACTGGAGACTCTCGACCGACGCATCTCCACTGCTCAGGCGAAAGGCAGGTTGACCGACGCTGAGACTAGCCTCTTGTCAGCGGATTTGAAGCGGATCTCGGCGAAGTGGCGCAATTACGATCATGGGGGCGATGATCGACCCTATCCGCTTGATGAGAGTCTTTCGATTGCGACATCGATTGAGCAATTGGCGCAGAAACTTTCTGATAGCCTCCACGACCGGACAGTGGAGGTGCCTAAACTAAACATCCTCGAAGTCAACCTGGACGATCGCATTGCCTACGGTGTCACTAGCGGAAAACTTTCGCTGATGGAAGCGAAGAAATTACTGGAAGATTTCAATGCCATCTCGCAAAAGAAGGCTGGCTTGTCAACTGCTTATAGCACCCCGAGCGACAGAGATCGATTGATGATCGGTCTAGAACTGCAGCAGCTCACGGCGAAAGTCGAGCGCGGCATTCATGACAGCACGCACAGCCAGAGTCTCGATGACCTTAAAGCGGCCCTCAACGATCAACTCAACGAAGGTATCGCTTCTGGCAAGCTGACTGATTCGGAATCGACTAGTTTAAAGGGTCAATTGTCCCGTATCAAAACTGAAGAGCGCAGCTTCAACGGGTTAACCGGAAAATTGAGGGCCTCAGCGGCGGTTGCCTTGCTTAAAGACTGGAAGGAATTTCAAACATCTCTTAACGAGGAACTCAAAGACTCCGAAATTGCATCGCCCGACTTGAACAAGCGGGTAACCGAATTGCAAGCCCGAATCGCGGTTGGCGTCAATAACGGAAACTTGACAAACACTGAAGCCGTGGACCTGAGAAAAGAGCTTGCCAGAATTCGGGAGATGGAGCGGGATTACACTGCCGATGGTGGCATAAGTAGAGGAGAGGCAGTTACGCTTTCCTTCTGGCTTGAAAAACTTGCCGCCAGTATTGAAGCAAGCATGCATGACACAAAGGTAGACTTACCCAGTATCTCTCGCATTCAGGAAGAGATTGACCGAAAGCTGGCGAATGCAGTTGTTGATGGCACCTGTAGCCTCGATGATATCGAGAAATTCACTGCAAAGCTGGAGGATATCGCGCGGCTCGAGCTGAGCTTCAGATATTCCGGCGATGGCTTGAGTTATGCCGAATCGGCTACCATTAAGACAGAGCTGGACAAGCTCACTAAATTGATTGATGCTACGCTTGCTTCTTCAACGACTCGGTGGACTGGTCTGGATGAAGGCATCGCGAATACTTCCAAGCGCATCACAGATGGTATTACGACGAAAAGGTTAACCGCCGACGTTGGCAATACTCTTAAGTCTGAAGTGGACAGGATTCAAAAAGCAAAAATCGCTTTCGCGCATTCGCAAGGGGGTTACGATCTCGAGGAGACCGAATCGCTGGTTCACGATCTCGATCGCCTTAACGCCGAAATCGATCTTCGATTCAAAGGGCAAAATTTTGCCTGGAGCGATATCGATCGTCGGCAGCAGAATATCGAGCTTTTGATGAAGCAAGGTATCAAGACCGGAAAATTGAATTCCGGCGAAGCCAGGCGAATGCGGAACGAGCTCGATAGGATCAAGCGAGCGAAATCAGCATTCACGATGTCGGATGGCAGCCTAAATTATTTCGAGCGCGTATCGCTCGCCGAGGCTCTCGACAAGCTCGACAACATGATGCGGCGCCGGACTCGCTAGGAGCCAGGCCGGAATTCATTTCAACCTTTTGTTGGTCTGACTAATCGTCGGAGTTTCAGAATCGGTTTTCTTCAAAGTAGAACGAATTGACAATGCTAGAAGCACAATGTTCAAAATGAACGGTGCGGAGACGGCGATCAGAATTAGACCTATATTCGGTCCAACGGACCCGCTCAAAAATTGCGTCGACAGGAAGTAGCCGAGTTGGATCAGCGCGATGATGGCAAGGTTGATTACAAGATTTCGCTGATAGCGACTCACTTTCTCGTATACCGAGTCGTCGGAGACCTGGAAATCAATCACTTTCTGAACGTCGTTACATAGTTGTTCCATAGATTGATAGCGTTTGTCCGGATCAACTACCAAACATCCTAAGATAAGCGAATGCGCTCGCGAGGATAAATTGTCCAAATTGATATCAGCGTCATCATCGACGTGCATCATGATTGTTGCAAGTGCACTGGCGCCCTGGAATGGTGGCTTGCCGGTCAGACATTCGTAGACCACACAGCCGAGCGAATAGATGTCTGAGCGAAAATCTACTTTTCCTCCTGAACACTGTTCTGGACTCATATAGAGCGGTGTTCCGAACACCTCACCTGTTTGCGTCAGGTTTTGCCGGTCGTCGGAAGTGATCTTGGCAATTCCAAAATCCACTATCTTTACTGATTCATCGCCGGTATTGTCCTTGGTTACAATTATGTTTGCGGGCTTTAGGTCCCTGTGAATAACACCATGAGAGTGTGAGTGACCTAAGGCCTCACAAAGTTGCTTCGTCATTCTCAGTGCGCGCTCTTCAGGCAGCTTGCCTTCGCGACTCAGCATGTCGACCAGAGACTCGCCTTCGACAAACTCCATAACCAAATACGGTTGCTCGAGCTCTGGCTCCATTCCGAATTCGAATACTCGTACGATGTTCGTATGGCTCAACTTCATCGTCGCTTTTGCTTCTTGGTGAAAGCGGCGAACAATTTGGTTGTTTGCTCGAACATGTAATATCTTTATGGCGCGGATTTGATCGATAAGCAGGTGTCGGGCTTTGTAGACTGTGCCCATAGACCCATGCCCGATCATTGACAGAATCTCGTAATGCTGCGCGATTACAGTTCCGGGAGCTAATTTTGGAGAATCAAATTCTACTTGGTTGAGCGAAACTGATCCTGCGCCGCAATCCTCATTAAGCGAGAGCGATGGCTGTTGTCGTTTTTCGTCTTCTTTTTCTTCTTCAATATGGCTCATGCGCACCAGCTCCGTCGGAAAAAGATTCTGAGCCGATTGTAAGGTCATTCCTCGGAGTGCAGCTAGGTTGATTAACTCGCGACAGAAATACAAGCTTCTGACTCATCTTAGAGTACACGGGCATGTTTCGTCAAAACTGCCCTTGTCTAACGCTCGATTGGTTGAGTTCGCTATTTTCGTCAAAGGTCGTTCGGTTCGATTTGGTCCAGTGATGTCTGGCTATATGCATGGCTTATCTGTTAATCCCCCTGATGGATTTGCATTGCATTGAATGGGCTTAAACTGCGAAAAAGGCGTTACCGACTACAATGAGCTGATGCCCAAAGTAGCAGACCTAACATCATCGAAGGGCAAGCCGATCAACCGAGCTTCGCTGGTTTCGCTTGCCGGCACAGAGTTTCTGGCACTCTGGAATTATCGAGCCTGTGTTCCGACGCTCGTAATCAACTACTTGCGTCGTCGCTTTCAGCGCTCTGTACTGGGATTCATCTGGAGTCTGCTCAACCCGCTTGCGATGATGACAATCATGACGCTTGTTTTCTCGCTGTTTTTTCATAAAAATCCACGCGATTTTTCACTCTATGTATTCAGCGGACTGCTGCCCTGGACATTTATGAGCTCTACGATGGTGGCTGGCTGCGGAGCCCTTGTTGAGGCGGAAGGATACCTCAAGAAAATGCCTGTCCCGAAGCTCGTCTTCCCACTTGTCCTGGTAGGAACGGAGTTTTGCAATTTCACGCTCAGCCTCGCCGCGCTCTCGTTGCTTGGCCTGATCATCGGACTTCAGTGCCAACTCACGATGCTGGCACTTCCCCTGGCGATAATGCCGACTCTTATGTTCACCTTCGGTATGGTAGTCATACTGTCAGTGTTTACTGTCTACTTTCGCGATGTCGCGCATATCGTTGGTGTCGCTCTTGGTGGCATCTTTTATCTAACTCCGATTCTCTATCCAGTGAGTTCAATCCCTGCGAATCTCCAGTGGTGGTATCAGTTCAATCCATTCGTGCACTTTCTGAGTCTTTACCGGAGTTTGATTTGTACTGGTCGGATGCCCTCTCTGCAAGAGAGCTGCGTAGTCTGGTCACTGTCAATAGCGGCAACAGTTATCGGCGCGGCTATTTACCTTTGGCGCTCTCCGAGCATTATCTATCGACTTTAGGTGAAAACAGTTGAAGCCTCGCATTCACCTATCTGAAGTCATTTTGCAGTTCTCCATGTATGGAAATTGCTCGCAAAGTTTTAAGGAGACTTTTCTGAGCATGCTTGGAGTTCGTCTGCAGAGTAACACGGAGCTGCGATTCAATGCTTTGGATGGTATCGATTTAAACGTCCAGGGCGGTGAAGTCGTGGGACTTATCGGGCTGAACGGCGCGGGAAAATCGACGCTGCTCAAAGCGATAAGCGGGGTCTACTCGCCGCAGGAAGGTAGCCTTGAGGTCGTGGGTAGTATCACGCCACTGATCGAGCTAGGCACCGCATTTGATATTCAACTTACGGGACGAGAGAACATTCTCATCAATTGGGTAATGCTTGGTCGCGCCCGAAAAGATTTGAAGATCGTCGAGAATGAGATCGTACAATTTGCAGAACTCGAGGAATTCGTTGACGTCCCAGTGAAGTATTATTCGTCTGGAATGGTATCACGATTGGCATTTTCGATTGCAACCTCAATTCGTCCGGATATTTTGTTAATCGACGAAGTCTTTTCCACCGGAGACGAGCGCTTTGTAGACAAAGCTTTGGAACGAATGACAGAGCTTATCAACTCTGCCAATCTCGTGCTTTTTGTTTCGCACAACCTTCGAATGGTAAATCGCGTATGCAATCGTGTTATCGTAATGCATCGCGGACGAATATTGGCTGATGGAGCACCGGACGAGATGGTAAAGTTGTATTTGCGCGAGATTGTTCACAAGCAGGATGCCGAACTTTTGAGCACCGCCGGCGGTTAACGCTTGCTTGCCGAGCAAATTTCTAATTGTCAGTGTTTTACCGAGACAGTATTTTCTCCGATCAACAATCTGTCGATAGAAATAGGCGACTCCGTTATTATGCGCCGGACCTCGGTATCTCCCGAATTGAAGATTTTTTCTTAGTTAAACTGTCGGGAGCGAACTTTGAAACGCCTTACTGGAAAGGCGTTGACGAGACGCTCCACCTGACGGTCCGTCAATTAGAATCGATGCGCATACGGTACATAGACCAGGTAGATTGGAGAAAGCATCATGCGATCAACAGTCAACGAATCGATGGAGACGCTAGAGTAATCACTGACTAGTCTTGATTACTTGAGACGGTTGTGCTGCTTCTCAAAGAGAGCATAGTTCGCGAGGCGCGCGTGCGAAAGTCCAAGGGCGTTTGTCCGCGCTCATAAGAAAGCCCGATGATGTTACTCACAGTGAAAAAACAGTTCTCTAATCTTCGCCTGGCATTTGAGCCGTGCGAAGTCTATTTCAAATGTCTGATCTGTTAATCGACGGCAGGCGGTGAAGTGTTCGGAAGGTGGTGAATACCTCGCGTCAGATCATCAGTTAGTCGAGGCTACAAAGGCGTTATGGACAAGTCAATTTTTCGACAGAGTTGTGTGTACTCAAAATCTCAAGCCCTGCGGAGGTCTGCGAGGTGCGCTCTGTAAGCATATTTTGGTTCTGATCTGACTATTGGAGATGCCCTCGCGACTGCAACGAAGCTGCGCAACGCGTTATTGCCAGCAAGAATCAGACGCCGGCATTGAAAAAAACGTGATGACGATTGTCTTTCTGCGCTCCAAAGGGGCAGAGAGCGGTGAGACAGACTGGCGACCGACAGAGACTATTCCCGATTCGCATTTCTCTACAGACCTGCAAAGCGCATTCAGTTTTGCTTCTCTATAATGGAGAAAAATAGCAGGAGGGCATTTCATGTCTAAAGAGATACGTCCATTATTCGCTGCTGCGGCTCTTTCATTTACTATAAATCTTCTCCCATTGATGCCGGCGATTGCTAGTGACACCGTTTGTCCGGACTACGCGGAATTTCGAGGTCTTCTTCGTGAGGGAGAGCGCGTGCTTGGTGATTACCAATTGCAGTACACCTCAGGACGAAAGAAAGGCGATTCATATCCTGAAATCGGTATGAATCCTCAGGGTCTTACTGCATTGCAACACGCGATCGTGTGCGCAGAATTCGAAGAGCAACAAGGCAATCTCGCTGAGGCTCTGAAGTGGTGGAATGGGGTTCTGACTATGCTACCTCAATCATCGTCTTTCGTAGCTCAAGATCAGGACAATGTCGCGAGGATAAATTCGAGGCTAGGGGACATCTATCTGGCGCTCAGTCGTCCAGACATTTCGGAGGCTTCAATCCGAGATTTTGACAGCAAGAAGGAAACCTGGATGTTTTCTCGATTGCGCTTAAGATCGCTCACTCCATCCAGTACGACCGTTCTACCAGTTAACGAGCTAACAAACGCTCGTGTTCAGAAAATATTGGAGTTACTATCACAGGAGTCTTCCCACACACCCATAAGCCCTGGCGCACGAAAAAATCTGCAGCTTGCGCTCATGCATTATCAAAAAGCTCTCGACGAGCGGAAAAATCGCAAGGCAGCAGTTAGTTACTGCGTCCTCGACTCAATCAAATCTGCCACCATTCAGCATTGTCTTGGTAAATTCGATGATGAGCGCAACAGTATGCGCAGTGCGCTGGCGGCTTTTCTTGATAGTGACTTTCACTGGACATTCCCAGAGGCAAAAGCTGGAGAGCCTTGCACCTCGATGGACCATGTTGCAGACTCTGATCCAATCTTTGCGAAGACAACGCAATCCAGGGTTCGTGGCATGGACCTGCAATCGGCGCATAACATTTCCTCACAGCAGAGGACTATCCCTGCTGAAGTGCAAGTTCATGTCTCTAAGGGGAGCTCAACAAAATTGGCGAAGATCAAGCGAAAATCGGAGGTTAAACCGCCGACGCCTGTTGGTGTACTACCGCCAGTAGATTGGGGAAAGTCTGTGCACACTTGTTGTGGACCCACACCAGAATGGGCTTATGAAGAAGGTTCTTTCATTGGATCCACGACGATGGCGGTTTTGTTCACGAGCCGACTGCTGACGTGTGCGTTGACGAATGGCGTCGACATAGCGACTAATGCAGCAACCCGCGCCGAACCTATAAGCGTTCTCGATCGTGCAGTTAAGTTTCCCCTCGCCCATGGTAACAAACCTAATGTCCAACTCATAGAGAAGAAGCTAGCCCAGCTATTCGGAGAGAAATTGTGGGTGCCATCAGCTATGGTGACATATGTGAAGTTCAACCGTCCTCAGGATGTGAAGCGACTCTATCATGCCAAGTCGAACGAGTACCTCATCTATCACTCCCGAGCCGATGAGCGAATGAAAGTTGGCGAGGCACTTGCGCAAATCGGTGCGAGCACTGAGTTGGAGCAATACTTTATGCTGTGGAAATCTAGCCTGCCAGTGGACCCTGTTGCCAGAGCTTACTCGCAAATAGCCCTCGCCAAGTTGAAACACTCAGCCGTGAGTGAGGCTGCATCTGACTGCGATGCTGCGATCCTCGAGTTGCAAAAAGACAAACTAAATGACGAAGAGTCGGTAAATACAAAAATCGAAATCGCTAACATGGTGATTTCGATGCTATCGAAAAGTTCTCCCAGTTCGATCTCGCGGAAAGCGATTGCCAATGCCCGTAAGCTTGTCGGTATGTGCAATCACCGATTGATGCAGCTTGATTGCCTGACACTTGCGAAGCAGCTGCATATGACAGGCGCTCGACTGGAGCGAGCCGGGCAGTTTGCGCCAGCGGCAAAAGTGTATAATGCGGCGGCCGAGATATATCTAAAGAATCTAGGTGAAAAGGATATCGAAACCGGCAATTATTTAGTTGATTCTGCTCGAACCCTTATGCTCTCAGGAGACCTGGCTCGGGCTGAGTCCAGGATAGAGCTAGCTTTAAGAGTCATACGTGCCTCTCCGAAAGCCGACAATGATTCATTGCGGACGGGACTGCAGACTTACGCCGATATTTTGAACACGGTGGGCAACGCCGAGAAAGTAGAGCCCATTTACGATGAGCTGCGGCGACTGCCCTGACTGTTGCCGCTTGTTGCCGCCGGCGCGCTCTTCCCTTGTCTTAGTCCTTACAACGCCGGTAGACTATGTTCTCGCTAACCGAGGGCACAACTCTATGAATTCTAAGGACGCAACGCTCAGTGAACAACTGTCTAAACTAGGTACTGAGCAGCGAAATCCGCGTACCATGGGGTTGGACAATTTGTCGACCTCCGATCTGGTCAAGACTCTGCATGCGGAGAATCATCTGGTGGCGCCGGCGGTGGATCCTACACTAGAGAAGGTAGCCAATCTTGTCGACATTGTCGTTGACCGCATGCAGAAGGGCGGTCGATTATTTTACATTGGAGCTGGAACCAGTGGTCGTCTTGGTGTACTTGACGCCAGCGAAATTCCTCCGACTTTTGGTGTGACACCAGAAATGGTGCAGGGTCTAATTGCCGGTGGAGCGGTTGCGTTGGTTTCTTCCATTGAAGGAGCAGAAGACGATGGAGAACAACCTCGACGAGATCTGGAGCAGCGAGGTTTATCGTCGAAAGATGTTGTCGTTGGAATTGCGGCGAGCGGTCGGACACCTTATGTGATTGGCGGGTTGGAATACGCTCGCGGGGTTGGCTGTGCAACAGCTGCGATTGCCAATGTAGGTGGTTCCGCTCTGGCGGATCACTGTGATATCTGTCTGGAAGCAGTAACCGGAGCAGAGCCTTTGACCGGCTCAACTCGCATGAAAGCTGGAACCGCGCAAAAGATGCTTTTGAACTTGATCAGCACGGCTGCGATGGTGCGCATGGGAAAGGTCTACGAAAACTTAATGGTTGACGTCAAAGCCACTAACGTCAAACTACGCAAGCGTGCTATTCGAATCGTTGAACAAGCGACCGGCTCTTCTTCCGACAAATGCGAGAGCGCCCTAATAGAGGTTGATTGGCATGCCAAGACAGCGATAGTTATGCTATTGCTCAATATCTCCAAAGCTGAGGCAGAGGAGAAGCTGCACGGTGCCGGCGGACATATTCGACGGACACTTTAGTGTCTTTGAGTCGGTGCAACATGGGAGGCTAACTATTTCGATTTTAGTTGGCGCTTGCGCATTCTGACGTTGACTGGGGTAACCTCGACCAATTCATCTGTTTGAATGTACTCAAGGCATTTTTCGAGGTTCATATCCGCTGGTGCCTGTAAGGCAACGAGGACCTCGCCGCTAGCAGCGCGCATATTTGTCAGCTTCTTGGTTTTGCAGACATTGATGCTCAGATCCTGCGCTCTGCTGTTTTCTCCTACAACCATGCCGCCGTACACTCTGGTACCGGGAATGATGAAAAATACGCCGCGATCTTCTGCTTGCTGAATCGCGTAAGCTGTCGATACACCCTCTTCCCATGCGATAAGCACACCATTGCGCTGCCGGGCAATGTCTCCGCAGTACGGTCTATAGTTGATGAAGGCATGCGTCATTACGCCGTTGCCTCTGGTCATGCGCAGAAATTCCGAACGGAATCCGATAAGACCACGGGTGGGAATGACGAACTCGAGGAGCGCGGTGCTGCCTTCGACATTCATATTCTGAAGCTCGCCGCGGCGCGACCCGAGTGCTTGCATGACGGCTCCGGTGTATTCGTCGGGTACGTCGATGACGAGCTTTTCAAATGGCTCGCACTCTTTTCCATTGATCTCTTTGAGAATCACCTCTGGTCTAGAGACCTGAAATTCAAATCCTTCGCGACGCATTGTCTCGATCAAGATTCCCAGGTGAAGTTCGCCGCGACCGCTGACGATGAATGTATCTGTATTGTCTGTCTCCGCCAACCTCATACTGACATTGGTCTCGAGTTCTTTGAAGAGTCGGGCTCGCAATTGTCTGGAAGTTACGAACTTGCCTTCCTGTCCGGCAAACGGGCTGTCGTTGACGAGGAACGACATCTTCATCGTCGGCTCGTCAACCTTAATGCGAGGAAGGGCCTCCGTTACCGTGATATCGGATATGGTATCGCCCACATTGGCGTCCGCAAAACCAGCAATTGCCACGATATTGCCGGCAAATGCTTCCTCGGTTTCGATGCGCTTGAGACCGTGGAATGTGAAGAGCTTTGTGATCTTGCCGGTTATGCGCTGGTCGGTCTCGGTCAGGAGTGCTACTTCGGTTCCCGGTTTTATCGAACCTGAATAGATTCTGCCGATCGCAATACGACCGAGATAATCGCTGTAGTCGAGGATGCTGACCTGCATTTTGAGTGGCGCGTTAACGCTGCCTTCGGGTGAAGGGCAGTGTTCAAGAATCATGTCCATGAGTGGGGTGAGATTCTCGCCGGGGTCGTTGTCCGGATCTTTCGTGGCTATGCCCTTGACTCCAGATGCGAATATGTATGGAAAATCGAGCTGATCGTGGTCTGCACCGAGTTCGACGAAAAGATCGAAGACTTTGTCGACCGCAGGATGCGGGTCGATGTTGGGTCTGTCTATTTTGTTGATGACCACGAGAGGGCGTAGTCCTCGTTCCAGAGCTTTGCGTAACACGAAGCGGGTCTGGGGCATCGGGCCTTCAGCAGCATCGACCACAAGGATCGCGCTGTCGACCATGCCCAGGATACGTTCGACCTCGCCGCCGAAATCCGCGTGTCCGGGAGTGTCAACAATGTTTATCAAATGGTCCTTGTAATTTATAGCAGTGTTTTTGGCAAGAATCGTAATGCCGCGTTCTCGCTCCAGATCGTTGGAATCCATGACGCAGACGGCCACATCCTGATTCTGCCGAAATACGCCGGATTGGTGCAAAAATCCGTCTACCAGCGTCGTCTTGCCGTGATCGACGTGAGCAATAATAGCTATATTGCGAATGTGGCTGAGGTCGGTGTTTCCGTTTCCGTTCATGGTTCGAGCGCCGTATTGTTGTATCCTTAAGTCAATCATTTTTTTTGCCAGTCAATAATGGGGTTTTTGCTCTAGGTTTATGACCGTA
>JAIERK010000246.1 GCA_019746975.1 Candidatus Obscuribacterales bacterium
TTGCAAAGCCTGCGATATCGATTGTCTTCGCTCAATATCAATTATGAGTTTTAGTTAAACTGTAAACATGCTTGAATCAGGCTCTATGCGGGTTTTCAAGGGCGTGGGAAAATCCACATTGACCTTGATATTTATAGCCATTATCTTCTGAATATATAAAATAGCTATGCACCCCCTAAAGCTCGCTTCCGGCATCCGTCTTGGCAAGTAATACTCAAATAGTCGCAAACATCCATCGTGGCAAACGTCCAGGCAAACGGATCTGGATTGGTGTGCTTGCAGCCATTACCCTGGTGACGCTTCCGGTTTTGCCATTGAAATTCCTCGGCATTCCCGGTCCCGATCTGGACTGGCGGCAGGTGGAGGACTTGAGCAAGCTTTTCATCGGTCGAATTACGACTTGGCCGACGACTCCGGATAAGGTCGTCACAGAACCTGCCACGCAGACTTTCCCTAAAGACATAAAGCTCGTAGACGCCACTGTCAGGTCGCTTCTCAATCAGCTCACGAAGAATCCGAGCGACCCCGGTCTGCATAATCGTATCGGACTGATATACGCGGAATTGGGCGAGCCTCATTCGGCAATCACTCACTTTGAAGAATCGATCAAAGTCAGCAGAGAAAGAATCAAAGCCCTGACGCTCCAGAGCAAGGAGCTGTTGAAGAAGGACGAGATCGATAAGGCTTCACAATGCATGCTCGACATCTCCGACATCAACGTGCAGCTCGCCGCAGCTCACAGTAGCCTCGCTCGTGTATACGAACAGCTCGGCAAGAGCGACCGCGTGATTGCCCAGCTCAATGAATTATCCAAAGACATATCGCTATCGAAGGTACCTAAGTCACAATCGGTAGCAACGAGAGAGTCCTCTCCCGCTATACAAGCAGGCACCACTATCAGTGCCAATCGCCTTGATTCCGAGACAGCAGCGCTTCTAGCCCGAGCGGACGCTCTCCGACAAGCAGGTCGAAATCTCGAAGCCATGCAGGAATACAAGCGTCTCTCCATGAGGCTTCCGAATTTTGCCCTCGTGCACAAAGAGCTTGGTCTTACGGCGTTGTCGATGCGCAATGTCTGGATGGCGCAAGAAGAGCTCGCCAAAGCAGCCCAACTCAACACCGCCGATGCCACCACCCACAGCGCTCTGGGCAGCATCTACCGCGAGTTAGGGCAAAGCGATAAGGCGACGCAAGAATTCGAAAAGGCGCTTAAATACGATCCCAAAGAGGTCTCAGCCGCCTTCAGCCTCGGCAATCTCTATGCCGACCAGGGTCAGTACGACAAGGCAATAGCTTCATTTCAACGCGCTCTCACCACCAGACCAGATTTTGCCCTCGCTCACAACAATCTTGCCACGATGTATTCGTTCAGCGGGGACTATGCCAACGCCATTCGCGAATTTCGGCAAGCGATCGCGCTCTCTCCCAACATGGCTTCTGCTCATTACGGGCTCGGTATCGCCTGTTTGAATGAAAAACACTTCGGTGAAAGCGCCCGAGCCTTCAAGCGCGCAATCGTGCTCAATCCCAACCTGCTCGACGCCCACAGCAAGCTTGAAATAGCGCAAAAGCGCATGCGCAATCAGCCAAGGATCGATTGAGTAGAAGGATGGCTCTCTCACAACCGTGCGTGATCCTCACCGGTTTACCTGGTTCTGGTAAAACCACATGCGGTGCACTCCTCGCTGTGCAGCTCGGCTTTGCCTTCCTCGATACCGATCAGTTGGTCGAAGCTGCCCTTCAAAAGAGAGTGGGTCAGATCTTCGAGGAGTCAGGCGAATCTGTTTTTCGCAAAATAGAGAGCACGCTCTTGGCTCTGCTGAATGGAGTCACCCCTGAGGATAGTTGCATCGGCTTCAGCGCCCTGGCCGGCCATATATCTAATGAGCTCGAGCGGATGCGTGCTTTTAAAGGACTGGTGATTGCGGTCGGCGGAGGGGTACCTGAATCGGAGTCCAACCGTTCTTTCATGAAGACTTTGGGAACTGTAATCTATATCGCCGCTCCCGTGGACGAAATCGCAAAAAGGCTGCAATCGAATAGCCAGAGACCGCTGCTCAAAGGCGGACAGGACAGTCCGAATACATTGACAGCAATGGCGGATCGACTTGCCAACCTACTTGACAGGCGGATGCTTTTTTATGAAACAGCCGATATTAAGATAGACACGTCGGGGCTTAAGCCGGATGAAATCGTGACTCGGCTTCAAGAAGCCCTGAAAACGGTCTTAAAGAACTGACTAGAGGCTCTCTAGGGTATAGAATATCGTCATTAGTATGGCGTGCGGTTGGGCAAGGTAGTCAGGAGCCGATGAGGGCTCCCCGGGCTCAACAATGAAAGGAGATAGCCCCGGTGGTCACCCAAGACGAACTTATGTACCTTCAATCCCAATTGGAAGGACTTGAGTCGATTTTTATGGAACTGATGCCGTTCGGGGTGGAACTCAAACGCCAACAGGTTCAAGATTTTTACGACAAGCGTCTGGATGCAGCAAGCAACCCCGTGTCATCTGTCGCACCAACGGAACTGCGAAGGCAATTCAACACAAAGGCCAACCAGGTCCGAAATCTGGTCGACAGCGCCGAGTCTCTGGGAGACGCCGGCAACAAGCTCAATCTCATCCGCGCGGCGGCCTCTCTACCCGAGGAGCGTAGCCGCTCCGTCACCAACTCGGTATTGCAGTTCTGTAAAGAGCTGACCTTTGAGACTAAGGCTGACCCGACTTTGCTCGACGAGATTCTCCGCTCCGGAGATTTGCGTCCGGTAGAAGCGCGTATGTTGCTCGCGGCGGCGATGTTCCTCATTGCGGATCGGGTGGACAATGGCAGCCAGAAGATGTCTGTAAGAGACCTACTCGCTCAATTCATCGGCATGGTCAAGGCCGAAAGGCTGCTCGCCCGCAACGATCCGTTTTTGCTTGAGGCTCAATGCGCGCTAGAAGCGTTAGACATGGAAGAAGCCGAGAGTTAGACGTGAAGGTCAAAGTAATTCACGGTCCCAATCTCAATATGTTGGGTATACGCGAACCGGATAAATACGGAACGCGAACGCTCGACGATATCAACGAATCAATTGCAAGTCTCGCCAGAGAGCTCAAGATAGTCGAGGTCGTTTTTTTTCAATCTAATAGCGAATCTGCGATCATCGATGAGATCCATTCCTGTCATCAGAAGATTGACGGAGTACTCATCAATCCGGCGGCTTTTGGACATACATCCATAGCACTGAGAGATGCATTTCTTTCCGCGTCCACTCCATTTGTCGAAGTGCATTTCTCCAACATTTACGCGAGAGAAGAGTTTCGCCACAAGAGCTTTCTAACGGATATAGCCATAGGCGTAGTAAGCGGTTTTGGAGATGAAAGCTATATGTTAGGTCTGCGCGCCTTACACCATTCACTCTTGAAGGTCCGAGCTTAGACAGGACCCAGCCTTCGAGATTGCAACACATTAATGCGCACGGGCAGCCTTTCCGTGAGCGAATCCGAGAGCCGGGCTATAATATGGAGTTGTTCCATTGCGCGATCCGCCTAGAGGAAACGCTCTTTTGACGTCAAAACCAGCTTTATTACTTCTATTCGGGTCTGTCCTCTGGCTCACTTTCTTTGTAGTGCAACCAGGTGCCTGCGAGGATGCGGCAAAAGCCGGGGCTGAAAAGAAGGGAGAGGCAACAAGCGCTAAATCCGGCGGACACCACGTCCATCCACCCCTGGCTCGCGAACATTACAATCGCGGTGTAGAGTTGCATCGAGGCGGATTCCTCAACAAGGCAATTATCGAGTATAAGGAAGCAATTGTTCAAGACGAGCATATGGAGCCGGCCTACAGCAACTTAGGACTGGTCTATACAGCCCAGAAGAGCTGGAACAAAGCGCTCGAAGCCTTTGACAAGGCGCTGTCCATGAAGCCGGATCGCACCACGTCCCTGAATGGGTTGGGGACCGTACTCTACGCCATGAAGCGCAACGACGAGGCCATGGAAAAGTGGAAAAAAGCGATTGAAATAGATCCCACCTTTGCGTCGGCATACTACAACATGGGCAACGCATATGAGACGCAGGAAAAGCATCGAGAAGCGATGAAAAGCTACGTCAAAGCAGCCGACGTCAATCCGAAAATGGCGGACGCATATTATCGGCTCGGCTCCTTGATGAACAAGACGAAGCACACACCGCAAGCACAAGTTCTCCTGACCAAAGCTATAAAACTGGCTCCTGATGCTGAATTCGCACGAGATGCCCGCCGGCAACTCGACACGATCGAAAAAGCATTTGAAAAGTATGGAAGCGTATCGAGCGACGCCACTATATCTGGTGACAGCGATTCGAAGCCGAAGGTAGCAACAGGCAACTCGCCTCAAGTCAAGCAATCGAAGCCGAAGGTCGACGATAAGAAGCCCGGTCAGATGCTGAAATCGATCTTCAAAAAGTCCGCCAATTCGCAGAAAGAGAAGGGCACGACCAATATGTTCGTCCAACCACCTTCTCAGGATTCGGATCTAAAAGCAAAACCTGCTGGTGGATAAAAGGAAGCTCTGATGTCAACTGACACGCAGGAAAAGGTCGAGTCCGTTGCAAGGATGCTCCAGGGCAAAGTTGTCGAGAACACTGCAGGACTCGAAATTTGCGCAAAAGGTACGACGCTCGGCTTTCCAGCAACCCTTCAGGCGATTGGGGCGACCTTTCCATTTGGTGTCACGTACATCGTCGAGACCAATGTGCTTGGTGAAAAAGAACAAGAAGCCGATCCCGACGTTCTCAATCTAACGATTATGCCGCGCTATGCAAAAGGCATACTGGGTTTTATCACCAGGTTGCTATTACTTGAATCAAAAGGACAAAGGATCGGCGAAAGAAAGTTTGACTCCAAATACATTCTTTCATTCAATGAACACAGCGCTGCAGAGCGATTCCTCAAGTATCCAGGCGTCATGGAAAAAATCGACAGTCTCCAGACCGCGACCAAATTTTCAGAGCTCGGCATCAAAGCCAAAGCCGGTCTCTACCTGTCACAACCTACTAACTTCAATTCAATCAGCCTGGATGTCGTAAGGACTACATTCAAGGCAATCGGCGAACTCGGTCAGATTTTGGTTGAGTCCTTTTGATACCACATATGGCAGGCGAAGACAGCCTTATCGTGGTGGAAGACCTGATCAAAGCGTACCAGGGGCGGCAAGAGCTGGCCATCCATGGGATTTCGCTCGAAGTAAAAGAAGGCGAATGCTTCGGGCTGCTCGGACCCAATGGTGCTGGAAAGACCACGCTCATGGGTTGCTTGCTGGGACTGCTCACCCCTGACGGCGGCACCATCTCCATCGGGGGGCTCGATCCTAACGATTTCGCGGTGCGCGAGATCATCGGATTCTTGCCAGAGCGTCCGCTTTTCGAATCGTGGATGACGGCACAAGAATTCCTCGAATACCATCACGCGCTATCGGGTTTGGACCGATCGAAACGCAAGCAAGATGTCGAAAACATGCTGGTGCGAGTCGATTTGGATCGCGACGCCTGGCAGCGAAGAACAGGAAAGTTTTCGAGAGGCATGCTCCAGAGGCTTGGTCTCGCTCAGGCTTTGATCGGTCATCCCCGCGTGATATTCCTGGACGAGCCTGGCTCCGGAATGGATCCACCCGGAGTTGCCTTGCTCAGAGAGGTTCTCATGGAGTTGAAGCGCGACGGAGCGACGATTGTTTTAAACTCACATCATCTAGACGAGATGGAAAGAATCTGCGATCGCGTAGCGTTTATAAAACAGGGACAGATTCGCGCCATCAAGTCGATGTCTGAAGAGAGCGACTACCCGCATACACTGAGAGTGCGTTTTGCCGAACGCAACGACAATGGCTCCATCAATGACCTCTTCGAAATCGTAACCAGGGATACAGGCGCAGATCTCCTGGAGCTAGACTTCCGCAGCGCCCGGCTCGCCGTGACTAACAGTACGATGGCAGCGCTGGTAATCAGGAAGTGTATCGAGCAAAATATAGAGGTCCAATCAGCCAGCCCCGAATCGACATCACTCGAGCATCTATTCAAGGAAACTGCAGGGGGTCTTTTGAGAGTATCGAATGAACAAAACGATCTATCTGACAACCACAAAGAAGATAATCAAACATAAGTTCGTTATGTTCATGTTCTTCGTAATCGGTATAGTCGCACCGCTGGCGATGGCACTCGATCGAAAAGGACCAGCCGCGACTAGCATAGAGGGCTGGGACCCCTTCGCGGTATCCGCGCTGTTCGGAATACTCGTAGTGACTGCCACGAACGCGGTCGGTAACACACTGGCTCTTGGTGGCAGAACAGATTACATGCCCTTGATCGTCACCAGACCAATGCATCGATATCAATTCGTCATAGCAAAATGGATGGCGCTTGCCACCGTAGTCGGTACCGTTTCCGTACTACAACATGTGCTGCTCTGGTTGACAGGAGCCTACACCTCCTGGGGTTTGACCAATGACATGATCTCGATGTTACTATTAGAGCGAATCTTGTCCGTACTTAGTGTCACGGCCGTGCTTACGCTCATCTACCTTCTACCTACGCAGGGCATGATTCTGAGCGGCATTCTCGCATTCGAACTGGCGACGGGCTTTTCAATATTCGCCTTAAATCTGACAGTCCCACTCAAAGAGACTTCGAGCGACATATTCTCGTTATTGATTGACATACTGGGTATTTCCGATTGGGCGAAGACGACCTTCTTGCCCGCCATATTCGGCGGCAACGCCTCGCAATCTCTCACACAATACATTACTGTTTTAGATAAAGTATGCGGATTTCTGGCACCGCAATTCCATCTCTACGACATCTTCTCTGTTCATCCGATCCGATGGGCACCATTCTTAGAGATCATCACGAATATATTGATAGCGCTGGCGCTCGCCAATTTGATAATGAACGCCCGGGAGTATCATTATGACGTTGACTAAGAAGGGCTCCACACGAGGTTCCGTCTCTATAATCGTCATTGCGGCGCTGGTTTTTCTAGCCACCAGAGCTCTCGTGGGCGCAATAGAAGGCTCCACGCCGGCATCATACCCGCCGATTGCCTGGAAGCCTATTCCGGATGTACTGAAGGACGAAGACGACGACGACAACAAGCTCATGGTTGCCGTCAAGGAGAAGCCGCTCACGAAAAGACGGGAAGATGGAGAGCAGGCACCATCCGCGACACCAGCTTCGGTCTCTAAGAAGAACAAGGGCAGGAAGCGCTTCGCTCTCGAAAAATTATTCACTGACAATGTAGATAGGCGACCTGTCCTCATCTTCTTCACACATAAGGACAGCCTTTTATGCAAGAAAGTCGAAATGTGCATTTTCGCCAACGATGAAATCAGAAGTATGATTGAATCGAAGTTTTACCCCATCAAAGTGTCATTCGATAAGAAGCTCACGAAGACGGAGTATAAAATCTACGAAAGATTCGGATCGGCTGCAGCTCCGATGATTACTATAAGGTCAGCAACAGGTGAGGCACTCGATCACACGACGGGCTATGTCGGCGCAATCAAGACTTACGTCCTGCTTCACAATGCATTGAGACAGCTGAAACGACTTCAAGAACAAGATGCCAAAGAATGATCGGTTAGCTACAGAATGCGCGACGACAGAGGTCATCGCCCACGTCAACGGTCTTTTGAATAACTATCTTGCCATTTTCAAGGAAGAGAATCAGCACTTAGAACGACTTAGAGAGCAGCTGGCGGATAAGGACAGCCTGATCTTCAGCCGCAAGAATATGCGCGGACACCTGACGGCAAGCGCCATATTATTCGATCACGAAAAACGTTCTATATTCCTTGTCTATCACCGATTCTTGAAGCTCTGGTTGCAACCCGGCGGACATCTCGATTTCGGCGAAGACCCTTTAGAGGGCGCATTCCGTGAATTCATCGAAGAGACCGGTCTTCGACAAGTCAAGCTTCATCCCTGGCATGAGGCTAACGCAATTGCAATCGACATGGACACGCACTTCATTCCGCACAATAAAAGCAAGGATGAAGGTGAGCACTACCACCATGACTTCCAGTATTTGTTCTCATTCGACGGTCAAGGAAGCGACGCAGTAGTCAACATAGCGCAGGAGGAAGTCTCACAATTTCGATGGGTATCACTCACGGAGATGCAAAGAAGAGACTTTGATCCGCGATTAAAGCGTGTGGCAAGAAAGATCGAGAATCTAATTCTCTAACGAACCTCTTGGTTTCAACAATACGTAGTGAAACGCTCCATGTTCGTTGTCATATGGTAAAGTATACGTTGAATACAAATGTGGGCTTTTCGTACAGATTCCGCCCACTGGAGGAGAGACAATAATGGCCGAAACCACCACAACCACTGAAGGGACAACACAAATCGTCGGCTTGACTGAATCTGCCGCAGGCGAAGTCAAGAGACTTTTGGCTGACGAGCCCGGCAAAGAAGGCCTCCGCCTGGAAATCCGCGGTGGCGGTTGCTCCGGGATGTCGTATGGTCTCAGTTTCGACAAAGCCCAGGAGAAAGACCACGTCATCGAACAGCATGGCGTTAAAGTGTTCGTCGACCCGAAGAGCGCAATCTACCTGAAGGGAACCGTACTTGATTACGAGCAAGGCCTAGAAGGCAAAGGTTTCGTCATCAAGAATCCGCAAGCCAAAGGCAATTGCGGCTGTGGCAACTCCTTCTCGGTCTAGTTCAGTCAGCGAGCCAATTTATCAAAGTGCGCTTCAATCGCATTAGATTGGCTTGATTACCAATTATGACTACAAATCTCACAACCAAGATCGACACCTACCCGGTACGGAAATTTGGCGGCTGGTCGATCGTGGAGCTGAGCTATATCCGGGTGTTCGGAACGGATGCCCGGAGATTCCTCCAGTCCCAAACCACTAATGATGTCAACATCGTTGCCGAAGGTGGGGGTCACTCCAACTGCCTGATCGATCGGAAGTCGCGACCGGTCGGCTGTTTTCGCATGTACATGCTCGACTCCGAGTATGCCATCATATGTGATACCAAACAAACAGAACCAATTCTCGAGCACCTGGACAAGTTTCGATTTGCCGATAAGGTTGATTTCGAAGATTGGAAGGGTGCACGATTCATCGCCATCCAGGGTCCGCGCAGCCGGACGCTCATGGGCGCCATTATCGATGGCGACGGCACCCACCAACTAAGCTCTGTCGACGCTTTCTCAGGCAACGTCAGTGGTCAGCCCGCAAAAATAATTAGATTGTCTCTCACGGGAGAGGATGGGTACTTGATAGTCTCAGACCAAGAGACTTTCCAGGTAGTATTATCAAAACTCGAAACAGCGGCCGGTGCGTTGAATATGGTCAGCCTCGATCAAGCAACTCTTGATGCTTGTAGAATCGAAGCAGGGCTCCCTAAGCTGGGAGTCGACTTCGACGGCGATAATCTACTGGCCGAAACCACGCTCGACGAAACCTCGGTAAGTTATACAAAGGGCTGCTTTCAAGGGCAGGAAGTACTCGCAAGAGTGCGCAGCCAGGGAGCTCCGACGCGTGCTCTCGTCGGGCTGACGCTGGCACCACCTCCGGTATCACCGTTGGCAGTCGATACGGAGATCAAACTCGACAACGAAGTGATTGGTTGGATAAAATCAAACCTGCACTCCAAGGTGTGTAATGAATATATCGCCATTGCGATGGTGCGCCGGGACTACCGCACCCCCGGCAAGGAGTGGCACGTCTCACTCGACGGTCATGATTACACAGCGAAGGTGCAACTACTGCCGTTCTACCAGGCCATATCTCCTGAGCAGCAGGCCAGACGTACGTTCGAAGACGCTCTGCAAGAATTCGCCAGGGAAGACGAACAGCAAGCCGGGTACGGCTCACTGTCTATAGAGCTGCTCAGAGAGTCGCTTCTGCTCGATCCACACTTCGAAGATGCTTACGAGGCTTTGGGCGTAATTTTGAATCGTCGAGGTCAGGCTGACGAAGCAATCAAGTTGATGCAACAACTCGCCACTCTCAATCCCGACTCCGTCATGGCTCACACCAACCTCTCAGTTTTCTATATGGAGATGGGACTCAAGGAAAAAGCCGAGGAAGAAAAGGCGATTTCTATGAGCATCGAGATGAGACTGGCGCTCCAACAGTCAAAAGACGAGAAGCAAAAAGAGAAAGAACGCCAGGTCTCGCAAGAGGAGACGCTGGAGAGAATGGGGATGTTCAGGGAAGTTCTCAACATCGACGAAGACGATCAGCTCGCCAACTATGGGTACGGAGATTGCCTCGTAGAGCTCGGCCGATTTGAGGAAGCTCTCTTGCATTTGAAACGATCGATTGAGCTCAAGCCCACGCACACAGTCGCGTATCTGGCTCTGGGCAAAGCATATGAAGGTATCGTCAATTCGAAAGAGGCGCGCGCAGCTTACGAAAGAGGTATAGATGTCGCGGCAAAACGAGGCGACATGGAGCCCCTGAAGAAGATGCAGGCACGACTCGATAAATTGGTTTAGCGATCCTCATTTTTGTTGACCAGATCGCTTTCAACCGAACGAGAATAGTTAGCCAGTCTTTGTCGATCCTGTCGCGCCAGCTCCGGCTGATTCTTCAGGTCATAAAGCTTGGCGCGCTCTTCCAGTGGCACTCCAAAGTCCGGTCGCAATTTGATCGCTAAGGTGAGGTCGGCAATAGCCTCATCAAGGCGCTTGAGCTGTGTGTTAGCTTGCGAGCGAACGAGAATTGCATCCATAAAGTCGGGTTTGGTAGTTAGAGCCTTCGTCGCAAGCACCCTGGACTTTTCGGCATCACCCAGGCGTAGATGGCAAAGTGCTTGATCGGCGTAGACCTTAGCCAACTCAAAACCAGTAAGAGGTTTCGCCTGACCATTGTTCAATGCGATCTCGAAGGTCGATAGCGCGCGCTTATACTTGCCATTATGCATCCAACAATCTCCAGCATCGACTATAAAAATTCGGTTGGAGCTTTTGGAGTACATCACGGTAAAATCGCGGGCGGCTTCTGCATACTGTTCTGCCATGCGATATGACTCCGCTCTCTTGTGCAATGCTATATCGACCGGTTGTCTGAACTTCGCGGCAACTCTGAAGTGATCCAGAGCCTCCTCATAGCGCTGTTTATCCCTCAAAATGATTCCGATCTGCTCGTGCAAGAAAGGGTCGTCTTGATACTCAGTTGCTAGCTCATTGTAGAGTGCCAACGCCTTATCGGATTTTTTTTGTCTCAACTTGAGTCCGGCTTCGGACACGCGGAAGCCTTTGTCTTTAGGGAATCGCGCTCTGGCACGTTCGAGGATGCGTTCTGCCCCGCGGTCGTCGCCTGAGCGAAGGACGGCACTGAATGCGAAATCGTAAGCCTTGATGTCCTCCGGTCTCAGCTCGAGGCTCTTGACGGCATCGCTCGCCGCAAGCTTATAGTTGCCGATGGCGGTACAGAATGACGATCTATCTCTATAAGTCTCGAATGATGGGAAGAGTTCAACTACTTTGTTAAGCCACTTAAGCTGCTTGTCTTGCTTGTGCAGAAGCGCAGCAACATAGATCACCTGTTCTAGACAAGAACGATTGTGTGGGTTGCCTGTAGCCGCCTTTTCGAGGTCGGCAAAAGCTTCTGCATGCATTTTGAAGCGCTCTTTTATCCCGCCTCGGATGTGATAGACCTCAGGATTGCCAGGCGCAATCTGCCGAGCCTTTTCGATATCGGCCAGAGCTTCCTCCTTCAATCCCAGGACACTGTTAGCGTAGGCCCTGACTATGTAGACCTGCTGAATTTCACCGATTCCGGCACCACCCTTAGTGACCGCAAGTGCTCTGGTTAGATATCGCTTGCACGATTTGAAGTTGTCTGGATTATCGAGAAATCCACGTTGAGCGAGCGCCTCAGGATCGTTGGGATGAATGGCAAGATAGGCGTCGAGCAACCGCCTTGCTTCAGGCAGCTTGTTGTCTCCACTCAATCTACTTATTTTATGGAGGACAACATTAAGCGACGGTTCCGCGGCTCCAGCGGCCGCTAGAGCGCCAAAAGAAATGATGAAACTTAATGCCAACGACCGCATCATCGATAAACTTCGCGCCATCCTAACCCTTTTATGCCCGCAAGTCTGCAAATTCAGTTTATCGCCTTAATTTCAGCTTGTGCACTCCTAACAGGGGAAATGCTAAAAGCATTGTGCAGATTTGGTTAAACCATGCTCAGTTGTGGCTTAATAAGGATGACAAGATTCATTTTCTTACTACGGGGCTTTCAGCCATGACAAAGAAACCGGTGCTCTTAATTGCAGTGACCACGGCGTTTTCCGTCATTTGCGCGGCATCGATTCCAAACCTTTTTTCGACAGCGATCGCTGCCGAGACTTCGGAGTCGGAAGCGACAACGGTCCCAGAAATGCCGAATATGGACAAGCTGATTTATGGCGAGGTGTCATACCCCGACAATCCGAACACAGCATCCTCTTCGCCAGAACCTCAACCAGACGCTTCCAAAGACAGCGATCAGGCAGCCGCAGTTCCTGAGTTCAACATCGGCAAGCATCTGGGCGATCCCAACGCTCCCCTGAAGTTGCCATCGGAAAAAACCGGGATTTCAGCCACCGCGATTACAGTGCCGAAGCTGTCACCTACTGTACCGAAAGGGGTTTCGCCTGTGGTACAGATGAAGCTGCTGTATAAGCAGGGCAAATTCAGAGACTGCCTGAATGTTATAGAACAAAACAGACCGACAGAGTTATCTAAGTACTATGCAGGACTCTGCTACCAGGGTCAGGGCCAATTGAGCAGAGCGACTTCGGAATTTCAGTGGGTGGCGAGCTATGCCAAGGATCCGTTGATAAAATACAACGCCCAGATGGCTCTTCAAACCGTCAGTACATACGCAAAAGCCAGGACATATGCTGGTCAAGGCAATAACTTTGCAAGGGCCGCCGGCGGTGGCGGCGGATACGCCGTCCGCCGAAGTTGACGTTAGTAACTGGAAGAACCGGGGGTTCTTCGAAAAAAATGAAATGAAGCGACCATTAACTTAATGGTTGCGCGCGTTTGATAACCATATCCGGTGCCGGATAAATCACGAAACAACCCGAACTTCCAATAAAATTTCGGTCGCTTCGAGCAGTTGTCGAGTGGGATAAAATGGTCCGAAATAGGGTAACTGAGTATGGTAAGCAGGTTCTGGTTAACAAAAACACGTAAGGGTTGAATCATGCTAAGAGTCTTGTTTTATCCACTGGCATTCTGTCTTGCTTGCTATGGCTTATGGGAGTTTCTCCTCTCGTATCAGTACAAAGAAACGAATGATAAATCTAAGGATTGGACTGTCGCGCAAGCGAAACTGATCGATCGCGGCGACGGTATTCGTCCTCCGGGAATTCTGGGTATAACGCCGGCATCATTCATCTGTGTATTGATTTCCAAGCCTTATGTCGAATACAAATACAAAGTCGACGGCAAGAAGTACACGGAAAGGCAACAACTACCGCCGTGTTTGACTTTTGTCCGCCTGGCCATCTCAAAGGATATCGAGCAGGATGTCTTACCGGATGTATCCGAGATCAAGGATGTCGACTTGATCAATGTCGAGACTGGCGAAGTAAAAGCCAATCTTGGAGAAGTGTTGGAAGAGAGACTGGAATCTTACATGCCGACAGTTACGATCAAATACAATCCTTCCGATCCGCAGCAATCAGTGACCGATCCGGATAAGCTGAAAGGAACAGAGACACTTTTCTGGTCCGGAATCTGGTCGATAATACTGGCGGCAACCGCAGTGGGTGCAATGAAGTTTCACGAATGGGTTACTAAACCTACTGAAATTGCCTTTGACCCGTTAGCCCGGAGTTCCAGATCGATTAAGTATTGATAGAACATCAGTCAAGATGGTATGAGTGACCATAAATTCGTTGTAGGCAGGCAGGAAACATAAAATGCATATGCGCAAACTAGCAATCATAACTATCGCAACAATCGCTCTATGCGGTTGCGACAATGCAGAAGAGTTTCAACATCCGGAGAATCAAAAGACTCCCTCATCAACCAGTACTACGACGACACCATCGACAACTTCATCGACGACAACGTCAACAACCTCGGCGACTACAGCATCAACGACGACAGGCGCATCGACACCTGCTCCCACCAATGTTTCAATACCAAATATAGTTCCGCCACCTAGAGACGATTCAGAAGCCAAGAGCACGACAATGACGGTGGATGACACCGCCAACGCCATCATCGTAGTGGGTGGAGTTGAAGTCGACATCAATATCGGCTCGCCTGCGAAGGGCACTCTCGAATGCAGCGAGAACAGCATAAAGAGCGTGAAGATCGAACAAAAAGGCACCACTCTCAGCATATCTACGGCTCCAACATTCTACGCAAAGACGGCTAAAGTCACCCTGACCATGCCTCAGGTCACGGCAATCACTGCAGGCGGTACCGCGCTCGTCAAGGTGACCGGTATTCAGGATGCCCCGATGCTCACGGTGGCAGGTTCCGGCAGCAGCACGGTCGAGGTCTTCGGAACCGTTCATAACCTGGTTGCATCAACAAGCGACCAATCGTACCTCAAGCTCAAAGGTCTCAACGCAAAAACGGTATCGGCAACGAGCTCCGACAAGAGCGTCGCCCACGTGAGAGCATCAGACAACGCTACCGCCAGCACCTCAGGAACATCCGTCATATCGGTTTTCGGACTGCCGACGGCTGCCGTGACCAAAGCTTCGAAGGACAAGAGCCTGGTGACCGTAGCGCCGCGCTAGTGACGCTCTTTTGCAGCACGGCATAAAAGTCACTGTAGCGCAAGCATTACTTTAGCTCAGGTTTCGCGCGCCTTTAAACATTGCCGATGACATAACGATGCCATGCGTCGCTCTTTTCTAGAAGTTTGTTAGAACACACCAGGTTGCGCAGGTATCAACCTTCAACACGCAGCTTTAAAAGCGGTGCTCGCGTTCCACAGAAGTATCTTCCGACGCAAGTCGTTCAATTCTCAAACAGGCAGTTTCACAGACAATGCCAGTCCTCGCCGTGATATCTCCTCAACGCGCCTTTGGAGCTGTCGTCAGACATATCCATTTCCGCTGTGTAGGCCGAGGCATCGCCTCACAAACAATCGCACTAGTTAGTGCTCTTACCCTCTCTCTGCGCCAATTGAGAGCCTTCCTCGACGGTAAACCCCTGGGTACCGTTACGAGCATTCAGGATAGCCGCCATTTTCGACATGTCGCCAAGAATACGGCGTTCTTTCACACCGGTCGTCGATTGTCTCAACTGCGAGATTAAATCGTTAGCTCGAAAGATGCTAGCGATCGAGATCTCACTGATCGCAAGATGCTTGTCTTCGATGACTTTGAACGCGCGTCTCGCCAAGCCATCATGAGGCCGCATGTCAGAACGACGAAGTGGATTTTTGCCGGCAACCAGCTCAGAGCCTGGCGCAAGAGCGACGGTTATTTTCTTCGCAAGAATCCCCTCTTCAAACTGAGCTTTGACTTTCTTGCCCAGACCATCAATATTTGTGACTCGTAGAACATCCTTCTCCAGGCGCGCGAGGACGTCTCCGTTGGACGCGATTGAGAACTTGCCAAAAGGTGTTTTGAGCAGTGCCATCTTTGAAGGACTCTTCACGGATATCAAAATCTCGCCTTGATCCAGTTGCACGATGAAATCGTTGACCTTCTTAAAGTCACTGCCATCGCGCCATTTGATTGTGATACCAGATGTAGATCCTTCAAGCGCTTTCTCTTCCGGGAAATCATTGTTCTTCAAAAGGATGACGCCATTGACAGCAAGCATATTGAAATCTTGTACGCCATGAGGACTCCCTCCGGGGAAGGAAAACAGGCTGCTTTGCACATCTGTAGGCACCACCACTGGGGGCGTAAATGGAAAACGGGGCGTTGAATTATTCGATGGCGGGATGGGCGGAGGCGTAGGCGTGCTCTGGATTACAGGAGAAGGCATAGATGGCGACGGTAGCGAATGTGGTGGCCGAGATGGTCCGTCACCGCCGCCTTCGCCACCACCGTCTCTCTGCGCGAATGCAGGTAGCGCAAAAAGGGTCAGCACAACGGCAATCAGCCACGTCAAAATTGTCGAGCTATTCGTCAGATCAGATGACTTGCAGGGAATCGAACGATTGTTCACTTGATTACTCCAGAGAACCTGTGACCAGGAATCCATTTCGGATTGGACTTTGCATCCAACAAAACAAAGCAAGATTGCCAAGTTTAACAGCTACAGAAAGAGCGAGTCTCTCTATAGGAAAATTGAAACATTAAGCGAAAGCAAGGTGATTGCTTAGCCGCAACGCGACTGGCTTTTCGCTCCGCTGCCAAGAGAAAGCGTAGCAGCACAGACATCACAGACTTCGCTGAAATTCGTGTCGGAGCCGACCTTGGTCGAATACTTCCAGCAGCGTGCACACTTCACTCCTTCAGCTTTGAACACCTGAACGTGTAGACCGTTTTCCTTGTTTTCAGCAAGCAATTCCGAAGAATCCTTACCGTTGCTTTCGGAGACGGTCGCCTGGGACGTGATGAAGAATCCGGTCAGTTCGTCCTTCAACGAGGTAACTTTATCTCGAAGACCGTGATCGTCGAAGTTGAGGACAACCTGAGCTTCGAGTGAGCTGCCGATCTTACGAGCGGCACGAGCCTCCTCCAGAGCTTTGTTGACGGCGTACCGGACATCGATGAGATCCTTCCAGAATGAAGATAGATTTTCATCGACGAATTTGTCTTGCTTGACCGGGAAGTCGGTGAGCAACACGCTGAGCTCGTTGCCATCAGCGGTCTTGATCGACTCGGGCAGGTGTTGCCAGATATCTTCGGCCATATGAGGTGTGACAGGCACCAACATGCGCACCAGAGCTCTCAAGATCTCATAGAGAACTGTCTGCACCGCTCGTCGGCTCTCCGCCTTCTGAGAAGAGGTGTACAGCCTATCTTTGACGATGTCGAAGTAGAAGCTGGAAAGATCGACAACGCAGAAATTCTGCAGCAATTGATAATATTTGAAGAATTCGAAGTTATCGAAGTCCTCTGTCACTTCAGAAACAACGTGTTGCAGTCGATGCAGAATGAATCGGTCAAGCTGGCTGAGCTTGTCGTATGATACCGAATCCGATACCGGATTGAAATCGTGCAGATTGCCGAGAATGTAGCGAGCAGTATTACGCAATTTCCGATAGATATCGGCGAGCTGAGCCAGCATGTTCTTCCCGATTGGAATATCGTCCGTATAGTTGACCGATGCAACCCAGAGCCGAAGAACATCAGCGCCGTACTGCTTGATCACCTCTTCCGGCTCGACGACATTGCCTACCGATTTAGACATCTTGCGTCCGCTTTCATCAACGACAAATCCGTGCGTCAAGACCGCCTTATAAGGAGCTCTTCCTGAGACGGCAACGCTGGTCAACAACGAGGACTGGAACCAGCCGCGGTGCTGATCGCTACCTTCCAGATAGAGCTCGCAAGGTGCACCTTTGAGCTCGGGACGCTGATCGATTACTGCAGCGTGCGTTACTCCAGAGTCGAACCAGACATCCATAGTGTCGGTTTCCTTCTCGAACTCCTTGCCGCCGCAAGGGCATGCGAAGCCGCTTCCGAGTAGGTCCGATGCCTCCTTCTTCCACCAGGCGTCTGAGCCTTCGGTTTTAAACACATCAGCCACTCTGTTGATGCTTTCTGCCGTCATGAGAGGCTTGTTACAGTCTTTGCAGTAGAACACAGGTATCGGAACACCCCAGGTTCGTTGCCTGCTTATACACCAGTCAGAACGATTTTCGACCATGGTGTAGATGCGATTGCGACCTGATGCAGGCAGCCATTTGACGGAATCAATCGCCGTCAATGCCGCATCGCGAAATCCATCTACGGAAGCAAACCATTGCTCAGTCGCTCTGAATATCAGGGGCTTCTTGCACCGCCAGCAGTGCGGATAACTGTGCCTGTACAGCGAGTCTTGCATCAAAACGCCGAGCTCTATGAGATGCGCGATGATGTCGGTGTTGGACTTATCGTATCGGTTGCCGGCAAAACGACCGGCATCTTCAGTAAAAATTCCGCGCTCGTCTACCGGCGAAACAACTCCGAGCTTATACTTCTGTCCGATGTCGAAGTCCTCAGGACCGTGACCAGGAGCAGTGTGGACACAACCGGTACCAGTGTCGGCTGTAACATGATCGCCAACAATCACACGACTGAGACGGTCGAGGAAAGGATGGCGGCACTCGATTAACTCGAGCTCCTTGCCGACAACGCTGCCTAGCACCTGCACTTCACCGCTGGCGATACCAACAGCCTGGAGAAAAGCATCCTTGAGTTCATCCACAACAACGAGAACACCGTCTTTCGGTGTCTTGAGGAACTGATAGTTGAACTTCGGATGGAGAGCCACACCGAGGTTGCCTGGAAGCGTCCATGGTGTCGTCGTCCAGATCACGAAGCTGACTTTCTCATCGGCCGGGACGAAGGCAGGTAGCTTCTTCCGGTAGTCTTTGTCAACTTCGAACTTGACGTAGATCGAGTGCGACTCGTGCTCGGCATACTCTACTTCAGCCTCTGCCAGTGCTGTTTCGCAATTGGGGCACCATTGCACGGATTTCAGTCCCTTGTAGAGATAGCCGCTCGTCGCCATCTTACCGAAGACTCTGATCTGATTCGATTCGAACTCCGGATTCAACGTGATGTACGGATGTGCCCAATCGCCCCAGACGCCGAGTCTGCGGAAGTTGGCTTCCTGCCCTTTGAGATTCTTGAGGGCGAATTCACGGCAGCGCTCGCGAAGCTCGATTGTGGAGAGCGCACGCCTGCCGCCTTTGACGTCTTTGACGACGGCAGTCTCGATCGGTAGACCATGACTGTCGTATCCGGGAATGTATGGTGCGTAAAAGCCGCGCTGAGCTTTGTACTTGGTGACGATGTCTTTGAGAATTTTGTTCAAAGCAGTGCCGATGTGTATCTTCGGCGAGCTCAGGTAGGGCGGTCCGTCGTGCAGCACGAACTTATCTCGCCCCTGACGATTAGCAAGACTCTTTTCGTAAATCGTGTTGTCATCCCAGAACTTCTGTAACTCCACTTCGCGAATTACGCTGTTGGCTTTCATTGGAAAGCTTGTTTGGGGCAGATTTACCGGGTAGGAAGACTTCTCGCTCATAACCTCTCAAACTCCAAAATACCGTCCGCTACCAAACGATGGAACGGAAGGACTGTTCTTCTCTATCGAATAATATTACAAACACTATCCAATTATGTAGTTCTAATTAAGAACCGTACCATATCGATACGGTTCGCCAGAACGAGCCCGCGAACAGTGTCGAATAACTTTATGGTATATTCTCTGCCGAATTGTCACTCACCAGAGGAGATTACCGTGAAAAAGGAGCGCCAGGTAGCATTTCGCGCAGCACTGGAGGCGGGCGCCCTGATCCGGGAGAGGGTGGGACAGATTTCCTCGATTGACTACAAAAGTGCCTTTAACATGGTCACTGACGTGGACAAGGCTTCTGAAGAGATAATACTTAAGATCCTGCAAAATGAGTTTCCGGGCGATGATTTCGTTGCTGAAGAAGGCGGCGGTAATGTTAATGGGAGTTCTCGTCGATGGCTGATCGATCCAGTGGACGGCACCACCAACTTCGCGCACGGTTATCCGTTTTTCTGTGTTTCGATCGGATTGGAAGAAAACGGTGAAATGGTGCTAGGCGTAATATACGAGCCGGTCAGAGACGAGATGTTCTATGCCATCAAGGGTAATGGTGCATTTCTCAACGATCAGAAAATTCAAGTTTCAAAAGTCGACACGCTGACCAATAGCCTCCTTGTAACTGGGTTTCCACCTGACACAGTAACAAGCGCATTCGATAACATGGCACAATTCAATCGATTCACCAATCTGTCGCAGGGCGTACGACGCGACGGCAGCGCGGCTCTAGATCTGGCATACATCGCTTGCGGGCGTCTCGATGGTTACTGGGAAAAGAAACTCGCACCATGGGATGTCGCAGCCGGCAGTCTCATTGTAGAAGAGGCTGGAGGAAAGGTTTCGGACTTTACCGGAGCACCGCTCTCTGTTGAAGAGGGAATAATCATTGCCTCTAATGGTCTGATTCACGATGAGATCATAAAGGTGTTAGCAGAACTCAAAGAGAAAGTTCGCAGCTCTTAGGTAAAAACAGCACAACGTGCATCGGCTGATCCATTGGCTTTCATGAGGCATAGGCGCCCTTGATCCATTAGACGTTCTTTGATGCACTAGACGTTCTTTGCAAAGCGGGAGAGTCTCAGACTTAACCCTTAGCGCCTATCGGCTCGGGTCAAAACGGCGTGATGTCGAGCTTTTGCTTTAGCGATTGCGTCCTAGATTCGCTCGATCGCGTTCTACTTGTTGCTTCAACTTGGTGACGGGGCGGTATCTACCCGCCCACGCGTCGAATGCGACCTTAAGCAAACCGATTAACATCTTGGGCGAATCGACAAATACATTGACCTTGGAGCCTTCAACGTTAGACCAGTTAATCGCAATTTCGTCCACTGTATAGCGTCGAATCTTGGCGATATAGAGGATTTCGACATCAAAGGCGAAGCCATCCATCTGGGCGACTGAAAAAATATCGCGAGCCACATCTTGTCGAAACATTTTGAATCCACACTGCGTGTCGTGGATTCCAGGCAGAACAAGCGATTGCACGATCAGGTTGAACGTATTGCCTATATACTTGCGATATGCGAGCGCATCTACCTTTCTCGAATTGTCGGGCTTGGCGCGGCTTCCGATAGCAATGTCATAGCCGCACTCGAGACTGCCCTCGAGTTTTTCAATCTCCTCGATTGGAGACGAGCCGTCTGCATCGTTGAAAATGATATGCGTGCCGGCGGCTGCGAGCATGCCCACTCTTACCGCATGACCCTTGCCTTTGTTGGGAGCATAGGAGATGAGCTTCACGTGTTCGTGAGTTGCTGCAAAAGTCTCTACTTCGTCGACCGTATGATCGAGGCTACCATCGTCAACCACGATGATTTCAAAACTTCGTTCGCGCTTCGCTAGAAATGAGTGAACCGACTCGAGGGTGCGAGGAAGTCTCGCCTCTTCGTTGTACGCCGGGATAATCACTGACAGTTCGGTCATGACTCCAGTATATGGCATAGCGAGAGCGTAAGAGCGTTGATCCTCTGAAGTAAATGTAACTCTTAATGAGAGTTCGCAAATATAAACTTCCTCTATTTTTTCTACTGAAGAGGCAATAGCAGACCCTGGCGATTTATCGGGTAATTGCTACCCTGGGTCCTTGTGCTCCTCGTCGAGTTCCCGGACAATCGACGAAGACTTTAGTGCAAAACCGCACTTGAAGAGGCTTATCTTAGTAATTCGAAGACGTTGTTTCAACGCCTCATTTGGAGCGCATGCTTTAGTAGTCAGCGCAGAGCTTTTCTCCCAGGAACTTCATCGGACAATCTCTCAAAAAAAAAGAAAAAAATGGCGACAAGACGTAGCGAGAAGCCGCTCATGGAGCGGCTTCTCTAATTACCTCAAAGACGATCAATTTAGGGCTTCTTCTGCGGCGGCTTACTGTAGTCGGTGAAGAGTCCTTTCTTTGGAGGCATCTTCAACGGATCGACATGCTGTCGATTGACGTTGATTGTGTTCTCCAGTGCTGGAATCAATGGAGTTATGGTTTGATTGATAGTCTTACGATCGCCCGGATGGTTGTAATCCAACCCAGGGCCGAAGTAGCGCTTGAAGAAATCGTCGGCGAGCGGAGCGACAAATCCAGGTCCCTGATCAGCTATCGAATACTGACCACGCATGATATCGCGCTGATACTGTTTCATGCCGCGTGCTATAACGACGTTCCAAGACTCTTGCATGGCGAATGCCCGCCAACCGTAGGAGGCAGTGTCACCCAAAGTCGGCTTGACTGGTTTTGGACCTCGACCGTAGTCGTTGAGCCCGAATACCTTGAGCGCAGCGAAGGCTCCTGTGTTGAGCAGTCCATTGGTGAGGAAGTCTGCTCCGGCCTGATCTATCGGCTTGTTGTGGAAGAAGAAATCCTTCGCTGCAGGCACGGCTGAAAGTGCGAAACCACCGCCGACGGTCCACTTATTCAGACCGAATCTGGAGAGTCCGGTAGCCTTGCCTGGCTCCTGCACGCCGAATTTGTTCATGACGCCGAGCATGACAGTGTACTGCAAGCCATCCGCAACGGTCTCTTTGGCTGCCTGTCCGAAGGGCTTTCCGTCTATCGCCACGGCAGCGATTTGAGGTGTGGCCGCAAGACCAAAACCTGTTCCTATCGTGTATCGGTTGATCATCGCCTGTTTGACAGCGCCTTCCGAAGACAATCCCCAATTGCGCGATATTCCCAAGAGCAAGCTATTGAAGACACCTTCTTTGGTGCCATCGACTGCGGCGCGTCCTATAGGCTTACCATCGATGAGTACATTACCAGCTTCGAAAGTATATGACAGGGCCAAACTTCCAGCCAATGTACCTCTCGTAACACCGACCTTGCTCGCGATATTACCGATGGTGCTCGTCGTGACTGCAACATCACCGGCCATCTTGGCTCGGTATGCCTGCGCAGCCCAGGGACTGCAAACAAGAGCGGCGCTCAGTCCGCCAATCTTGGCACCATCGCGAAACTCTGCCCAACCGGCTTTAGGGTTGACCGATCTGTGCACCGCCCAGTGTGTCGCACCTCCGGTCGCCGCACCACCCACGGTGGCGACCACCGCAGTTGTCGTGATGCCTGCTCCCAGGGATCCGCAGACGCCGATCAAACCGACGCCGGTTAGGGTCCCTATTGCAGCAGCTCCAGCAACTGCGAATTTCTTATAGTTGCGCTTCCAGTAAGCCTTGAACGAGTCCTCTGTCAGGTCCTTGAACTCGGCGATTGTCATCATCGTGTCATCGTCAGGTTTGGCGGCCTTCTGTGCGGCTTTAACTTTCTCGAACTCCGCGTTCAAATCGGGATCTTTATCCAATGCCTTCTTGAAGAATTCATGAGCGCTTTCCGCTCCAGACCCAGAGATGAGTGGAATAGAGGACTTATTAGAGAGGTGCATTATGCCCTCAGCGAAGTCCGTGAGCGCATCGATGCGATTAATGTATTTCTCTCGTTGCTGTTTGGTTTGCTCGTGCGCAAATATCTGGCGCTCGAGTCGGGCCTTCTCAACCTTATCGTCATCTGACAGGTCTTTTTTGTCGTCGAATATTTTTTTCTTAGCGGCCAAACTGACGAGTTCTTTGTCGAGCACTTCATTCGCTTCGGTAATGTCTTTCTTGAATTGCTCGCGACAGAGCTTCATCATCTTCAAGCATTCCCATGCCGTCGCTTTACCGTCTTTATCCCCTAGATAATCGAAAGCTTCTTTATTGGTGGCGAACTTTCCATCCTGCATGTCTTTGATGAACTGCTTTCCAGAGTTCTGGTCACCAACCTTGTCGTTGCCGACCTTGTCGAACAATAGGCTCTGCGCATGCTCGAAGCTGGCAGGATTGATAGTGATACCAAGAGTGACGGAACGATCTACCTCTTCATAGGTCTTCTTGTTGATCTCGCGATAGTCGAGCTTTTTCGTCTTTTCGTCTTGCGTGAAGATTAGTTCAGGGGAATCGGCTTTCACCTGAGCAATCAGTCCCTGCGCTTCGTGGAACCTGGATTTGGAGGTCAGATATTCGGCATACTTGAGGCGAGCAGTACTGCCAACTCTGACGATATCGATCAATTCTTGCGTGATACCTGATGCAATATTGTCCGGTCTGTACGCTTGGTTAGCGAGATAACCGACATTCAACGTTTCTGCCAGTTTTATCGCTTGCTTGAAGTGCTCCTCGGGATTGACCGCGTCCTCCTTACTAGCCTGAGCAATCTCGCCGATGATCGCTTCAGCTCTCTTTTGCTGCTGATTCATGTAAAGGACGTTGACGGTCTTCTCGGAAGTTTCGAAGATCTCTTTTGCTTCACGAATCTCTTTACCGCCACCAAATACGGCGACATCGTCTTCGTTACCGGGCTTCGACAGCTTACTCACCAACTCGAACGCCTTCTTGATTTCAGACTCGGGAGTTTCCTCTCCGAATTTAAGCGTAGGATCAAGATGCCCTCTCGCCCGGAGCTCTGCCTCAACCAGACGCGTCAAAGTGGGAGCGTAATGCAGTCGAGAGAGCGCATCTCTATCGGCCTGGGCCTCAGAAAAATCGGAGATCTTTTTCTGTTTAACAGGATCGCCCTCGGCCATCTCGTACCATCGGCCAAGACGATTGAGCGTAAAAACTTCGGGGCTGAGCTTATCGAGATCCAGCTTATCCGGATCGATCTTCAACTCTCTGGCTAGTTGATTGCGAGCTGCTTCGTTGTTGCGTAAGAAGCTATCAACCACATCTTTGGCAAGCGGACCAAGAACTTTGTCATTCTCTTTTGCGTATTCACGAACGCCTTTGTTGCGTGCATCGCCCTTCTGACGAACAGCGTCAGCACCCTGTTTAGCGAGATCAATGGTTTCTTTGATACTCTGCTTTAGCTGGGCTACTCGTTCGGCAACGGTCACCTCTTTGATTTCGCCGTTGACTCTGACAGTGATTTTTTCGTCGGGCTTTCGGTCCTCCTGGCGCAGCCGCTCTATCTCCTTGGACATCGCCTGAGCTTTGTCTATTTGATCGAACGGATTAACTGGCTCTTTCTGCTCGGGAGCCGCGCCTTCGGCCTTATCGTTGACCTCTACCTTGTCCTTGGCTGGAGCATCTTTCGCTGCCGGCTGGTCAGCCGCTGGAGCGCCACCATTCTTGGTATCTTTGTCTTCGGGGGCCATGTCGGCGTTATCGCCGTCTTGATTATCACCTTGACCTCCGGCTCCATTGCCGTTGTCGCCAACAGTGGAAACAAACAGTTCGTCGTGAAATGGAAGAGCTGGCTCCTCCTCTTCTTCTTCGACTGGTTTAAAAACAACATCATTTGGCAGGGTCTTTTTTACATCATCCTGCTGATTCTCAACACCCATGCGATACCTCAGAAAAACCAAATAGATAAGGGGCAAAATGCCAGAAATAACGGGTAGGTGAGTCTATACATTTCATGCCCAAAATTAGACATTTCTAGTCGGATTAATTAGCAAGAGGCTGGTGTAATCAGGATTCACACAAGCCATCACCAAGAAGGGCGCCGAAAGGCGCCCTTCTCTTTAGCTTGATTGTGTGAGATCTTAGCCGCCAGGAGGAGGCGGATCTGGATCCTTTTTCTTCTTATCGTCTCCAGGCTTCGGAGGCTCGCCCGGCTTCTTCGTATCCGCAGGAGGAGGAGCCGGCGGACCGATTTGATCCCTGACCTCGTCCAGATTCGGTCGCTGCTTCACGAACGGCTCATCAACTGCCGGTTTCGTTGCATTGTCCAGCATTTTGTTGAACCGGTTACGCTGCATGCGATCGCCAATCTTGTCGACCGACGCCGGTGCGAGCGTTCCGCCCAACACTCCTGCTGGAGCGAGGCTCGGATTGGAGAAGTAGTTCGCGTTCCAGTTGTTCCAACGAGTTCTCGACAATGGCGATACAGACTGAATCGACTTCATGAATGTACCGTGTGAAGGGTCGGTCCAGACTGGTTTGTAGATCGCGCCTGGCTTCAAGAACAAGCTGCCGAACGCCGCCTGACCAGGTGTACCCAGAGCCAGTGAGGCAAGAGGAACGAGTGGTTTTGCGTACCATGGCAGTTCGTCGCTCTTGATTCCCAGATCGGGATAGTGCGCTTCCTGAAGAGCCTCGAGGAATGTGTAGTCCTCACCGGTCTTTTCATTCTTCACTCCGGTCAGATCGTATGCTCTCACACCAGTGTTATATACGACTGCAGTGCCAAGTGAGCCGTAGAAGGCGCTTGCCGTGCGAGCTCTCATAAGGTGTTCCGGCGTAGCCACCAGTGGGTCGAGTGTGCGTACAGCCAAGCGATCCGTAACCACCCGGCGAGCGGAATTGAGCTTGGTTAGTCCAGCCGAGCCTGCTTCTCGCATACCAGACCAAATGGTGGATGTGTAGAACTTGCTGGTGAGCAGCGGAGAGAGCGTCTCGCCGGTGGCGGATGCCATCGACCTCCAACCCTGCCTCGTGAACAACGTATTTTTGACTGCACCGAATCCGTCTGCTGTACGTTGAATCAACGAGCGACCGCCTGTGAGCGGCGACGCTGCCAGCACATCCTTAAGAGCCTTCTCGGTCAAGATGCCCAGGCGCTCCGACTCGGGCACGAGCCCGATAAGCTTCTGAAGACCAGGACCTTCGAGCACATGCGTGCCGAGCTTGCTGGCTTCGACAAGAGTAGTGCTCATACTGACTGTACCCTTGGACTGCATCTCGTGCAATTTGGGGAACATCTTATCTACCGCGATTTTCTCTGCGGTTGTCACCATTGTTCTGAGCTCACCGATGGTCGTGAGGTTGAAGCGCTTAGCCACTTCAGCCAATGGCTCCAGGGCGGCATCACCTTTTGCAACATCGGCAATCAGAGCCTTATCCGTCGCTGCACCAGTCTTTTTGGCAAGTTCTGCCAATATCTGTTGGTCTTTCTGAATCAAAGCATACAGATCACCAACTGTGGAAACCTTCTGGACTCCTTCGAGTCCATTGAGAGTCTCAGCCAATTTCGTATGCTGAACCGTGCCCAGTTTGGCATCCTTGACGATTAACTCCGCGACACTACCGGCTCTGGCATGTACGAGATTAGCGTCCGCAATGGCTTTAATCGCTTCTGCGGAAGTCATGGATGTGCCCTTCGGCAAGGCTGCGAAAGCTTTCGCTTCATTGACGTATCCACCGCCCATCAGGAGATCGACGAATTTACCGGTAGTCTCATAGCCGTGCTTCGCGTAGAACTCAGCACTGGTCTTACTGTCCAAAGCTGCGAACTGACGAGGTCCGAGACCCGACGGGATAAAGAACGTACCGCGTCCGGACAGCCTACCACCGACCTCTGCCGCAGCGAGAGAGCCACCCCAGTGGACGAGTGAATCGGTCCAACTTTCGTCGATTCCGGTCATAGCTTTGTAGCCGTAGTGCCGTGCTAAGAGCGAGCCTCCAATACCGACACCGTAGGCGGTGCCCTTGTAGAGCAACTTTCCGGCTGCAGCGTAGCGGCCCAAGTTGGACTCGATCGCCGCCGCCACTTTGGGATTGTGAGCCGCAGTTGCAGCGAGGAAGGCAAGAAAAGTTACACCGCCATCCAAGAGTAGGCTATCGAACCCACTGTCTTTCTTAATCTGCTTCTTGATGTTTTCGACTTCGTGAACCTGAATCAAGTCTGGCTTGCCATCACCATTCTCGTCTTTGAATAAGTTGTACTTGTTCGGATTTTCAAGAACTTCATGGAGACCGCCGAACAGGCAAGCAATACCAGGATTTTCCTTAGCTTCTTTCGGATCGAGCGGATCGAAGTTGTAGATGTCCTTCACGTACTGGCGTGCTTTCTGCGCTGCGGCGTAAGCCTTATCGGGCTTGAACGCGCTATTTGCACCAAACTTGATTTCCTGTACTCCCTCCGGTTCACCACCCAGACCAATCTTCGAAACAACTTCGGTTCCCAAATAAAGTTGGGCCAGGAATTTGTTGGAGTTGATCGGCACTTTAATCATGCCGGAATCGGCGTCGGCACCATTAATGGTGACAGAAGCACGCTGCATATCTTGACGCTTGTCAGGATCGAGTATTTTACCGTTGGAGCCGGAGTCAGTTACAAGGCGTCCAGCCTCCTGCTTCATGAGATCGACCACACGGACCGTGCGACCATCAATCTGGATCGGCTGCATAATGCGAGCGGCTTTCTCGGCGGCTTCTTCAGCCATTGTAGTCGCGCTTGCAAATTGCTTGGCACCCTTTAGGAACTGGGCGAATTCCTGCCGGATGCGAACCTGATTGTGCATCGATTCCAAGTCACCAAAGATAGCGAGGTGGAATTTCCAGCGGCGGTCCGCGGAAAGCGGCTCGGTTGAAAGACTGCGCTTGCCGTCTGGTCCTTCCTTGATATCCTTGCCTTCTTTCAGCGCGGTCAACAGAAGATCCATTGACACGGTAGCGGTTTTGTACTCTTCATCGGAGAGACCTATATCATAGCGTTTGACCAGCTCTTCGTAGATCTCTTTTACTTCTTCCGCGTTTTCCAGCTTCGCGGATTTCTCGCGTGCCATTATCTCTAACTGTTGAATTTTGTACTCCTTGAACCGTGGATTCAGTTTCGACAGATCGGCCTTCGGCTCTTCTGCAGGTTTATCACCCGGTGGTTTTGATGCGTCACCTGGTGGTTTCGGCGCGTCGCCTGGTGGTTTTGGTTTGCCGACTTGCGGCTCAGGAAGACCTTTGATTGTAGCTTCGTTGAGCTCACAACGTTTTGCTAGGTCAGCGACGGACTCACGAGAGAGAAGAGCAAGTCTCGTATTGGCAGGCAAAGCACCAAATGCATCGGAAAGCATTTGCTTGGCAATCGCTTTTTTGGCCGGATCCGCTCCCGCCAGCTCGAGTGCCATGTTAGCCGGCAGAGCCCGTGAGTAGAAGGAATTCTCCAACGCCACGTTCATATCGCGGAGATGGAACATCATTTTACTCTTCGTCTCGATTAAGGCACTTGCCTTATCGCCGGCAAGTTGCTGCCAGCGCTCAGAATCCTTTTTCCAATCAGGCTGGGCAAGGGCCAGAGCATCTCGCGCTTTTTGACGTGCTTCCGCGGTCAAATCTGGATTCATCGAATCTCGCGCATTCTTCTTGTCTTGATCCGTGAATTTCTTTTCTGTCTCGAGAAGACGCTTCTCGATTGCCACCATTTCCTTCTTCTGCTCTGGGTCCGCTGGAAGTAAACCATCATACTCAGTCTTCAGATCGGCAGACGTCTTCATGACCTTCGCGTACTCATTGTCTGCCAGACCTTGAATCTGGACAAAGAGAGGTCCAAGATCCCGGACAACTTCGGCTTTCTTCGTATCGTTGTCGGCAGACAAGAAGAAAAGATTGGCTTCCTGGAGCATCGACTCGACTTCCAACGCCTTGCCGCGCTGAGCACCACCTCTATCCCTGTTATGTTTGATAGCGGCTTCAAGAAGTTTGATCGGATCTACCTGCGCCGCCATGCCCATATCTCTCAGCTCGGTTATCTGACCGGGCAGCTGGTTCCACGCATAGGCCTGGGTGATGTAGTCCTTCGCGCCGGCTGTGTCATTGGCTTGAGAGAGCACATTGGCGAAGAGAGCTCTGGTCATCGCCGACTGGTTGATCTCGGCGGGTATGTTGTTGGTGACTACGTTAAGCGGAATCAGAGCGGTCCTGACTTGAGTCGTCACCTTTTCGCGTTCGACAAGCGCATCAGTGAATTTCTTATTGTCGGGATGCAGCCCTTTGAGCTGATCGAGGATTTTCTTGTATTGCTCCTCTGATAGTGCTTCGTCAAGTTGCGCGTAGAGGTTCTTCACTTCCTTGCGATAATTCTCGGGCGTACTTTTCCAATCCTTCGGAGGCGTCAGACCATCGATTACTCCAGGTTTCGTCTGGACAGAGACAGGCTCGCCTGACTTTGGATCACCTTTAGTTTCAAACTTGCCGAGCATGTCAGTATCTATGCGCCCGACAGCGCCCTTTACAGTCTCACCAGTGGTGCCGACTTGCGCTTCCATTAGTTTGTTGACGCTATCTTCGTACTGAACCTGCTTCTGCCGGAGCTCGACGACCTTAGGCGACTGCCCTTTGTCAGCGTCGGCGATCGCAAGTTTGATTTTGTCCTTGATATCGTCCGTCAACTTGCCATCGGTCAAAGCCTTATCGATTAGGAAGCTGACTCGCTCCACCGGGCTCCGACCCTGGGGATCGAGAGGTGACAGCGCTAAGGTCTCCTTGACCTCTTTCGTCTTGTCACCAGGCTTGGGCGGTCCACCAGGCGCGTCTTTCGGCAGGACAGGCTGGTCCTTAGGCAGTCCAGGCACGTCCTTAGGCGGATCTTTCGGCGCATCCTTGGGCGGCACCGGCTGTTCTTTCGGCGGATCTTTCGGCGCATCCTTCGGCGGCACCGGCTGTTCTTTCGGCGGATCTTTCGGCGCATCCTTCGGCGGTACCGGCTGTTCCTTCGGTGGGTCTTTCGGCGCATCCTTGGGCGGCACAGGAACCGGTGGAATTTTCAACGTCTCTTTTGGAGGGTTAACAACTGCGGTTTCAGACGCTTTCGTATCAGCGGGAGGTCCGGGAGGAACAAAAGGTCCGTGTATTTTCGGCGGCTCCTTTGGTGCTTCTTCCTTCGGAGGAGCCTTCGGCGCATCTTTCGGCGGCACAGACTGTTCTTTCGAAGGAGCCTTCGGCGCATCTTTCGGTGGCACCGGCTGTTCTTTCGGCGCATCCTTCGGCGCATCTTTCGGTGGCACCGGCTGTTCTTTCGGCGGATCCTTCGGCGCATCTTTCGGTGGCACCGGCTGTTCTTTCGGCGCATCCTTAGGCGCATCCTTAGGCGGATCTTTAGGCGGATCTTTAGGCGGATCTTTAGGCGCATCCTTCGGCGGCTCCTGCGGTGGACCCGGCTGTTCTTTGGGTCGATCTTTCGGAATGCCACCATCCTCGGTGCGCACTGGAATCCCACGACTAGCACCGGTGCTCAGAGCAAAATCAGCAGGCTTCAAATTCTTGGCGGTCAGAGACTCGCCCATGAACTTCCAAATGTCAATCTTGAGCTGCGTATTCAACTCATTTATGCGAGCTCCTAAATTGCGTTCTCCGGCTAACCATCCCTCTTTCGGCAACAATCCCGCATCAATCAATTCTTTCTGATTGACCAGCGCGGTGACGAAGGCATCGGCAGCTTTATCGGGCTTGCCGTCTTGCAGGTGAATCAACCCAGAATTTACCTGAGTGAACATGTCGACATAAGCGAGCGTGCGCATGTTGCGCTCCAGCTGCTTCAGCTCCTTCAAACTTTCTGATTCCACGCCAGGAGTAGTCTTTGTTTCCTTTTCAATCAACTCTTTCAGCTGCTTGTGTTTTTCAAAATACAGTTTTTGCTCTGCAGGTGAGACAAGGTCTGCGCAGGCTTTGTACGCATTGACGGCTGGCTCGGCCATCCCTTCTTTGAGAAACTCGGCGGCATTGGTGTGGTGTGTGATGACCTTCTTCATGACGTCATCGACCTTGGTTTTCAGCGCAGCATCGACGATTCCATCGGTGGCAGTCTTGATGGCATCGGTCTCGGGTGGCGCCTCGTCCGAGGCAAAGAGGATATTGTCTGAGTCATCGTCGACCTCG
>JAIERK010000168.1 GCA_019746975.1 Candidatus Obscuribacterales bacterium
CTCGTCCAACCACGCTTGGCGCGCACTTGACGAACCCACTCCCTTTTCCAACAGCGTCTACTTCGACATCGAACCACACGCTTGACGAACTCGCCCCGTTTTCCAACAGCGTCTACTTCGACATCGAACCACACTCACCATTAAACTAGCGCCCGCCGGCTGCGTTGTTGCGCATCTGCTGGCGAACATCTTCCAGTTGAAGCTGATTTATGTGTTTCGGATCATATGGATACTTGCCATCGATCTCGTGAAACTTCCTGTACATCCGCCCGGCTTCCACTGGCAAGTGCACTCGCTCCAACACGTATCCCATGTTGTAGTAAAGCCCAGCATAACCAGGTTCGATTTCGATAGCCTTCTGAAAATTCTTCAAGGCTCTCGTAAAATCGCCTTCCAAGACCAGAATCAATCCCAGATGCTGATAGGCTTCCCAACAATTCGGATTGATCTCCAAACATCTATTGAACGTTGCTTTCGCCTCCTGAAGCTGCCCCTCATCCGTCTCCGAGATCGCCCGCTTGATAAGCGCATTGACCTCGTCTTCATCGTAAAGAGGTGCCTTTTTCGACTTCTGCTTCTTTAGCGTGAGCTTCTGGAGTTCCTTTATATGAGCCAGGATCGGCTCGTTGAACTTGGTTTGCTGCGCGACCTCCAACCAGTCTTTTGCAGAGGCAGTCCACCAGCGCTTCAACTCTTTGCATTTAGCCGTGAACTCTCTAATCTCTTTTCGATTGATTAGCGGGTAGTTCTTCGATTCCGTGTAAGTCGGATTGACCTTCATCGCTTCATCCATCTCGTCCATGCATCGATCGATATCGCCGCGTAAATAACGAAGTCGCCCAAGCTCGTAATGACCTGCGGCGTGCATTGGATCGTTGAACAAGGTCAGACGAAACTCCTTCTCGCCCTCGTCCAAATTCCCTTCGGCACACCAAACTTTGCCCAGATAATAATGCACCATCGGGCTCTTTGGAATCAGTCTGGCAGCGCCTTCAAGCTGCTCTCGCGATTCATTGATATCTTTGAGCTTTCCTTGCTCGTACTGCTCGTAAATGCACAATCCAAGATCGCGCTTGGCCTCGTAGTATTGCGGTCTAAGGTGAAGCGCCGTGCGAAATTCCTCAATCGCACCATCCAGATCCTTCTCTTCCTTCAGAATCGAACCCCGCCCGTAGTGAGGATTCGCGTAGTTTGGATTGATTTGAATACAGGTTTCGAACTCCTTCTTAGCTTCTTTGACTTTCCCTGTTTTCTGCAAGAAAATGCCGTAATTATTTCGACACTCGAGGAAGTTATAATCCAGCGTCAATGCGGCCAGGAATTGGGTCATCGCATTGTAATTGTCACCAAGCTCCGCATATGCGAGAGCTTCCATATGAAAGATGTTTTTATCACCTGAATTAAAATTTTTGGCAGCCTCGAGAATTTGGACAGCGGCAGCATAGTCGCCGCCTGCAAAAGCTTGCTTGGCGCGCTGAAAGAGCATGGCGGATTTGCTGACGTCCTGTCCGCCCTCGTTGGGGTTATTGTAATCCTGAGCAAAAGCGGCACCAACTGTGGCATTAAGAATCAATGACAGGCTGATGAATGACTTGATAAATGTGGCAAAAAAACCGAACCTCAGTTCCCCTCGGAAACTCATCGCTTACCTCTTTTGCTCCCCAAACAGTCGCGGTTGCCAACAACTCAATGACTAGACACAACAGTGTTCATGATATCGCGACTTCAATTTAGTTGCTTAGACAACACTCGCAAACCTGAGACGCTTATCTGCCGCAGTTATTGGGAACGATCAATTGGAACCTAATATGACAGTGCTGCTCTAGTGCCAAAACGCAATAACAAGATCAAATCGCTTCCCTGCTACGAACCCGGTCAAGCAATAACAGGGACAATCAAAGCTCCGGACGTCGGTGGTTACAGGCTCTCCATACCTGACGATCCACGCCATGGCTTCTTACCAACCGACCACGTCTTTCAGCGCGGCGAACGCGTCAATGTCTGTTTTATCGGCAGCGATGGAGACAGGCTGTTGTTGACTCCGGCACCGGAAGTCGAGCTGAGTAAGCGCCCACGGGTATTGCGTGGAGTGGCACCGGTGAAGCTATTGTGCGACGCTTTCGATGCTTTCGAAGAGGGTCAATTTAGCAAGGCCTACGACCTCGCCATGTCGATGTCCACCGATCCAGGCGCGCAATGCTTATTGGGAAAACTGTTTGAAGATGGCTCCGGTGTTGAGAAAAACTTGGAGGAAGCATTCGATTGGTACAAACTTTCGGCTGAGCAAGGCGTCATTGAAGCGCAAGAGCGACTTGCCGCATTCTACGATCTCGGTGTTGGAACGGAACGCAATGCCAAAGAAGCAGCGCGGTGGCGCGGACTCGTCAATGAAGCCCGTAGTGTTCTGCATGAATAGTCAATCTCGGCAAGCAATCCACTGATCGCTGACCATTTGTTTTGATCAGAATTTGTGTTCGACCTGTCTAAGTTAGTTGTGTAACAACAGTAGACATACCGATTTCAATCTAAAGTGCCTACTCTCGACGCGTATGTCGGATCCAGGTTATCGTCAGCATCTGCTCAAACGCAGCTCTACATATAGAGCTACGATTGCAACAGCCGTGCCGATTGAGGGACTTGATTGAAACACAGTTTCTACATTCCACGCTCAATTTTGAACTGAAAACGCCTTTTCTCGCTATTTTCTCACTGCTCTGCCAATTGCCGAAAAGGTCAACAGGCTGCACCATTCGCTATCCGAATCGGTTCTTTCGAAGAACTCTCGACAGTCACAATTTAGTCACTATTCAACTCCATGATGATTATGCGGGACAACGGTGGTCGACTTACTAACAAATCTGAAAACCGCATGGATTCCCGATCGCACCTGGTATATCTGTTGCTCTTCCCCATCAGATGAATAAAGAAAACAACATCTGATTTGAAGATAACGGAAACTCTCAGGCACTAACGAATTACAAAATCTCGTTTAGCAAGAAAACACAATTCGAGCACAGTAGGTCGATCTACTAGTGTTCACGTGACTTAGGAGGTCAGTAGAATGTTCACAGCCTTTATCCAAGACGAATCAGGACAGGGTATCACGGAGTACGGCGCCATTCTCGCGTTCGTCGCAATTCTTGTTGCAATGGTGTTCTCAATTACCAACGGCCCGCTCGCAGGAGCGATCGCTCAAGCATTCGGATCCTGCGTCAAGCAACTCAATGCACTGTCCGACATAGCCAACAGCGCATCATAGAACCGGATCGCTCGGAGAAGGACCTTCGGGCCCTTCCTTCTCCAAACATGCCTCGAAATTTTTGTAGAACTATTTTGGTTCTGATACCACTGGGGTTGTACGTCGAAGGAGCGCCAATTTAAACGCTCCTTCGAGTAAACCTTGGAAGTCAGGACCCTATTTCTTTTTCTCTACCGGCTCGCAGCAAGAGTTGCCATCAAGGCATGACTTCGCACATTCCTGACAAGTCTTCACACATGCTTTCAGCTCAGCATCATTGAGCTTGTCACATGACTCCGCACACTTGGAGCAAGCTTCTGAACAGACCGCTCGAAGTTTTGCGAGCAACGCTGAATCACGAGACCCAAGATCCGTCGAGGCTTTGCATAGTGTTATGCAGTCCTTAAGCGTTGAGACATGCGCTTTATCAGCATGTTTACCACCTTTCTTGAGGCAGTATTTGAGCGCACTTTCGCAAGTCTTCGCGCAGCTCGAACATACAGTCGCACAACTCTCTTTATCGCTTTTCTTGTCTGCCGCTATAGCCGGGTTGAAGACCAGCAGCGAGATCAGCATCAATAACGGTAGAAGAATACGTTTCATATAAAAATCTCCTAAAAACAAACAACAGAAAACCGTTTCACAACTAGAGAAACGGCAGATATCTACCAATTGATTAGATCAATTCAGGAGCGCGCAATTGATGATGTATAGTCTCACGGGTGGTGCACGAAGCAAGGCATCACACGCCAACCACTGGACATTGATCGCCTGGCGGTGTTCTTTGAGATATCTAATCGGGCTTGTTTCGACCGTTTGGGCATCCCACTCAGGAAAAAATTTGGCTGTCGATGCGGCAGTATTTGTAAGTTGTAGTGGTGCCGGCTGCGCTCGACAGTGACAGGGCGCATTGATTCCAATAGTTACATGCTGCATGCAGCACGCCATGGTGGAAGCCATGCTCGTACTCTTCACAACGCAAGCACCAGAACTCGAAACCATCCAGGCGCTTAATGAGAAGGCAACCGCAAGTAGCAGTGCAAAGGCTCGGCGAAGATTTGTCGGCGTTTTAATAATCATCGTGTCAATGAAACGGAGCAGCCTATTGGCTTGTTCCCTTTTCCATGGACTAGTCTAACAAGGTTGAGCCTAAATAACTCAGTTAATTAGCAAAACCAGCACGGCGCTATCCATTTTTGCTCAGGTCTCTTGCAGACTTTATTTGAACGCCGATTTGCCTAACGCCCTGAGAAGTCGAAAAAGCTCATCAGTTTCTGAATCCAAGTGGTACTAGCTTTGGTGCTTTCGACAGGTGTCGTCGGATTTCTGTATTCGTCACGAGGGTTGACGTATGGACACCCGGCAGTAAGCTGCCAAATCGTCTCGAGCAGTTCGCAGAAATTACTCATAGACTCAATTCTATTTCGTCGTTCAGGATCAAGTGCACTTGCAAAAATCTGGTCAAGCGATTCGTGATACTCGACTTCGCCAACTATGTTGAAGATGCTTTCCGGCTTATCAACAAATCTAGCGTTGAGCATATCTACAGGGGTTGAGCCGCAGAATGGTCTTCTTCCAGCGAGCAGCTCATAAAAGACAAGAGCAAAAATGTAGACATCTGTAGAAAAATCGACCGATTCACCTTTCGCCTGCTCCGGACTCATATATTCGAAGCTCGTGCCTTCGCCGAACAGCGGCAGCCGCTGTGGGACGCCACTCCGCGAATCGGTAGTTGAGTCGAGATCGACCAGCGTGAGTGCAAGGCGATTGCCGAGACGTTGAAGCACAATGTCGGCGGTGCTGAAGCTCGCATGCACTATCCCATGACCATGCAGATGCTCCAGCGCTTGCCCCAACTGTATGGCGACATCCAGAGCATCCCGATACGCGAGTCGTCCATAGTCGCGCAAAAGCTTCGATAGCGTCTCTCCTCTAACGATTTCGGTGACCAAATAGCTCTCGTTGCTGGAGACGCCAAAGTCGATCAGTCGAGGGAAGTACTCGCTGCTAACGCTTGAGAGAACTTCGTTTTCCCATTTGAGACGGTGGAAATCTTCACTTGTGTTGCAGTTTTCCCGCAGCACCTTTACAGCCACCTCTTCGCCTGTCGGGAAAACTCGCGCCCCATATACGCGGCTGCTCTTACCTGCGCCAAGCACCGTGTAGATGCCGTATTTATCGCCGATTCTCTGATTGAGGTGAGGGGGATTGCCACCATCGTTGAGGTCTATTTGTTCATGCATGGAGAAGATAGAAACCATCGCCTAAGCTCCAAAAAATTGAGATAGAACAATAGTAGCGGCGACTTCTTGACAACGCGTGTTTATTTACAATTACTTTAGCCCACGGGGAATATCGCAATGAAAACCCCGGAACGGAACGGGCAACGTCCCGTCTCCTTAATAATTGTGGAAACATCCTGGCTTACGCTTGCAGCCGCGCTACTCTGGTTGAGCGCAGGGCTGCACCAACCAGCCGGGATAGTCAACCTGTACGACGGGCTTGCGCCACCATGCCCCATATGAAGCGGGGCTGATAGGACAAAAATTCAATGATAAGGCTGCTCGAGCAGTGCGCGCCGGTCGCACTTTGCGTCCTCGCTGGATTTCACTGCGGCAACCGTCCGATGAGTAATCGCAATTTTTGGGATTCGCTAAATATTCCGATTGACAATTAAATAGCTATGTCAGCAGGAGGCGCACGACGAGCCACAACAGGACCCGCAACCACCACCCGATGATTTAGTGGCTGTGCTCCGCGATTGTCCGACATCAGTGGTAATACCACCGCTGCGGATGAACATGTTCCAAATTCTGGAAACTTTGCCGCTTCCGCAAGAGGTGCAGCTAGTCTCAGAACTGTCTTTCATGGAGCGTTCTACGGTAAAGGCCTCACGGCAATCGGTGCATCGATAATCATAGTTCGGCATGGTTAAGGAGCTCCTTTGTCTGCATTGCTGTCTGTCGTTGATGGGTCTGGCGTTGTAGCCTCGTCCGAGGCCGGTTGCGTGTCAGAACCTCCGTCGGCACCCGTTTTCTCAGAAGAGTCAGGTGTCGCTTGAGGCGTCGCTTCAGGATTCGCATCAGCCGGCTTATCTTCAAACGACTTTTCGTCGACCGGCTTGGCTTCACCGTCAGCCGGCTTTGGAGCCCCGCCTTTGTCCTTATCGACCGTCTGCTCCTGCTTATCCTTCTTTCGGAAATCGAGCTTACCAGTGACCCAGGCACTCACGTCGTTGACCATTATCACAGCCATCAAAAGAAGAAGGCTTATCATACCCCATCGGAAGATTGAGCCTTGCAGCCGCTCTCCCATTGGTTTTCCCCTCACAGCTTCGATCATCATCAAGGCAAGGTGCCCACCATCCAGCGCCGGATAAGGGAATATGTTGATGATGGCGAGGTCCATGCTTATCAGGATCGTAAAGACAAAAAGCTGGTTCCAATCCTGTTCTTTTGCTATATCGGCGCCCAACTTCAGCACTGCAAGAATGCCGTGCACGTCACCAGGACCCACCGCAACATCGCCTGAGGCCGGCGGTTTGCCGAACGTAGTGAAGTGGACCCAGAGTCCCTTACCAATCATCCCAAGCGCCTGCATCATGCCGCAAGTCAAGTCGTAGAGTCGCTCTCCGGCGATCATTGCTATTTCGGGAGGACTCTTGTCTATCTTCTCGAAGCCGATCTGTTTCGGTCCAAGCTGCATACCGACCTTACCTTGAGGATTGGTCGTCAGTTTGATGTCGACAGGTTGCTTGTCTCTAACCAGGTGCAGAGTCACTTCGGTGGCTTTGTGCTCGCTCAGATATTTGACGGCATCATCAGGTTTTTTGACTGTCTGCTCGTTGACAGCCGCTAAAATATCGCCTTTCTTGACTCCGGCATTTTTAGCGATAAGATTCGATTGAACGAAGCCTTCGATTTGTGTTTCATACGTCGGCTGCCCCTGAATGAGAAGCATCATGAACATGATCAGATAGGCGAACATGACGTTAAATCCGACACCAGCCGATGCGACCAGCGCTCTTTGCCAGATTGGAAACTTGTTGAAAGGCTTCAGCGGGACGCCGTAGGCTTCCGCGTCGTGCTGCGATTCATCGCCCAGCTCTGGGATCGCGACATATCCGCCAAGAAGCGCTGCATGGATGCGAAATTGCGTGCCCCATCTGTGTCCAACCACGATGTATGGTCCTACCGGTAGCCCGATTCCAAATACCGGGGTCTGGAAGCGGAAAAATCTCGCGACCAGAAAGTGACCGCACTCGTGAACAATGACAAGCGTACTGATGATCCCAATCATCATGACCCATGCCATTGCCTGAAGAAAAAGTCCAGAAAAGTCCATGTAATGAGCTGTCCTAAAGAGCGTAGAACCTGTTAAACGGCTCGCGTAAGAAACGAGCTATAAAGAGTATCGCGTAACTAGAGCGCTGATGTCTCGACAATCTTCTCGAAAGTTACGTCTTTATAGTAATACGTTAAGATTTGGGCCGCATTATAACCATGCTCGGCTAGGCTGCGCGCTCCCCACTGAGACATACCCAGACCATGTCCAAAGCCCTGACCCTTGAATACATAAGCGTCCTGGTAAGCCAACACATTAAAATTCGTGCTGGGTAACGCGAAGAGTTGCCTGATGGTCGAGCCGGGGACAAAAGTGGACCCTCTGGTGCCCACGACAAGCAACTGCTTGACCCGACCGGAAGGGCTTCGGTGCGCGGCGAAGAGTCCTAAGACGTTGCCGATTTCCTTGCCGAGCGCCTTGTCGATCTGAAGTGTGGCAAATTTCCGTTCCCAGAGGACGTACTTGGACTTGTGATCCACATCGGGGACGGATTTGAGATAAGGTACCTCTTTGGTCCACACATGTTCTGCCACATCGGTGGCTCCGGCAGATGTACTATGAAAAAAACCTGGGACAATCTTTCCGCGATGTTTCATGACAATGCCGGTGGTGGCAGCAACAGCTTTGTTGGTTGCGGCGGTCTCCGCCACGGCACCGCGGTAAGCTTGATCGTCCACCGTAGGTTTTACATCGAATCCTTGAGTCCGATACTTTCCTAGATTGGCGAGCGCGTATGACCTGGCCGCGATAGCCTGAGCCTTGAGCGCTTCCGAATGCCATGAGCTCGGCATCTCGGATGGAAGCACGGACTTCAGGTAATCCTCGAGATCGATAACGTTGATCGCTGTGAAGCGCGCGACAGGGGCTCCATTCTTGTCTTTGACGGTGCATGGCTTGAGCCACAAGTTACCGCGGTAAAAGCGACCATTGACCGACAACAGGTGCTTCGCACCATCTTCGGAGTCAGTCTCCGGTGAAATCATGACACCACCTGTGATTCCATCACAAGCGGTGAAGCTTGGCGAACTTTGGTCTTGCTGTTGAACTTCCAGTTCGTCAGGCAATGAGGAGCCGTCAGCCGATTCGATCGGAATCGCCGAATTCAAGTCGCCGGCCGTCTTGACTTGGAGTGATTGTGAAGCCGGAGAGACTAACATCAAAGTCGCTTTTCCGCCAGCCAGAACTTGATTTTTGTCGGTCTGGGCTTGGAGTGCTTTCAACGGCGGAGGCGATGACGCGGCTGCGAAAAAAAAACCGACATTGCGCTGTGTGCCTGCGTTGGCATTGGAAGTGTCAATAAGTAACTTATCCACCTCACGACGAGGAGCCAGCGCAACGGCGACGTCACCATTGGTGGTGCGGGCGCATAGCTTCCACTTACTCAACGGCTGAACCGTAGCCAACTGTTGTCCCGAAGCGACGTCAAAAACCCTGGCACCATCCACCGCATCAAACGAGATTTCGGAAGCATTAATAGCGAGGGCGACCTTAATCTTCGTTGCATCGATTCGGCCGCCAATAGCATCAGCGCTTCGAGACACAAGTGGAGCCGCCGTGACCGAACCCTGCCCGTTCGAGTAACCGCAAAGCATCGTCTCGTCGGATGCGTCAGCTGCCCTGGCGACCGGCGCAGAGGTTAGACCGACAGCGAAAGCCAACGGAATCAGAAAGTTACGCCAGAGCGATCCTCTCGATTTTATTGAACCGATGTCATTTGCAACCTGAGCACCTTCAAGCAGCGCCTGCCTGCCCCAGGCAGAGTGCCATCTCTCTTTGTCGGCGCCTTGTGCCGCTTCACGCGCACGACGCTCTTCGTCCTCTATCTGAATGTACGCTGTAACAGCCGCAATGCACGCGGCTATTTCAGAATCGTTGGATTCCCGGGCGACGATCTTTACAGTGGAGGGTGAAAGGCTATCAACCATTTATCGATTATAGCTGTTGGGTGTTCGTCCGAGCCAGGCTTAAATAATTAGAAACTGCCGATGCAGACCGCGCTAGACCAAGAAGTTCTGTGAGTTTTATTAGACACGACACACCGTTCGCGAAAGAAAGCATGAAAGAAAGCCGCTCGAAACAGAACAGAACAGAACAGAACAGGACAGGACAGGCGCAATGCGATGCGCTGCGCTGCGCTGCTGTGCAACACACGTGGCAATCGAGCCTTTATGGCTTGGCCACCTTCCCCTTCGCGATTTTCACGGCAGAATTAGCTTGACTGAGTTTGTATTGTTGCTTACCAACATGCCAGGAGCAACCGATAAGAAAGCGAAAAGGCAACAGAAAGCGAGTTCCCTGAAAGGGGCTACCCAGATTTGTCGGTAAACGATTGTTCAACAGGTTTTCAAATCTGCAGTCGAACGTATCCGGCACCCAGGGTTTGTGTGCCACCATTTTCGATGGCGCCTTGAAGCCGAAGCTCAGCCCGAATACATTGAGCCAGGGCGTCCGTGTCGGGTGCGGACCGAAGATCTCGGGATTGCGGCTATCTTGCAGCCCTGAGAGAAATTTATAATCAGCCAGTACCCACCAATTTTTTCGCCCCATATAGCCAAGACCGGCGACCACCGCTTCACGCCTGTCATGGTCGGGATACTTGTCTTCAACCAGCGCCACATCCTGCGCGTAGACTCCACCATTGACACCTTTCGATCCTCGAAGGAGCGCAATTTGAAACGTATTGGAGACGAATCCATTTAATCCGTAACCGTCTCGTGAGGGACGAAGCTCCAGGCGCGTCTCGACACCATAGGCTTCTTGACCGGTGATGGTTTGTCGGTTATACAGGGGACTGTTGCCTATGACACCGGAGTCACCGAAATTGTTGAGCTTTTTGTAAAACAAATTGGTCCTGGTCATGAAACGAGAACCAATCTGCCTTTCGATACTCGTGTCTACGAGACAACCACGAGTCGCTTGCATCGGTCTGAGAGTGCCGTTGAAAACACCATTAACGAGTGAATTGACATCGGGAGGGGTCGAGAATACATCCACCGGTGGTGGCATGAACAGATTGGAGAACGATCCACGCAGCACCGTATTTGGTGTGAGCACGAACGAACCGCCAAATCGACCGCTTGCCTGCGCATTCGTAACGCGCTGAGTATCGAACGGTGCAGACAAGAATTGCGGTGTTCCGGGAATGGTCAGCAAGGCTTGACGGACACGCTGAGTGTCGCCGAATACACCATGATAAACGTCTGCTCTAACTCCGGCATCGAGCGTAAGACGTTTCAAAATACCTGTAGCGGGACGCCATGTGTCCTGTAAATAGGCGCTTTGCAAATAGCGAAAACCACGGTATTTTCCCAATCCGTTGACAAAGTAAGGGCCTTGCCCTGTCCCTGTGAACGGGCTTATTAGCGCGCCGAATGGCAGGTCAGGATTGGCGCCGTTGTTAAAATAAAGCGCACTGAAGTTGGTAGTGACCGGTCGCACTTCCGACAAAAAACCCGCCTCCAGCAGCTGCGTGTTTTTCAATGTCTTCGTGATATTGCCCTGCGCACCAAAAACATAGTTAAACCTGCTTGCACCAGGAGTTAGCGATAGGAGCGGCTGATCTCCGTTGATCACCGGATCGGGATCGAATACGTTGCGGCTGCTATAGCCTTCATAGTAGAAAGCATTGATTAGATGCAAGTTCGCTTCATCAAAAAATCGATCGAAAGTATGTTTGTAGCTAAGCACCATATAGTCTTGTGCATCATATTGATTTTGCCGGACACCGGCTCTGTATGAGAGGCGCGAGACAGGTACTTGCAGAAAAGAATGATTCAAGCCTAGCGTCAATCTGAGCCGGTCTCGTTCTGTGATTTGATACTCGACCTTGCCCAATAAATTGAGGTCGGCGCGAGAGTCGTGCTTGAATGTTCTCGTCGGTGGTGCCAGTCCCAGCAACGAACCTCGGAAGGAGCCGGACGATTCGTACCGGAGTCGATTCAGTTTGGATTTTTCTTTCTGGCTGAATGCACCGCTGGCATTATAGTAAATATTGCCGGACATTGGACCGCCCAATTGTTGACCAACAGTCAGGCTCGGCGTTGCTGACACGGGAAGAGACTTCATTCGAGCGACAGCTCCTAGAGGTCCGCCGCCGTCGGATGCCTTATATCCACCTATGTCCATAGAGAATGATTGAAGCGATCGCGGCGTAACAAAATTGGTTTGCTGAAGAACTCCAGCAGCCTCAGGTAAAATTACGTCATCAAGCACATAGTTGACTGCATTGTGCTCGCCACGAACTATCATGTTTCCGAACGAGTCTGTCATGACACCAGGAGTGGTTTCAATTAGTTGTTGCAGGTCATTTCCGGAGCGGTATTGATAGATGGTGTCATGATTGACATTGGTGCGACTGCCAATCTGCTCGGGATGGATGAGAGTGCGCTTGCCAGTGACTCGCATCACGTCTTCAGCTTCCAGTTCTTCAAGTGCAACATCCAGTTTTTTCGTCTCGCCGGATACGAGTTCGATAGTATTGGTATTAGACAACATGTCAGGTGCGGAAACCGTCATTTGCCATTTGCCAGGTTCAATATCGTCTATTTGAAACTCGCCGTTGTCGGCTGCGTCGACCTCTTTTCGCAGATGGTCGCTGCCGTCTTTGATGAGCAAAACACGCGCGCCTGGCACGCCCTCAGTCTTCGTCAAGTTGGTAATCTTGCCGGCGACCTTCGCCGAAAGTGATTTCTTCTCCTCTCCTGTCATCGACTGCGGAGCAAGCGAAGAGCCGGATGTAGAGTTCAAAATCGAGTTAATTCTCGAGTCTTCAGCGGCACCGACATCAAAAATCAGGACGAACAAAAACAGCAATTGCCAAGTCAAAACTAGAGCGAATCGAATTCGCATCATTGGTCTCCAAACCCCTGAGCCACAGGGAGCTATTAAGCGAACATCAAAGCGTTTTGAACGTGGTTTTGCTTTTACTATTCAGAAGTCTTCCAGTAGTAAAAGCCTGTTTTTACCTCTGATTACACAGCCTGTGTCGGTTACTCAACCTCGAACTCGATCTTGATCTTTCGGCTCGACTTGATCGGTTTCCCATCCAGTTGAGCTGGTTTGAACTTCCACTTCTTTAGCGTCGCCAGAGCCAGGTCATCTACTTCCTGTGAGCCTGTCGAGTTGAGGAGGCGAACGATAAACTTGCCGTCGGCTTCGATAGTAAACCTAGCAACACAACTCATCCGACCGCCTGATTCGCTGTGCTCCGCCGGCAATTCCGGCTGCGGACACTCGACGGCAAGAGCATCTTCGTAGTTGGACGCCTCCATAGTGCCACCCTTCAATAGCGGAGAAGCCGATACCGACTGCTGCGCCATGAGAAATACAGCTGAAAGCACCCAGAGGAAAGATCGCATAGGTGATCTCCAATTCAAAAATGACAATCGTTTTCATTATCATACTGTAGCCGTTCGAAAAAACACATTAAAAATCCAGAACCGTTTACCCACCTTGGTTGAGGGGCTAAGGCGCGTGCGACAGTCCGCTGCGCCCAGAAGTCTAAAAAAAGCAAAGCCCGAATGGGTTTAGAAAAGCGCTCCAAACCGCCTCACGCTCACTTATACAGACGCACCCTGCACGTCAACCCGCAAAATGCAAATCTGCCTATGCCGACGTTTTTAAGAGATCAGGATAGAAAAATTCTCTATCACGTTCGAAATCAAGGACGCAAGGACGCGCAAGAGTGCGATGTCACCATATAAAATGAGAAATGATGGGCCCGGTAAACGAATCCGACCCGCAGCATCAAAAGACACCATATCCAGTGAACTAAGAGTTGTGGAAATATCGGTGACCTAGTTCTTGAGAGCTTCAGCGCCACCAACAACTTCGAGAAGTTGCTGAGTGATATCAGCTTGACGAGCCTTGTTATATACGAGAGTGAGGGACTGGATCAAATCTTTGGCGTTAGTAGTGGCATTGCTCATAGCGGCCATTCTCGAAGCCAGTTCTGAGGCCGACGCTTCCAACAAGGACTGATACAGAACGTTGTCCACATACTTAGGAAGAAGTTCGGTCTCCATAAGCTCCATCAAGCTTGGCTCGAAGATTGTCTCAGCGCTCAGTGGATGGTGGTCCACACCGGTCGGAAGATCAACAGGCAGGAAATTGAACTTGCGAACAACCTGCTTGCTCATGGTTATAAAACTGGTACCTATGATCTCGACAGCATCGACGCGCGCTGTTTGATCGAAGTTACCTTCACCTTCGAGCGGTTTGCCGTGAATATAGAGATTACACGCAAACTCGGCGATGAGCTTGGCGGTCTCGTAGGTCGGGATGGCGGGAAGGTTTGTGTAAGACTTGATCTTCTCGATCTTGACTCGTTTGAAGAATCCAGCTGCTTTCAAACCAACGGTTATCAAGCCAACTTCTTTTCCTTCGTCACGCAACTCTTGAATCCGTCGAGCTGCGGCTTTCAAAACGTTGGTGTTATAGGATCCGCACAGTCCACGATCGGAAGTGAGGACGATGACAGCAACCCGCTTGCTCTGGGGGCGCTTGATCAGAAGAGGCAGCTCTTGTAAATCGATGGCATTAGCTTCGAATACCACCTGCTGAAGAACTTCCACTATCTTTTGGGTGAAAGGTCTGGCAGCAAGCGTTCTGTTTTGAGCTTTTCGCACACGAGCGGCTGCCACCATTTGCATGGCACGAGTAATCTTCTGCGTCGATTGGACGCTCTTGATTCGCTGCCTAATTACCTTCAGGTTTGCCATTGTATTTGGTGCCTCTTAAAAATCAGCTCTGATCGAGCATTACTTCTGGAAGAAGTTTTGTTTGAACTTAACGAGGTGCTCTTTCAGCTCCTTTTCCAGCTCATCGCTGATCTTGTCGCCGGTCAAGAGCTTGGAAGCAACATCTTTGGCCTGAGCGGCAAGATACTTGAACCACTCTTCTTTAAAGCGTTGGATCGATTTGTTGTCGACGTCATCGAGAACTCCGCTGTTAGCAGCGAAGATGATGGAGACCTGCTCGGACAATGTTAGCGGCTGGAATTGAGGTTGCTTCAAAACTTCCATCAGCTTTTGACCGCGGCGGATTTGATCTTGTGTCGCTTTATCCAGGTCGGAGGCGAACTGCGCGAAAGCTTCCAATTCTCTGAACTGAGCAAGGTCGAGTCTCAACTTTCCAGCGACCGATTTCATTGCTTTCGTCTGCGCGGCGCCACCGACCCGGCTTACCGAGATACCGGCGTTGATAGCAGGACGAATACCAGCGTAGAACAAGTCTGTTTCAAGGAAGATCTGTCCGTCGGTGATCGAGATAACGTTGGTTGGAATGTAAGCAGAAACGTCGCCCGCCTGTGTCTCTACGATAGGCAGAGCGGTCATGCTTCCGGCGCCGAGCGCATCGGAAAGCTTGGCGGATCTTTCGAGCAAGCGGCTATGCAAATAGAATACGTCGCCGGGGAAAGCTTCACGACCTGGCGGTCTTCTGAGCAACAAACTCATTGCGCGATAGGCTTGAGCATGTTTCGAAAGGTCATCGAAGATGCAGACTGCGTGTCCGCCCTTCTCCATGAAGTATTCGCCGATAGCGCATGCCGCATAAGGAGCGAGGAACTGGAGAGCCGGCGCGTCAGTCGCAGCAGCGTTGATGATAACGGTGTATTCCATGGCACCCTTTTCTTCGAGGATCTTATGGATACGACCGACGTTGCTGGATTTCTGACCGATTGCGACATAGATGCATATCGGTCTGTTGGGCTGATTCTTCTGGTTGATAATGGTATCAATAGCGATGGCGGTCTTACCGGTCTGTCGGTCGCCGATGATAAGTTCGCGCTGACCGCGACCAATCGGGATCATCGCGTCGATAGCGGTCAGTCCGGTCATCAATGGTTCGTGAACCGATTTTCTTTTGACGATACCAGGAGCGATGATTTCCATCGGGGAGAATGTGTTGGAAGCAACCGGTCCTTTGCCGTCAAGCGGCTGACCCAGTGGGTTGAGCACGCGTCCGAGAACCGCTTCACCGACCGGTACCGAAGCGATACGACCAGTGGTCTTCACTTCCATACCTTCATAAATTTTGCGGCCTTCACCGAGAATTACAACACCGACGTTGTCTTCTTCGAGGTTGAGCACCATTCCCATCGTTTTTTCTTCATCGGAAAATTCGACGAGTTCCATGGACATTGCTTGTTCCATACCATAGACACGGGCGATACCGTCGCCGACTTGGAGCACGCTGCCTACGTTTCTCACATCGAGCTGCGCTTTGTATTGCTCAAGTTGTGCCTTCAAAACCGAGGTGATTTCGTCCGGTCTGATTGCCATTGTTTTGTCCTCTAACCTCTATGTTTACCGAATGTCCTGTGTGTTCAATCAATCGAATCAGTATCTAAACTGCTAAAAGCTGTTTTTCAATCGCGGCGAGTTTGCCTTTTAGGCTGCCGTCAATTACCTGGTCTCCCAGTCGAAGAACGACACCACCCAGGAGGGTTTTGTCCACTTCGACATCGAGCTCCAATTTTTTACCGAGATGTTCGGTCAAGCGAGCCTTGATATCGGCTACTTCAGATTGCGTAAGCTCTTTCGATGAGGAAAGGCGAGCACTGACAATGTTGTTGCGTACCCTGAGAAGTGCTGCATACTTGCTTTCAATCTGCTTGAGAAGTTCAAGACGACGGCGGTCTGCCAGCAGTCTGAGCAATCTATATGTGATGTCGCCGACTTTGCCTTCGAACACATTCAATAAAAGCGTTGTTTTTTCCTCAGGCGCAATACCTGGATGGCTGAGGACAATCTGAATCTCGGGAGTAGCGGCAAACGACTGGTTGATACCCTTCAGGTCAGACAGGATTTGTTCTGACACCTGCCCACTCTTGTCGGCTTGCTCAGCCAGCTCTAGTACAGCCTCCGCGTACTGTGATGCAACTGCTGCCAACTCGCCTTTCATCGATCCCAGTGCCTCCGCCTATTTTTCCGATCGGCCCGACACACCAATTACGGTACCAGGCGAAAACGTTGTGCCTTCGGGACCGCTCAGGCTATCGAGCTGTTGCATAAACTGTGTAAGCAAACGTTTGTTGTCTGCTTCAGTAACATTTTTCTCAAGGTAAGCGCGCGATAATTGAACTGCCGCTTTTGCTGCAGCCGAGCGTACTTCTGTAACAATCATTTGACGCTCGTTGTCTATCGCCGCTTCCAATTTTTTCTCGAGATCCGCGACTTCACGTTTTGTCTGTGATTCGATCTCGGTTTTCAATTGTTGTGCAACCGTTTTGGCTTCATCAACAATTTTGTCGGCCTCTTTTTGAGCGTTTTCCAGCTTAGCCTTTTGCTCTTTAAGGAACGCTTCGGACTCGGCTCGAGTTCGCTTCGCTGATGCAATGGTGTCCTCTATTGATTTCGCCCGTTTCTCGAGCATAGGAGGCACCATTTTGCTCCATGCGTAAATCAGAAAACCGACAAGGAAGAGCCAGTTAATGACATTACTTTTGAAGTCGAAAATTACATCGATGAGTCCGGGGTGATGATGCGCTTCTGCAAAGAAGAAAAACATTAGATAGCTTCCTCCAGTGCGTGCTTCACGGACGCAGAATCGATTTCGACTGCCGCGCCTTCGCCCAGCAGTTTTACTACAATGCCTTTGACAAGCTGCGCTTCCTCAGTAACGAGATTTCCGAGGAGTACTGATTTTTCTTCCGTCAAAGCGCTTCTCGACAGCTCCAGGCGCTTGCGCCCTTGCTCTTTGAGTGCGGAAAGTTGCTTGTTCCTTTCCGATTGAGCCGCTGCGACAGCCGAGCTGATAACAGCTTGAGCCTCTTCGCGTATCTTGACCAGCCGCTTTTCGTGGTCCTCCACAAGCACAACCGCTTCTTCTCGGAGGTATTTTCCGCCCTCTAAGTTGTCGGCAATCAATCTTTCACGCTTCTCGATCACCTCGCCGACCGGTTTCAAAAACCACTCGTTGAGCAGATAGATGAAGATGACGAAGCTTACGATGAAAAACAGTAATGTTGCGTTGGGAAAAAGCATTATTGAATGTTGGTTTCCGTCAGTGTCTTAGCCGCCAGCTTATAGCTTGCGATATTCCTCAAAACTCCTGCATGAGCGATCTATATTCATCACTCATGCAGGTCTAAGCTGGTTTTTAGAACCCGGTTGGGAAAAGGTACAGAAGAACTGCAACGACAAAAGCGAACAGTCCGAGCGCTTCCATAAGAGCTGCGAACAGAAGTCCGTTAGCTACGAGCTTCTGAGTCATTTCAGGCTGACGAGCCATTCCTTCCAAAGCTTTGGAAGCAGCAATCCCGATTCCGATCCCAGGACCGAATACGCCGACAGCGGCAATCCCTGCGCCGATTCTCGACATTGCTTTGACCAACGTATCTGGATCTATCGCTGTGCCTGCTTGGGCTATTAATTGGTGGTCCACTTCTATCTCCCTCGACTATTGCTAATCGCAATTAGCATGTGCTGCCACATGAAGCGGTGCTAAGCAAGATTCTCTGAATCCGAGAATTCAAGCCGGTCCGCTCCAAAGAACGCCCCAATTATAACAAGTACGTTAGTGATGGTCGGCTACTGCCAAGCCAATGTAAATCGAAGTCAACAGAGCAAAAACAAATGCCTGCAAAACCGCGATGAACACTTCGAAAGCCATAACTGGAACAGGCGCAACGATCCAGGGCAAGAGCAACAATGCAACCATTCTGGTCAGTTCGTCAGCCGTGATCACCAGGAGCAAACGCAGTGCCAGTGTGGCTGGACGAATAATCAAGTCCATCCACTCGATCACGCCAAGGGGCTTGAAGTACATCCCGATGTAGTGCATGCCATGCCGCTGGACACCTGCCCAGACGTATACGACAAGTGCGATCAGCGCGAGGCCCAGGGTGACATTGATGTCTGTAGTCGGTGAAGCGACCTCAAACTCTTTGCCATTGGGCAACGACGGGAATACGCCAAGATGCGAGAAGGCAGGCCAAGGGCCGATTCCGGAGAGATTGCCTGTTAATACAAAAATAAATATCGCCGTAATAAGCGGTAAAAAAGGTTTGTAGTTCTCACCAATTTGATTGCGACATAGATCAGCAAGAAATTTGTATACACCTTCTGCAATCGCCTGTCCTGGACCACCAGGGCCTTCGGCAACGAGACTAGGTTTGAGGGCGAGAGCACCAGCCAGGATGACTCCCATGCACACCCAGGTGCTCGTGAGAGTATCGACGTGAACCTGACCCAGACTGCCCAACATGGGGAGCTGAATCTCGGAAATACCCTTGAGCGAATCAAACTGTGAAGCGATTAAATGCTTGTCTAACATGTGTCTATCTCTGACGCCACCTGAATCAGGGTTCTAAAGCGAGCTCCCCTGATGAGAATTACAGCTGAAAATGATAACAGACGTCCTGGCAAGCGATCGGGACGCTGTTCTTGTCGGTTTACAGCGGTTTACGTAATGGAGTGAACGAAACCTACATTAATAAGATGCGCACGAACGCGGCATCAATTGAGCATCAACATAAAAGAATTCAAACCCAATTGCTCTTTGCTTCATCGACAGGGTCGTCAGGTAGCGGTTCTCCCCGGTTTGGAATCGCCTTGTCAATCTTCTGAGATGTTTTGAATATCTGATAAATAGCTGCAGAAAAGCCTGTAAACAAACCTAGCATCAGCAAGATTATCGACCAGACTTGCCCGCCTAAGCGATCACCTATGAAGTAACCGGCAAATCCGAGTATGCAGGTGTAGGCAACAAGCGCCGTGCCCCACTGGTAAGCCATTCCCCATGCCGATGGACCCTCGCTATTCACCTGGTCTTTTGTGGGAGTCTCTTTCATCTTCTTTTAACCTGTTACTCAAATTTCTTGGAAACTTGCGCCAGATGCCAGGCGAACTCTACTTACTAGTTTATTCCCTGTCCCACTTGATTTGCTCAAAGGAAGGCTACCGCCATGATTCTCAGACACTAAATAGCGCATCTCCGAAATTAATGTACCGTTACCTGGTGGTACTGCTTGAACGGTTGAGCACTTAAAGTTTGGGAATAACAGAAGTGTATTTGCTACACTTAATTATCTAAACGTGAGTAATTAAGACTTGCACAGCGGGTCTAAAAGGAGTTTTTCAAGAATGTTCGACCGCATCGCGATGGTTTTCAAGGCAATGGTGAATGCCTTACTGGGGAAGGTCGAAGACCCCCAGATGATGCTTGAACAGACTTATCAGGAGCTACAGTCCAACCTGATACAGGTCAGACAAGCCGTAGCTCAGGCGATAGCGACTGAAAAGCAGCTCGAACAACAACTCCAGAAGAATAAAGACCAGGCTGCCACATGGCAAAATCGGGCAGCCATGGCAGTACAGCAGAACAACGATGATCTCGCACGCCAGGCTTTACAGCGCAAGACGCAGTATGCACAAGCAGCTCAAGATCTTGAAGTGCAATTGAAATCTCAAAAAGAGGCGACGAGCAATCTCCGTCAGCGCCTCACTGAGCTCGAGAATGAAGTTCAAAAAGCGTACACCAAAAAGCAAGTGCTCATCGCCCGTGACAAAGCGGCTCAGGCGACATCCAAAGCCAATGAAATCCTTTCGAAGTCGACCGCTTCTGGCGCTCTGTCAGTGATAGAACGAATGGAGACAAAAGTCGCAGAGAAGGAAGCAAGAGCGGCTGCTCTGGCAGAACTGGGCAGCGACTCGCTGGAGAAAAAATTCAAGAATTTCGAAGGTCAAGCAGACATCGAGATGGAGCTACTGGCGCTCAAAGGCAACATGGGTAAAGACGGCTCGTCAAAATTGATCACGCAAAATCGCGAAGAAGAGCCAATCTTGCTTGAAGTCAAAGACGAAGACGAAATCGAAGCCAGCAACTAACGGCTTGATCACAACGACTTGATTAACTTGCCAACAGCGACTTGACTACTGCGGCTTGATTCCACGCATGTTCGAATTGACGTTCTCACAAGGAATTGCGTCCACGAAGTGTGACTGCTCACCGGGACCGCCGACGTCTCGCCGGCATTGAGCATGTTCGAATGCGCAATTCACGAGTTGAAGAATACTGTGATCGCTGCAGTTGGGAAACCGCCTTTTGTATCCCGCAAAGGACTAGCTCATCCCTAATTTGACGAGCCACTCACACTCTCAGGCGTCGACAGGAGCGGCGCCAGCCGCTCGAAGTGTTCGCGAAAATTTCCAGCGAGAATAGCTTCGCGAGCCGCTTTTGCCTCCCGAATCAGATACCGAACATTATGTATTGACAACAAAGTTGCGCCAGACATCTCTTTCAATCTGACCAGGTGATGTAGATAGGCACGCGTATGACGCTTACATGTATAGCAATCACACGCGTCATCAATCGGAGAAAAATCCTTGCTGTGTGCAGACGTTCGCAAAGAGATGCGACCCTTTGAGGTAAAAACAGCTCCATGTCTCGCCAAGCGTGTCGGTGATACGCAGTCAAACATATCGATACCACATCTGATGGCATACAAAATATCCCAAGGTGTTCCCACACCCATCAAGTATCTTGGTTTTGCCACCGGCATTAAAGGTGCTGTGAACATTACAATGCGCTCTATTTCCGCGCGATTCTCACCTACGGCTACGCCTCCTATGGCGAAGCCTGGCAGATCATGAGACGTTACAACATCCACCGATTCCCGGCGCAAATCCTCATACATGCTCCCCTGTATTATTCCGAACAACGCTTGATCGGCTTTCCTGGCGTGGCTTTCCACGCAGATATCCAACCAATCGTGTGTGCGAATCATCGCTGCTCTCGCTTCTTCAAAAGTAGCAGGATTCTTCACGCACTCATCAAAAGCCATGATGATGTCGGCACCAAGAGCGTTTTGAACTTCCATCGATTTTCCCGGACCGATGAAGTGCTCCCGTCCATCCTTGTGATCTTTAAAATATACGCCATCATCGGTGATGCGGCGCAAATGATCCAAACTGAAGACCTGGAAGCCGCCAGAGTCGGTAAGAATAGGCTTATCCCAGGCCATGAACTGATGAAGGCCGCCGGCAATCTTAACAAGCTCATGTCCCGGTCTTAGATATAGATGATATGCATTTGAAAGAATGATCTCGGCACCGCAATCTCTTACATCGTCGAAAGTCATCGCTTTCAAAGCGGCGTGCGTACCGACCGGCATGAATACAGGCGTGTCGATTACGCCATGAGGAGTAATCAGGCGACCAGCCCTGGCGCCAGACCAGGAGCACACGGCTTCAGTTTGAAATGAAATCGGACTTGACATCACCAAAATCCCCGATCCGCAAAGACAATGCGTCTCTGGTGCACGAACGATCGATCGGATCGTACCTATTTATATAAACTATCCTTGAAGGATGCTATCCTTCTCGACCATTGTCGCGGGAAGACCTTAGCAATTTTAGTGGTCTTCAGCTGTGAAGAGTAGAGTGAATGCATAATTGGATTTTACCGAGGAAAGATTCTCTATCCACCATGACCGAGCAGCGCCGCGACATTTTCGATCATTCTGGAAAGACTCGAGGCCAAAAGCTGAAAGGCGGGAGCTTCCAATTTTTGATAATTTCCTGTTTAACTGCATTTGCATTCTGTCAGACTACCAGCGCGCAGACCGCGACACCAGCGCCGTCTACTTCACCTGGCGAGACAACTGCTGGTGCCACCAAGCCTGAAGATTTACGGTCGTTGACAGCAATAACGCTAGCAGTTAGAGCTCGCATGGAAAAGGATCATCGCATTCGCATCGGAGAAGAGGCTTTCAAGGGCGAGCGCAAAGCACACATCTACTTATATCTCTCAGAACAACCGCTACCATATATGGTTAGTCTCGGTTGGTTTTCCTTGAAAAAACAGGATGCCAAAAGTCAACCTGCTCCCGTACCAAAGAAAAAGAGCGGCGACAAGACAGGCATTCCAGTGATGCGGGGACTGCCTGTCGTTGGATCAATGTTCGGGAATAACGGCACCAAAGCGACTGTACAAGAAACTGCCGACAAAACGACTGAATTACTGAATCCGATCACGGAGAGGAATCGCTCCTTGCTGGTCGTTGATGAATTAGGACTGACGCTGCCCTACCCTGGTACCAGTCCTCAGGAGAAAAACTTCGATAAGGCTGATTGGCAAGAAGTAATAGGATTCGATCAAATTGCGTTGAACAATCTTCATGATGCCGAAAAGGAGTTTGCCGATGCGGTAAAAATCGCGCCATTGTATGCGAGATTCAACAACAACTTAGGCGCAATGTTAGCGGCTCGCGGACAGTATTCGGCGGCGGCACCGTATTTCGATCGGGCGATCCGTGAATATGAGAATTATGCTGGCGCATTTACAAACAGAGCGTTTCTATCGCTCGCAATCGGTCAACCGAAGCTCGCGATCGACGATGCAAAGAAAGCACTGGCACTCGATCCGACTCTGCTTCCCGCGCGGGTCGCGTATGCACGCGCTCTCATGGAAACGGGAGAAGAGGCAGAGTCTCTCAAAATCGGCCGAGAATTGAAATCGGAAGCACCTGGAGAATGGCAATCTCTCCTGCTTTTGGCGGACGTACTCCTAGCCAACAAAGAATACAAAGAAGCGCGCACCTCGCTTGCTCGATTGGCTGTGCTCAGTCCAGGCAATCCGGACATCGTTCTGAAACTGGCTCATGCCAGTGAAAAAGCAGGCGATTTGGATGAGGCGATAAAACAAGGACGAAAAGCAACTCAACTAGCGCCTAACGATGCAAGAACCCACATCGCACTTGCTCGCTATCTTGACTCGAACAGAGATGCAGCAGGTTCGATTTTGCAATACGAAAGAGCGCTCGATCTTAAGCCCGAGCGCAGCTTGCGAAAATCAGCCATGGGAGCAATTCTTCGAATGCTAATCGCAACGGAAAGATTGCCACAGGCCGACGAGTCGTCGAAGAAATGGGTGAAGCAGTTTCCGGAAGATTCAGAATGTCACTTCAATCGCGCTCTCATCGCCTCGCAACTAACTGGCGACCATTCCCAGGAATGCATCGATGAGTATACGCAGGCACTACATTTGGAACCATCACTCAACTCGGCTCACTACAATTTAGCGCTCGTGTTGATCAAGGCAGGAAAGAATTCCGAGGCATTGAAAGAGCTAAAATCCTTTATTGAGGCATCTCCGGACGATACAGACAGTGCCTCTGCAAAAGAGTTGATTCGCAAACTTGAAAGCAGCGGTTGATCAACTGCGACGGTGGGAACCCAAAAGTCTATTGCCTCGATTTTTCAATTTCAGGCAGCCAACCAATGTCCTTGATCACATTGTCGAAGTCGCCACCACTCCAGACCCAAATGTGCACGGCAAATATCGCCTGCTCCAACGTGAGCGCACCTCTGTCGACCAGCTCACGGCATCGCATGGACGTCTTCAACTTTGCCTCAGTGAGAAGAAATCTTGTCTCGCTGGTTAGATAATCCATGACCGAGATTCCGCCCTTATTGACCTCCTTGCAGATGTTGGCCAGCTCGAGCTCGGAGACAAAACCTAATCCGTGGATCGTCTCCAGCAGTTTTGCATCATCGGCCTGCAGACCTGCAGTTGGGGGAGGAAGAACCTTTTTACTTGCGACCCTGAGGATGATCTCCTCAAGAGAGAGCTTGTCTTGAGCGGCATACTCTTTTAGAACATCCACAGCTTGAAGCGGATCTAGTTTGTGTTCGCGGATTAGATCTTGTAAGCGCAAAGCCGCTTCAATAACTTCTTCCTTGATCAGATTGTGGCTGACCAGAATGTGGCCTATCGGTTGAGCTTCCACGAGGCCGCGTTCGACAGCCGAGAGAAGATCAAGCTCCGATACGAGCTCGGATAAAACAAACATTTCCCCGAGTCTCAAAATATGGTCAGGACGAATTTTCCGCAGGCCGCCGAACTCGAGGTAGTCCTCGATAGTGTCTCCATGCATCGAGGTCAATCTCAGGGCACCGACCGCCTGATCCCTCGCTATCTTTTTATCCCGCAACAACATCTGAGCGGTGAGCGCCGCATAAGCGACGAACTCCGATATGGCACCTTGCAATACGAGAACTCGGGCTAACGGCAAGCCGGACGAGTGACAAACTGCAACTCCCGCTTCGAGCCTTTCTTCAGCAAGTGCATTGGCATCTAGCAAGAGCTTACCAAGATTGTTGGTGAACTCGTAATACTCTGATTTCCACCCCTTGGTCTCGAGAGCCTCTTCCAATGGGATGCTTTTCTCTCTGACCATTGACAGTGCATCGAGTCCCTGTTGCTCCGGAAGCAACTTGTCTCTGATGAGAGCTTGCACTCGAAGAGCAGCATACAACTCGTGGTCGTTGACAAAGCGATTGACCGACAAAATATGACCCAAAGGCAGACTCATTTGCCTGGCAATCGTCAGAGCGGTGGTCAGGTCGTGCCGGCTAATCAGCTCGGACCGAACCAACAAATCACCAAGAAGAGCAGTTTTTTCTTTGCGAGGAGTATGCATTTTTCCCGAATCCTGGTGCAATCAGCGCCACTTGACAGCAAGGTGTACAACAACCGGTAAGGGTAACATGTCTGTTATATCAATGCTACAGCCGACGATCACACCCTCAACAGATCGCCTGTCTATATACACAGCTCGTTTTTTCAAAAACATACTGGCGCGATCGAGTTGAAATTCGAGTAACTACCCATGGTGACAAACCATGGGTGGTGACAGTAAAATTCTCTGGTATCACAGTCGGGAATAGTGCATATCGTGGACATTCCGTGGATATGCGACTACTAGAAAGGACGATTCCAGCACCACGCGCGCAACCATTATGCTTGACACTTATTCAAGTGTGTAGTGTAATGCGGCTGGGGATCTGGAGCGGGAAGACCTTTTGCGAATCAAGGAAATCGAACTAGACAATTTCAAATCGTTCGGAAAATCGACGCTTGTGCCTCTCTTAGACGGCTTTACGACGATTTCAGGACCGAACGGGTCTGGTAAGTCCAACATCATCGACAGCCTACTTTTTGCTCTCGGATTATCGTCGACTAGGTCGATGCGCGCTGAGCGGCTGCCCGATCTTCTTAACAATCTGAGCGGCAAGAAAGAAGCGAAAGTCAGGGTTAAGTTCGTAAGCCCGGACAACGTAGAGATTGAAGTAACGCGCCGAATCAAGGTAAAGGAAGACAACTCATATACGAGTACATACCTACTAAATGGCAAGGTCTCTACGCTCACTGAGATCCATGATCGCCTCATGCGATATAACGTTAGTCCGACAGGCTTCAATGTGATCATGCAGGGCGACGTGACCGGCATTGTCACCATGAGCGCCACCGAGCGCCGACGCATTATCGACGAGCTGGCGGGTGTTGCCCAATTCGACCGGCATATCGACCAGGCTCAAGGTGAACTAACTGCGGTGGCAGAGAAAATAGAACACCAGAGAATTGTTCTCACCGAAATTATTGCCAGACTCGAGGTCCTGCGCTCAGATCGAGATCAGGCTCTCAAGTATCTGGATTTGAAGACAAAGAAAGAGACCATCGAGCGCGATTTGATTTTCGTCCGAGCTCAGGAGCTCGAAGAGAAGGCCAAGCAGGAGCTCGCTGAAATTGCGCGACTGGAAGGCAAAGAGTCAGAAATTGCCGACAAGCTTCATGAGACCGAGATAAATCTTCTCGCCCTTCGCGCTGAAATGGGCCGCATCGACGAGGAGATTAAGAACAAGGGCGGCAACGAACAACTGCTTCTGCGACAGGAACTCGAGAACAAACGCGGGGAACTAACACGCGAAGAGAACAAACTTTCGAACCTTCAGGGTGTTATTGGCGAAAAAGAAAAGCGCCTCAAAAACATTCAGGATCAGGTCAAAGCTATCGAGAAGCACCTCAGCAAACTCGGCAAGCAGAAAAAGCAGCACATAGAAGATATGAAGGCCGTCGAGCTTGTCCTCATGGAGAGACAGGGCGCCTACAGCGCTGTAATGGCGGAAATCGAGGTTCATCGCCAGGAGAAAGACAAGTCATCCGAAAAAGTATCGGGTCTGCACACCGACCTGCAATCGCTCAGAGATGAAAAGCACACACTCTCTCTAAAGAAGACTGAGCTCGAGACCAGGCGCAAAGGAGTGGAGAAGGAACTCGAAGGTCTTCGCTCCTCCGCGACAGAAAAGATAAGCAAATCGGCATCTTTGAAGACGCAGCTTGGATTCTTCGAGAAGAAGTTCGTTGATCAGGATGCGCTTGTACTGGGAATCGATCGCTCGATCGAGCAGTTCGAAGCAGAGCTCGATTCAACGCAAGAGGAGATCGAATCTAAGCAACAAGCGCTCCAGTCAGTCAATCGCAGGATCATCGAATTAGAAACGGCCAAAGAGGTGTCCGGCGAAAGCGGATACGGCAGATCCGTCGAAGCGATTCTCAAGTCCGGTATCCGAGGTGTGCACGGTACCCTCGGACAGCTCGGCTCTGTCGACGAAGACTATCAAGTCGCGCTCGAGACATGTATCGGAGCACGCATGACACATATCGTAGTCGACGACGATCATGTGGCCCAAGAGTGCATCAACTACTTAAAGGATAACAACGCCGGCCGAGCAACCTTCGTGCCGCTCAATAAAATCGTGGCGCAGCCACCAGGTTTGTTGCCGACCCGCCCCGGAGTAATCGATTTTGCATACAACCTGGTCGATTTCGATAACCGCTTCACTAAGGCATTTCAGTATGCCTGCGGTCAAACAATCGTCGTTGATGACATCCACAACGCACGGAAGATGATCAATCAGGCCCGCATGGTCACGACCGAGGGTGAGCTTTTTGAAAAATCCGGTAGTATCACCGGCGGTAAGGACAACAAATCTCGCTATCATTTCTCGAGCAAGGGCGAAACCGATCTTGGCGTTCTGAAGCAAACAGCAAAGAATGTCGCCGATCAGATTCGCTGGCTCAAAGATTCCGTCAAGGAGCTCACACAGAACCTCGCAGAGGAACGGAAAAAGCAAGGCGAAGCTAAAGCAGAGCTTGCAAAACGCAAAGCTGAGATTGAAAACCATCGCAAGAATGCAACCGACCTGGACGACTCAATCGAAAGTATCAAGCCTCAATTGCGTTCAAAGGGCGATGAGATTGATGTGATCGACCAGGAGTCCGCCGCTATAGACGATGCCCTGAAAGACATGGAAGGACGAATCGCAGTCCTCGAACAGTCGCTAGAAGGCATCAGAGACAAAGGAAAACAGTCGCAACTAGAGAAGCTCATCACTGAGTCTGAAGAGATTCGGTCAGACTTCCAGGCCGTCGAGAATGAATGTAAAGAGATTCAGCGACTGATTGATAGACTGGATACTGAAGAAAACGTCGAGAATAACAATCGCGATGGGTTGATGAAAGAGCTCGAGACCGTGCAACAAGAGATCACAGATATAGGAATTCAAAAGCCTGTATTCGAGGAAAACATCGCTGCTCTTAATTCGAACATCGCTGCGATGGAAAAGAAAGTCAGCCAGATCTCCGATGAACTCGAGCATTTACGAGCGCAAAAGGACAAGATTCACGACGACGTGACCGCTCAAGAGATCGCGAAGACCAAACTGGATCAAGAAGTAATACGTGTAATCGAACAACGTAAGCAACGCCAGATGTCACACTTCGACGTCAACCGCGAACTGCAAAACGTCAAGCAAGAGATTGCCCAGATTCTCGACACGAACCCTAACTACGAGCCGCCAAACAGCAAGACCGTTGAGGAGCTCAAGAAAGAGGTCGAGCGTCTAGAACGACGAATGAGACAGCTAGAACCTGTCAACATGAAAGCGCTCGAGGACTACAACACCACCGAGCAGCGGCAGATTGAGCTCGATGAAAACCTCGCAACACTAGAGTCCGAGAAGGACGAAATTCTCCAACGAATCGACGGTTACGGAGAACTGAAGAAGAAAACCTTCATGGAAGCTTTTGAAGCTGTCAATCAAAACTTCCAGGAGATCTTTTCCGAGCTCAGCCACGGTCATGGACGTCTCGAACTGGAACACCCAGACAAGCCGTTCGAAGGTGGCTTGATCATAAGAGCCCAACCACGCGACAAGAAAATGCAACGAATCGAAGCGCTCTCCGGTGGAGAGAAATCGCTTACAGCGTTGTCGTTCGTGTTCGCTTTCCAAAGATTCGCACCGGCACCGTTCTACGCCTTTGACGAAGTCGATATGATGCTTGACGGAGCCAATGCTGAAAGATTGGCTAGGATGGTCAAACGACAATCCGGCACCGCGCAATTCGTCGTCGTCAGTCTGCGTCGCCCCATGATCGAAAATTCCGATCACGCCATCGGTGTCTCACTAAGAGCCGACGGATATTCTCGTGTCGTAGGCATTCACGAAATCAAGATACCAGAGCCGCACGGCATTCAGTCAATCGACAAGTCTGATCCACCTGCACCTCACGCGATGGGAGCGTAGCGACCGCGATGGATGTAATAGATCCGACACCGTCTGTAAGCACATCAGATATCTCGCTTACTTCCTCCGCCGCAGCCAGCGGTGCCGATCAAGCATATACGACTGCAGGCGCTCAGAACGAAGCCGACAAGGACACAACTAAATCGACTTCAATTGTGAGCAATTCAGAGTCAGCCAGTTTCGAACCTGGTGACGACGTGCATGCGAGTACAGACACTGCTAAGAGCCAAAAAGCGCACGACGCACCGGGATCGATTCCAGCTGGAAGGACTACTGAATTCGAAAACTTCGAACCCGGTGGCGACGAACAGGCGCACACTGCGGTACAAGCTCCGCGCGAAGCAATAGAAACGGAAACAACGAACACACCGACAGAGGATGCTCTGCAACCGCCCATAGTGCTCGAGGTCAATGCCGATCAGCTCATTCAGGTAGCAGGTGGAGAGAGCGTCGCGCCTTCAGACGGTATTGAAATTCTCGTCAGATTGGCTCAAAAGGGTGAGATCGATCCAAAAGCAGTCGACATTATCGATGTAACCGACAAGTTCTTAAAATTGATCGCCGCCGCCCCAAAGGAGAATTTGCGGCAGAGTGGAAAGATCCTTTTCCACGCTTGCGTCCTCCTGAGAATGAAGGCGGAGGCTCTTCTGAACTTTTCGGCAGACGAACCTTCCGGCGACGACTTCATTGATTTTGAAGACGGAGATGGGTTGTTGTACGACTCCAATGCGCAGGAAGTCGGACGGCAAATTACGCTGAAGGACTTAGAACGTGCAATCGTCAGGCGAGCCCAACGCCGGCAAGTACGAAAGCGGCAAGTAACTCTCGAAGAACTGATCGCGGCACTGAAAGAAGCAGAACGAATTGAAAAGATTCGTGCCGAAAAAAAACCTCCCCGAGCTGTTATCGAACTTGCTGGACAGCACGAAGTAGATTCCGTCGATGATCTCCTCGATCTGGCACACGATGAAGATGTCGAGACTACGATCGAAAAGGTCGAAATCCTTCTTGCAAAAATATTGAAACTCGGAGAACAAATCGAGTTGTTTAAACTCGTACCCTTGATGGAAAGTCACAATGACTGGGTCGATGCATTTCTCGCATCGCTATTTCTTTCCAATGCCGGTAAAATAGATTTGCATCAAGAAGAGTTCTACGGTCCATTATTCCTAGCGTTGTGTAACTCATCGGTGTCAAATACGGTGGTGGCATAATGTCCAACGATCTGATCAAAGCACAAATCGAAGCGGCTCTTTTCCTGACGGAAAAGCCAATGCGAGCGCAGGCAGTCGCGAGATTAGTCAATGCTGAAGTCAACCTGGTTCGGCAAATGATCATTGAGTTGATTCATGATTATGAGAGTCGCAACGGCGGTCTTGAAGTTGCAGACGACGACGGATATATCATTCAGGTCAAAGATGAATATACGCATTTCGTTGACGAGTTCGTACCAATCGACATGCCGACCGCGCTCATCCGCACACTGTCTGCAATAGCAATTAAACAACCGGTTCTTCAATCAGAAATCATCAAGATTCGCGGCGCCGGCGCATACGACCACATCAAAGAGCTCATAGTACGTGAGCTGATCAACAAGCGCGAAGAAGGTCGAAGTCCGATTCTTACTACGACCAAGAAGTTTCAGGAGTATTTCAGACTGTCGAAAGACGGCAAGCATTTCAGACAACAGATTGGCGGTCACGCCGAAGCAGGAGCAACCACCCCTGGTGAGGAGTTCATGCAGGAAGATCTGTTCGACGCTTCGCCAGATCCGGATGCACCGCCTATTGGTGTCCCGGGCGCTGAAGAAGCTATCGGTCGAGGCGCTTCTGCCACAGCGCTCCCCGAAGAGCTGCACAACACATTCGAATCCGAAGTCTCATTAGTTTCAAAAGACGCAGATGAAGTTGCTTCGGAAATCACTGTAACAGACTCCTCTATCGACAAATTCAGCGACCCGGATCAATCCACCATCGACGGTGCTGTTCAAGTCGACACCGATCTCTCCGAGACGGCAACCAACTAACAGGTTCACAGCTTGACCACTCAATCGCCAGCCACTCGCGTAGCAGCAATAATTGCAGCAGGTGGTATAGGCAGCCGTTTTTCCCAGGGTGGACAAAAGAAGCACAAACAATGTTTTATATTAAAAGGACATCCATTGTATATGTGGTGCCTCGGATCCTTTTGCAATCATCCCCAGGTTGGAAGAATCATTCTCGTATCACATGAAGATGTTCGCCCGCAGATAGAAAAAGAGATTTTCGAGTATCGCCGAGCTAGAGCCCAAGATGACGGCACTTCTATAGAAGTCATCGGTGGAGGTGAAACACGTCAGGAATCCGTATATAAAGGATTGGTACATCTGTCTGAAATCGGTGAGCGGCCGGACTTCGTACTGGTGCATGATGCCGCCCGGCCATTCCTGACAGAAAAGCTGATTAACGACACTATTTCATCAGTCATCGAACATGGTGCTTGCACTGTTGCCATTCCAGTATCGGATACGGTGAAACGAGTAGCC